>NZ_LS991952.1:327136-654272 GCF_900476085.1 Mycoplasmoides gallisepticum
CTGAAAGAAGATTAAATTAATTTATCAATTAGGTCACCTTGATAAAAACTTAAGCGGTAAGGTGGGTGAAGCAATTTATGATTCACTGTTTGGCTATTACTTTACTTAATCATTAGATTAATTTTGCCAACCAATTATTTTTATTATCGATCTAAAAAAGAGTAAAATATAGATAATGTATTTAAGAAAATACTTGAAATTTATAAATTTCCATGTCGGATAAAAAAATTGGATTAAGTAGTTCTGAAGCTTTAGAACGATATCAAAAAGATGGTCCAAACGTAATTAACATTGAGAAAAGAAAAAATTATTTCTTAGTTTTCTTAGCTCAATTTAAGGACTTGATGATCATCATCTTATTAATTGCTACAGTTGCATCATTTGTTGTAGCGATCATAACTGGGATAAAACATAACTGAGATTTTAATGCTGATAACGGTACGCTAAAAATTGAACTAGCCCAACCTTTTATTATTCTCTTTGTTATTGTGGTTAACTCCTTAATTGGAACCGTGCAAGAGATTAAATCTGATCAAGCAGTTAAATCATTAAATAAACTTAATTTAACTAAGACCAAAGTTTATCGAGATAATAAGTTAGTTAATATTGAATCTACTCAGATTGTTGTTGGTGATGTAATTATGTTAGAAGCTGGAGATGTGATCCCAGCTGACTGTAAGATTATTGAATCAAGTAATCTTTATTCAAACCAATCAATTCTTACTGGTGAGTCATTACCAGTTAAGAAGTATCAATATGATAATGATGATGAAGCAAATTTACCTACAATAGAAAGAAATGACCATCTCTTTTCAGGGGCTTCAATTACTAATGGTCATGCTTTATGTGAAGTAATTGGCATAGGGACTAACACCGAAATTGGGAAGATTTCTTCATTAGTAAATAAACAAAAGAAACAACTATCACCATTACAGATCAAATTAGAAAAACTGTCAAAAGTTTTTGGTTATAGTGGGATTGTTTTATTCATTATCGCGTTTATTATTCAGATTATTTTAAATGGTGTTGGTAATATACAATCAACCTGACCAGCAGCCTTAGCTGCTGCTATCTCATTAGCTGTTGCTGCCGTCCCTGAAGGTTTAAGTACTTTCGTGTCTATTATCTTAGCGCTTGGAGTTAAGAATATCGCCAAACAAAAAGCGATTGTTAAAAAACTATCTTCGATTGAAACATTAGGTTCTGCTGCAATCATCTGTTCAGATAAAACTGGAACGATTACTAAAAACCAGATGACTGTTGTTGGGCTTTGAACAAAAGATAGTGAAGGTGTTAAACAATTAACTGATGAACATAAGAAATTACTAATTAATTCAATCTTATGTTCAACAGCTAAGATTAATTTTGATGAGCATAATAAGATGGTTGAAGTGGGCGATCCTACTGAGACTGCACTAATCAGATTTGGTCTTGAAAACCAATTTTATCAAGCTAAAGATTATGCTCACTATCAGATTAAAGTACACCCTTTTGATTCTGTCAAAAAGATGATGTCAGTTCAGATCTTTGATGAGAATAAAAATACTGGTATTTTAATCGTTAAGGGTGCACTTGAATCGCTTTTAAAGATTTCAAATAACCAAAATCACGATCAGTTTATTAACCAAACTAAACTGTATGCTGATCAAAGTTATCGAACCCTTGTTGTTGGAACTAAACCGATTAACAAACTTTATGATGATTTCTTAGAGATCGAAAACGATCTTGAACTACAAGGGATTATCGCTCTAATCGACCCACCACGAGAAGAAGTAATCCATTCAGTAAACTCAGCTAAAGCTGCTGGAATTAAACCAATTATGATCACTGGTGATGATCTTAATACGGCTAAAGCAATCGCTAAACAAGTTAATATTTATAATGAAAAAACTGATTTGGCGATCTCATCTAAAGAGTTAAATGAGATCGATGATGAAACCTTAAAAAGAGATATTGAAAAATACTCTGTGTACGCAAGAATGTCTCCAAAAGACAAGATGCGGATTATTGATGCATGACAAGCCAACCACCAAGTGGTCGCAATGACTGGTGATGGTGTAAACGATGCACCAGCACTTAAAAAAGCCGATATTGGTTGTGCGATGGGGATTACTGGAACTGATGTGGCTAAAGAAACTGCTGATATGATCATTGTTGATGATAACTTTGCTACGATCATCAACTCGGTTGAATCAGGTCGTAGGATCTATCAAACGATTAAAAAGGTGATTCAAAACCTTTTAATCTCATCAGTGGCTGAATTGTTAGTTTTCATCATTGGTTTAATTGTGATGGTGCCAATTTATCGTCATATTATTAGTACAAACGCTGAGATTGCTACTAAATTGACATTAATTAACCAAACCCCAGCTGAATTATTTGCTAAATTTAGTTTACTATCAGCAGCACAGTTGTTGTGGATTAATATCTTAACCCACGGGTTTCCAGCGATTGCTTTGGGGATCCAAAAATCAAAAAACGACGTCATGAACGTTCGACCATACTATAAGTATGAAAATCTCTTTGCTAGAAGAATGGGGATCGATCTTTTATGACAATCATGTTTTATTGCTTTAATGTCATTAGCTGCTTATAGTATTGGCATTAATTATGCGATCTACTCAGATCAAATTGAGATCTTCAAATCATTTAATAAGATCGGATCATCAATGGGCTTTATCGTTCTAGGAATTGCAGCTTCAATTCACTGTTTAAACTTAATGTCAGATCGACCAATCTTCTTAAGTTCAATCAGATATTATTGATTAATCTATCTTAGTGCTTTATTCTCAGTTTCATTAATCTTATTAGTAGCACTAACAGGACCGATCGCTTCAGTGTTTAGAATGGATGAACAATTTGTTAATCGTCCTGATTTAGTCGGGATCAGTTTAGGGATGGGTGTAGGGATTATTCCTGCTATGGAGATCTTTAAATTGTTCATTAATTTTAGAACTCATCATCGTTCAGTAATCAACGAATTTAAAATGATTACTAAATAAATAAATTAGTAGACGAAAAATTTTAACGAAATATCTGCTTTAAAATTTAGCAATAGATTATAATTTATTAATAAATTTACTAATTTTGAAATAGATTAAAATTCAGGTCAAAATAAGATCTAAATATAGAGATTCAAAGAGAAAATTATGCAACTTATTGAAATTAAAGAACTGTTATTATCCCACTCAAAAAGAGAAGGAGAACAAGTTGTCTTAGTCGGTAGTTTTAAGTCAATTCGTTCTTCTGGAGCAATTGGTTTTATTGCTTTTAGTGATAGTACAGCACTTGAACCAGTGCAGATTGTTTTTAAGAAAGAAAACACCCCCAACTTTGATGAGATAAGTAAATTACCAATATCATCAATGATCTTAGTTAAAGGTGTGGTAAGAAACACCCCAGGAAAAAAACAACCGTTTGAGATCCAAGCATCTAAGATCGTGGTGTTAAAAGAAGCTGATCCTTCTTATCCGTTACAAAAGAAAGCTCATGGTAGTGAATTCTTACGTGAAAATGCTCACTTAAGAGTTAGAACTAATAAGTTTTATGTAATCATGAAGATCAGAAGTGAATTAGCAAATGCCTTCTTTGAATTCTTTAAAAATAACGACTTCTTATACGTTCACGCACCTCTAATTACTTCAAATGACAGTGAAGGTGCTGGTGAATCGTTTGAAGTAATTAGTCCTAATGACCCAAATTATTTCGGTAAAAAAGCATCACTAACTGTAAGTGGTCAGTTCGCTGCTGAAGCTTATGCTCAAGGGTTTAAACGTGTTTTTACTTTTGGACCAACTTTTCGAGCTGAAAAATCGCATACCTCTAAACACCTATCAGAGTTTTGAATGATCGAACCAGAAGTTTCACTAATGGACTTAGATAAGTTAACGATCTTAATCGAACAATGTGTAAAACATGCGATTTATTACCTGTTTGATTATGCCAAACCAGAACTAGAATGATGTAATGAAAATCTAGAACCAGGATTAATTGACAAACTAAACAACGTAATTAATAACGATTTTCCAAGAGTGGAATATCGTGAAGTAATTGAGATCTTGAAAAAAGCCGTTGCTGAAGGTGTCGAGTTTGAAGTTAAAGATATCCACTTTGGTATGGATCTTAAATCTGAACACGAACGTTATATCTGTGAAAAAGTCTTTAAACGTCCAGTGTTTGTGATTAACTATCCAAAAGATGTTAAAGCTTTCTATATGAAGTTAAATGACGATAACCAAACTGTGGCAGCAACTGATCTATTAGCTCCAGGGATTGGTGAGATCTGTGGTGGTTCACAACGTGAAGATAGTTACAACAAGTTATTAACTCGTTGTCTAGAACTAGATATTGATCCAGAGTTTAATAACTTGCAATGATATCTAGATCTAAGAAAATACGGATATTACCGTTCAGCTGGATTTGGTCTAGGATTTGAGCGCTTATTGATGTATGTAACTGGTTGTGACAACATCCGCGATGCGATTCCGTTCCCGCGTTTTCATGGCCAACTTGATTTTTAGAAATATCCCCAATATTCTCACCACAATTCGGATTATTATCTTAATCCCAATTTTGGTATTGTTTTATTTTAGTTTATCTGATCAAAAGACGATTTATCAGATCCACTTTTTTAATTTAGCAACCCTGAAGATTAATCTTTATTTCTTAATTATTGGGATCTTATTTGTGGTTGCTTCTTTCTCAGATTTTTTAGATGGCTATTTGGCTAGAAAATACCAACTAATCTCAAACTACGGAAAAGTTTTTGACCCAATTGCTGATAAGTTATTAATTAATGCTGTCTTAATTTATTTTGCTTATCTAGGGGTCGTGAACTTTTATCTAGTGATCTTACTAATCTTAAGAGATATTTATGTTGATGGTTTAAGGGTGTTTGTCTCAACTAAAAAGATCGTTGTGCCTGCTAATATCTTTGGGAAGTTAAAAACGGTTGCTCAGATGGTAGCCATCATCATTACCTTTTTTGTTGCTGGACAGTTTGTTTTAACTAACACGATAGCTAATCAGATCTTTAATCTAGCTTATTATCTAGCCACCTTCTTTTCTTTATCATCTGGGGGAATCTATTCTTATCAGATTTATCAAAAATACCAAATGATGGTTAAACAAACAAACACAGAACAAACACCAACGAGTTAAACAAAAATGATCGATTACAAAGATATAATAATTAACTATCTAACCAAACATAATTGAACGATTGGGATTATGGAATCACATAGTAATGGAATCATTACTAATGCTTTATTATTAGATCATCAATTAGATCGATTATTCAAAGGGGTGATGATCTTTAAAAACCCTGAAAGTATTAATCTGTTTTTAAAAAACAATCGTCATAGTCCAATTGATCCCAATCAGGTATGATCAACTGATCTTCACAATTATCTATCAGAAGTAGCTAGTGAATATTTTGCTGCTGATCTAGTGATCAATTTTGTTCACTTTGATCAAGAAAAAACTAAACAATTAGTTTTTAGTTTAATCATTAAAGATCGGATTATTATGCATAATGTTGATCTATCTAAATACCAATCAGACAAGTATCTTCAACCGGTTTGTATCTTAGTTTTGAAAAAACTAGTTGAAGAACTAGTTGATTACCGCGAAAATGATTACTAAAACTGTTGGGATCATTTTAGCTAGTGGAAGTTCTAGTCGAATTGGTTTAACTGATCAGTTAAAACAGTTTTATTTAGTAAATAACAAGATGGTCTATGAATACAGCTTAGATCAGTTTTTAGCTTCGAACTTGTTTGATCTGATCTATTTAGTTGTCAATGAACAACATTTAGAAATGATTAAAACCAAACACTCAGATAACCACATAATTAAGGTGATTGCTGGTTCAAAAATTAATCGCTATCTTTCATTTATTCATGCGATTAATGATCTGATTGCTTCTAACTACAATGATCAAACCAAGATCGTTGTTCACGACAGTGCAAGACCTAATATTAATCAAACAATCCTTAGTGATTGTATTAATGCTTTAGATCATTATCAGTGTGTCTCATTGTATCAAGATATTGCTTCGTCACTAATCAAGATCGATCAAATTAACCAATCCCAAGAACATCTTGATCGTGATCAGATCAAAATGATCTACACCCCTCAAGCAACGTGACTTAAAACAGTAAAAGATTTAGTTGACGATCAACAAAATCATTTAGATTTAACTGATTTTTTATTAAAATTAAAAGGAGTAAAAGCTCATTGGATTAAAACTAAAATTGATTGTTTTAAGATCACCACATTAGCTGATTTAGAACATTTTAAACTCTTAGTTAATAATAGAAAAGATGAATAACGCTTATAAAACCAATTTCGATTTAGTCGTTAGTGAAAATAAGGTTTTTCGCTACGACATGATAAAAGTTCAAGCTAACCAAATTATTGGTAGTTGTTATGTGAATAACTACCAACAACTATTTGAACTAACGATTAATTGTTCTTATCAAACAGATAATATCAATGCTTATGTTGATCAGTTTTATCTGGTTTTACGAGATGAAAGCTTATATGATGATCTAAAGATGATCTTAGCGATCTGAAAACAAAAAGCTCCATTAATCGATAATATTGGTTTTATGATTAATGATAAGATGATCTACCAAGCTAATAACCATCCTTGTGCTTGGTATTATGCTTATATAAAAAATCAGCTAATGAAATTAATCGTGACTAGATCACGTTGGGATGATAAGAACGATGATACGAGTTATCGTTCACAATACCAAAACCTTGATCAGATCAACCCAACTTATCAACCCAATAAGTTAAAAGCAGAATACGAAGCTGCTAAAAAACAAAAAGAGCGCTTGCTACAATATGAGAAGCAAGATCAACCAGTTTTAAACAAAGAAGAGTATCGTGAAAAAAAGGTTAGAGCTAATCAATATCCTTCTGAAAAAGATCTAAGAACGTTTAATCAAAATCAAGTCGATGATTTTGATCTGTTTGATGATCGTGACCAGTTGGGATCAATTAAAAACAGTTCATTTACTCATCAAGCTGATCTCAAATCATACAATGATTATCTAACTAACGATGACTTTAATAGTAGTAATAATTACCTAAATGATTTCGAACCAAAGTTCCATGATTCAAATCTAACAGTGGCTAAACTAGGTTCGAGTGGTTTTAATGATTCGTTAGCATCATTAAAACAACGAATGGATGATATTGATCAACAGATTGGTAATTATGAAAGTATTACCCGTGAACTGAGTGATCTTGCTAATAGTGATAGCTTTAATTTTGATTATAATAACCATTCCAATACCTCAACACTTGGTATTAATGATTTTGGACTAAATAGTAGTTCATCAATTAGTTTAACAAGTGGGTTAAAAGACTTAAATTCTTACGAATTTAATGAGTCAACTAAAGATATGTTGCTACACCACTCTGAAGACTTCAACGATTAAGATCGTGGTATAATTAGAGTAGAAAGATACGATGATTGATATTAACTAATCAACAGTTTTATTATTATATGGATATTAAATAAATCTTTAATGAACTGTTTATATTAGCTTAAGAAAGCTAGTTAAACAAAAATATCAAAGCGTGAAACCAAAAAGTTTAAAGAAATATAAAAAGGCCTTGTTGTGGATCTTTGGATCGGTCGGTTTGATCTCTGTGCTTTTGTCAGGGATCATCTATACTTCTGTAAAGATCTCAAATTCGCTTTATCAAGATAAGTTAATTTCAGGTCAAAATCAACCGCTTGCTCCGGTTAATAGATTAATTGGTTTCCAAACGCTTGCCAAGTTCAGAATTGAAGGTTTAGACTTTGAATTAAAGAAAAAAATCTATAGTTCAACAGTTGAATCCGTAGAATTAGTTAATCGATCTGCTGTTTTAGTAGATGATTCAGTCCTTGAAAATCATGATGGGGAACTGACTAGTGTTCAAAGTGACCCTCAAGTCCCAGCACCTGTTAAGATCTTAGCTAAAGAACAAACTGGTCATACCAGTGACTTTGTCTCTGGTTATTCAGATGACAATAAGTATTACCAATCACCGTATTATTACAACGATCGGGTTTATATGCCGATCTTAGATTCACCTACGATCTATCTAAAAAACGAACGAACCTCTAGTGATATTGGTTTAAATAATTACCAAGGTTGGATCGCAGTAGGCCATGCTAGAGTTAACAGTCGGGTTAGTGTGTTTAATTACAGAGCAACAGATGAGTTGTTAGCTAAGTTTAATAACTTACCTGATCGTCTAATCTTTACGATGTCAATTGATCTTTATCAAGCAAACCCAGCGATGATTAATGAGACATTAAAAGAATATTCACCTGATTTTGTGATCTTATCAAATGCTGATAGTCAAACGATGAAGCAATTAGTTTTTCCAAGTTCGGTGAAAAAACTAACAATCAAATCGAATATTCTTGATCGTTTTGACTTTAGTTTGGTTAATTCTGAGATTCAAGAGTTAGAACTTTACACGCCAAACTTAACTGAGTACAATCCGTTAGCATTAAATCCCAAGACCCACCTAATTTTTGACGCTGATTACTCTACGCGATTTTTATCAATTAATTTATATGGTGCGCAGTTAACTAACCAACAAGCATTAGCAGCATTAGAAGATGTCTTTGTTCACAGATACTATGAACGTGCTTTACAAGGTTCATTTGTAGACGGATATATTAGCTCATTAGTTTTATCTGATACAGGGATTACTTCATTAAACAACTTAGTGATTAAGAATATTAATCCTAACTATGATAGTTACATAATGAGTGTGAAATATCATTCAAACGATAGTGGTCAGATCGAACTGTTGAAGACGACTGCTTGAAAAACACCAACACCAACACCAGACCAGGCGGCGGCCCCTGGCGATGGCCGAGTTAATGTCGAAGATAAAGATCTACGACTATTAGTTTCTTCTGAAGTTCCAGTTAATGCTGAAGTTTTAATTAATGTTGTTAGTAAATACTTATATAACAATACTAGAGTTAATATCTTAGATATCTCTAAGAGCTTATTAAAGTCTGGTAGTTTAGTTGATGTTGCTAACAGTTTAAAAGCTAAAATCCCTTATTTAAACGTAGTTATTTAGACCTGGAATTTTTTGGTTTGAGTTAGTTCATGATAATTCGACCATATTATTAACTTCTTATCTTGCTTCTTTTATAATTCAAGTATCAATTATGAAGTTAATAAAAAAATTATCATTTGCTTTATTGGCAACTGGTTTATCAAGTTTGGTTGTTACATCATGTAACCTACCATTTGTTAGTGCACGTAAACCTGAAAAAATCGTCTTATTTCAAAGCGCACAAAATAGCACATTTCCTTTAGATCGGATCATGCATTCTATTGTTGATAAGTATAATACTGATCATAAAGATAACCCTGATTTCTTAAAGGTTGTGTATCAGAATGCTGATATTACCCAAACAACATCTGAGTTTAATTTAGCTAACTCTGTAGCTACTAGAATTAGGGCTGGTGCAGATAATATCCCTAGTGTTATCTTGGGAAGTATTTCAGCGCCTTATCTAATCAACCAGCTTGAGCGTTTATTAGACGTAAGTACGGATAGTTTTTTTAGTAGCCAACCGATCATTAACGAGATTAATGAGATCACTAAAAATATTATTGGTGTAAATCATATCACCCAAAACGCATTACCGTTTGATTTAACTGATTTAGATGCGCTTTATTTTAATAAACCAGTGATGCAAAGATTGTTTGCTTTGTTTAAACAGGGTGGTGGTAAAATTGATGAAAATTCAAAGATCTACAATCAGTTACAAACCCAAACCGTGTTACCAGCTAATAATTTTTGATCAACAGTAGCTTTAAAAAATAACGAAGTTTTTAAAGATAAAACTATTAACGACTCAACATTTGATAATTTGGAATCAATCTTTAAATTCAGTAGTATGATTTATGGTGGCTTGAATTTAACAAACGTTTCACCTGATACTGATCAATCGATTCTAGAGATTGATTACGACCGTAATTTATTAACTAAATACATATGAAGTAAACTAGGTAATAGTGAAAAAGATTTCTTATGAAATCTTAAAGCTGAAGCGAACAACCCAAGAGATCTAGTAGTAAACTTTGATAATTTAAAAAAACAAAAAACAATCGATACAACTAAAAAAGCGATCCAATTTTGATATGACAATATTCATGTAAGTAGATCAACTAATGATAAGGATATCAGATCAATTAAGTTAAATAATAGTGGTCGATATGGATTTAGCTTTAATGATATAAGAGATAGCAATGCTGCTTTTGCAATTGGTCCTACAGTAACTTTAGCTCAAGCGACAATCTCTAAATATAGTATTTATACGTTCATTAGTAATAAAGAAAATAAAACAGATGAGCAGATCATTCAAGAAGCTGAAGGAAAGTTTACGCACCCAAATGATATTTACTGAGCGCCACAATTGACCAGAATGGATGATAGTGATAAGAAAACTTATCAGATTGGTGGTTCTTATTTAATTCCGATCTCTTCTGGTGATCCAGGAATAGATAAGGCGACAATTAACTTCTTAAAATACTTGTATTCAGGGAATAATGGAGCAGTAGCTAATCCTAATGATTCAGTGGTGGCCCGAATTGAAAATGGAAGCGGATATTTTGTTCCATTAAAAACAAACATATCATCATCAATTAATGAACAAAGAAAAACTGAGTTTGATAACTTAGCAACAAAATATGATTTTTCTAAGATTGATCTGGCTAGAAAAGTTTATGTTTATAAAAACCAACCTCAGGAATGAGATAGTTATTACTACACTCAAGCTGGTTTAATTACTAGAGAAGGTATTGATGTTTTATTAAACGATCCACAAAACGTTTCATTAGTTAATGTAAAAAACGATTCAAAAACTGCGAAAATCTTTAAATTTATTAGTGATAACGTAATAGGTTCAGCAGCATATAATGCAAAAGTTAAAACACCTGATGAGATTATGAATGATATTAGAGCAGAATTAAGAACTAATTAAGATATCGGTAAAGAAAAGTGTCAAAAACAATTCTAAAAATTGAAGACCTCAATGTTTCATACAGCAAAAAGGTTGTTCTTAAAGAGGTCAATGCCCAGATTTATGAAGGTGAACTAGTTTCGATTTTAGGACCTAGTGGTTGTGGGAAAACAACTCTTTTAAACACAATTGCTGGATTTATTAAACCAAAAATAGGATCGATTAGGTTTTCAGATTTTAGTGATAATAATGATATTGAATTGGGTTTTGTTTTTCAGAACTCAATTTTATATGATGAAATTAGCGTTTATAAAAATATCTATTTATCGTTGATAAATTCTTTTAATCAATATTATTCAACTTATTTAGATTCATATTTACAAACTAATTCAATAGATCAAAAAAAATACGACGAGTTGAAGTTGTTATTAAAAGAGTCACTAAATAACCAAAAAGTGAAAAAACACTTTAGATTAAAATTATTTTTAATCAATTTTGCGCTGTTTTTTAAGAAAAATAAAACTTATTTTCAGTTTTTTAAAACATTGAATAGTGCGATAAAAAACCGGATTTTTGATGTGGCTACCAGATTAAATATTAAAGATATTTTATCTATGAAGGCTGCTAATTTATCTGGTGGTCAAAGACAACGTGTCGCTATTGCTAAATCATTAATAAAAGATGTCAAACTAATTTTATTAGACGAACCATTTGCTTCATTAGATGCCAAGATTAAAGAAAGCTCAAGAGACTGATTAAGAAAGATTCAAAAAGAATTTAATATCTCAATGATCTTAGTAACTCATGACCAGAACGATGCGATGTTAATTAGTGACCGGATTATGTTTATTAACAATAATACGATCGCTCAATTCGATCGTCCTGAAGTTATTTATAATTCACCAATTAATTTAGCCACTGCTAAATTTGTTGGTTTTCCTGAAATTATTAAACTAGCTAATAGTGAAAATAAATACATTAGACCAAGTAAATTAAAGATTGAAAAAGACCCAAATTCTTCAATTAGAATTACTAATATCCAAAGTATGGGAGCACAAGAGATTATTGAATTCACATCAGATCAATTTGTTGGTTCATCTAAAGTAATTGTTAATGAGAATCAATTTCAGGTTAATGACCAGATCAAAATCTCATTTGATGAAAAGAATGTAATGACGCTAGAATAAATTATGCAGCTTGATAAAAACCGAAAAAGTAAATTAAAACTTAAAAGCAATACGATCGGATTGATCTTATTGATTCCTGTTATTTTACTTTTAACTTTATTTACGTTTTTACCGATAATTTTATCGTTTATTGAATCTTTTAAAGTCTATGCTAGACATAGTATGGTTAACTATACTTTTGGGATCAGAAATTTTACCCAGCTAGTTTCAGATAGTGAATTCAAAGATTCATTTCTTAATACCAACTTATTAATCTTTCTAGGAACGCCCTTAGTAATCTTTTTAGCATTTATTCTTTCATTAATCTTTAGTGAGATATCATCAAAGATCTTTAAGAATATTGCGGTTGTTTGTTTGTTTTCACAATTCTTTACTTCTGCGTTTGCTGTTGGAATTTCTTTTATCTATTTCTTTAGTACAAACAACGACGGTTTTAATCGGTTATTTAATACCAGGATTAGGTTTACAAACGACTTTGACGGAAGAAATATCTTAATCGTTTATTTTATCTATTACGTTTGAAGATTACTTCCATTTAACGTTGTTATGATGAGTTTTAGTTTTTCAAGTTCGTTAGAAAAATATAGCCGTGTAATCAAAATCGACCAACTTAAATTCGGACATAAAGTTCGTTATGTGTATTTAAAAAACTTTAATACAGTTTTTTGATTAGTCTTATACGTAAATTTTGCCAATGCGGGATTATTTTATCCAGGTGCAATCGTAGATAGTAATCTACGATTAACCAAAGGTAATACTTTAGCTAGTTATCTATATGATCATATTAATCCCAACGAGAACTCTTCAGCACAATTAAATTATGCATTAGCAGCAGCTGCTAATATTGTGATCATAGCTTACTTGTCATTATTATCGATTAGTTTTCTAATCATTAAAAAGACTAATTTTAAACAGTTGTTTATCAAGTTGAAAAAGAAGGTAAAAAACCATGAAAATAGTTAAACATACGTTTTTTATTTTAATCATTGTTGCACTAATCATCTTAGTTTTATTCCCGTTGTATTATCTGATCGTTTTATCATTAACCTCAACGAATAAGATAACTAGTGGAATTACTAACTTATTACCAGATGGTTTTCATTATGAAAACTACCAGGGATTATTTAATGAACAATTTGGTTTAGCTTTTTTATTAACCTTTTTATCAGTGTTAATCTTAATTGCACTGAAACTAATATCTACATTATTGGCAGCTTTTGGTTTAAATAAACTATCTAACAGATTAAGAAAAGGCTTATTTTTATTCTTCTTAATTACTTCTTTTATTCCCGAGATCTCAATTTATCTTTATTTATTTAGCACGCTCAACCAGTTTGGGATTATTAATTTCAACTCATTATCGTTTGTGCTAGGTTTACCGATGCTATTTTCATTCTTCATGTTGATGTTGTTTTACAACACAATTAATAAAGAATATGAGATAAAAAAGAACTTAATGCAAATTGATCGTATTAGCCCACTGCAAGCATTTTGATATGTTTATCTACCCAAATTGAAGGTGCCAATCTATTTATTCATCATCTTTACAACGATTGAAGCATGAAATTCATTTTTATGACCACAACTAATCTTATCTGGTCGGGTGTATCAAAATAATGCCCCGATCAACGCGATTAGTACCTGGTTTTTAAAACTTGGTTTTGTTGATCGGTTAGATCTAATTAACGTTCGAGCTGCAGGAGCATTTATCTCAACTCTGATTCCTTTATCGATCTATGTAATCTGATCAAGAATAATTAATCGCAGAATGTACAGGATGGTAAGTTAAAAAAATAAGCATAAGCGTTTAATGCTTTTATAATTGATGATTCATTAACTATTGAAAAATTATTAAGTACTCAAAATTCGCAATTATTAGATGCTGTTAGATATACAGTAGGCGAAGGAATTGAAAAGTAGTTACTGATTTTGCTGCAGAAGTGGCTCAACAAATGAATAAATAATTACTTTTAATAAAAAATTATTAAAAAAACGACTTAAATACAAAATAAAAAAGTCGTTTTTTTTGAATTATAGATAATTAAATTATCTCCATTAATATAATGAAATTATATTATTGATAAATAAGGAATAAAATGAAAAGAAAATTTAAATTACTATTAGCTCTTAATGCCTCAAGCATTTTTGTTTTAACTCCTTTGCTTACTGCTTGTGTTAATCGTGAGGCTATAAATGAAGAATTAAAACGTTTAAATGCTAATAATTTTGACTTTAATTATCCTAATAAAAATCAAACTTATGCATTAGATGCTAAAGCAGAACAGTTTACAACTAATTCTAATGATCAAATAGAATTAGTTGAACCAAAAATAATTCAGCGAGTTAATCAGGAAGCTAAAGCAACTTTACAATATCGTTTAAAAAGTTTAAAAACTAATTTAAATGCTGAAATAATTAGTGATATTTTAACTAAAGAAATATCTGGATTTAAACAAGGTTTATCTTTAGAGGAATTAATAACTAATGAAAAAGAAAAATTAAATAAAACTAATTTTACTTTTGATTATCCTGATAAAGAAAACACTTTTATCGAAGAAGCAAGATTAGAAAAAATTCAAATTAAAACAAATAATAATTATCAAAATGTAGAGTTAAAAAATCTTACTCATGATTTAAAAACAAATAGTATAAGTTTTGAATATCAAATTTTTATGGAAAATTTTTATGGACAAAAAATATCTTCAAATGTTAAAAAAGTTACTATTTCAGGATTTAAAAATAAACAAGCTTCTGAAAATCAAAATAGCGTAGATACTTTTTTAGCATCTTATACAATTGCTGAAAATCCTTTAATTAATCAAGATTTAAATATTAAACTTTATTCAACTAGTATTTCAGAACAAAATGCTCCTTATTTTTTAAATTTAATAAATGATAAAGAAATAAATTTAAAAATTAAAAATATCAAAATAGATGATAATAATTTAAATCAAATTAGTTTTACTTTAGTGGCTCAAAAAGGTGATTATACTAAAGAAGAACAAAGAACATTTACTTTTAAAAATGATGTAGCTTCTTTAACTAACGGTTTGAGTTTTAACTCAATTGAAGAATTATATGATGTAGATTATGCTTTTTTAAATTCTCTAGCAGGAAATGATTTAAGAAATAAAACTAATTTGTTAAATAGTGCTTTTAGTAAAAAAGTAGAAAAATTAAATAATTTATTTGATTACGAAATTAATTGACAAAAATCAAAAAATGATATAACGCAAGTAGAAAAAAAAGTTAGAGATGTTAATCGTCAAGTAAAAAATGCTAAAGCTTTTGTTTTAAAATGAAATTTAGTTGTTGATGTTAAATTAAATGGTAAAACTATTAAAAGTTTTAATAATTTAAAAACAGCTGATAATCGTAATCAACACGATTATTTTGGTGGTAATTATTTATATACTTATTTACTTAATGATGATTTTAATGTCACATATAAACCCAGTCAATATTATTTAACCAATGCTAAATTTAATAATAATAAAACGGATGAAGCTTTATTAACTTATATTAATAATACTGCTGAAGAAATTAAAAAAACTAACGAAAAATATAAAGATATTACTACAACAGGCAGATATCCTACTTTAAATCAAAATTATGCATTAAGCAGAGAATTATTCAAAGAGATTGTTCTAAAGAGCTTTGATTTTAATCTTAATGGTTGACAAATTGAAGAAGTTGTAAGTTATTTAAATAATGATACTGATAAATTTAATTATTTTTATTTTCAACCAAATAATTTAGTTAAATTATTATTAAAATTAATTAAGAATAATCAAGTTGTTTATTTACCTCTAATTTTTAATAATTTTAATTACGATATTAATCAATTAGAAGATGCTTTTTTTGTTAATTTAGTTACTGGAAATAATATTTCTAAAATACTTTCACAAGTAAAAATTAAAAAAAATAATGATACACATCAAAATTATTTAGCTTCTAAAATTTATGACAATTTAAATGATTTTTATGAATTGCCTGCTAATGGACGCTATCAAATTAAATTTTTAACTAAAGATCAAACTAGACTTGGTTTACCAAATAGACCAGTTCAACACTTTGACGATATCAAAGGTGAAGCAATTGTTCAATTTGGCTTATTTGAAAATGGTAAATATACTGGCATTAGCACTTTAGGTTATACTTTAAAATATTTTAAAACTATAGAAGAAAGTGGTTTTTATCCAGCGAGAAATTGATTTAGTGCAAATGATTTTAATGATACAACCAAATATACAAAACCTGAAGTAAACATTATTAATGAAATAGATAAAATTAATAGTACAAACTTTATTTATAATTTTGTACAAGGTTCACCAAATAATCAAAATGATTTAAGAACCAGAAGAACTTTGGATCCTAAGTTATTAGTAGAACAAAAAGCTTTTGCACAATTAAATCATTTATTAACTATGGTTAATAACAATAGTTCACAAAGACAACATGATTTAATTAAAAATTCAACAGATTTAGTAAATAATGTCAATATAGTTAATTTATTAAAAGATTATTATGTTTATTACTATGATGTTAACAATCCTAAAGAAAATAGTTTAAGTTTTAAATTAGGTTTTATTAACAAAACTAATAGTAATATAAGATATAGCGCTGATAAAGATATTACTTTAGAAAATCTTTATAATGATTATCAATTAGAAGCTTATCCTGAAGCTTTAATAAACAATATTACTTTGAAAAATTTCAATGTTAAAGTAGATGCTCTTAAAAATCAAACGTCAGCAACATTGGTAAATTATTTTAAAACTAATAAAAATATTAATAATAATTATTTCAATTTAACTGAAATAAGCTATAACAATTGAAAATTACCCAATTGAAATAATTTACAAATAGCTGAAGTAAAAAATATTGAAAATAGAATTTTTGTCAGACTAAAATATTCAAAATACATTTTTCCACAATATGTCAATAGACCTAAAGATATTTTAGGTGATACATGATATGAAATTGGTCATTTTAGTGATTGAGCAGATGATAATTTAACTGATGAACAAATTTTAGACTTTTTAAGTGCTCAATATAATATGAAAAAAGTCTTTTTAGCTAATGGTAAAATTTTAAGACAAAGAAAAATTAAATTAAATTACAAAGATAATTATTTTGATTTAAGTAATAACAAAAAAGAGATTACTTGATTATTTAAAAAAGATTATTATGACGCATTATTAAAACAAGATAAGGTAACTAATGCTAAAATTAATTTTGAATTTTTTACCAATATTTTATATTTAGACGAGAATCGTTACAAGAGAGTTTTAGATTCTCAACAAAATTTAAATATTACTTTAGATTGAAATGAATTAGTAAAACAAAAAACTCTTATTTTTAAAAAAGAAACTCAAAGTGTTAATAATATTAAAATTGATTTTACTTTAACATTTACTTTAAATGAAGAAGGTATTCATTTTAGTTATAAATTAAGTGATGATAATGATTATTTAATAGTTGGAAATAATATAGCTGAAACTCTTTATTATCATCAAAAAACTTTGCCAGAAGTTAAATTCGATAAAAATAAAGCAATTTACTTTAATCAAAATTTTGGAGCTAATATTAACATTCAATACCAAAATGAAATTGAAAACGAGACTTTTAGCGAATATCAAAGTAATAAATTTGATTATCGAAATTTAAGTATAACACCTGAAAATATGCCTTTTTATATTTATAATGAAGCTTATAATCATGGTGAATTATTTAAATATAATCCTAATGAAAATTTAATTTATAAATGACACGAAGGATATAAACCTTCAGTTGAATTTATGCATTTAAGTTATGATGATCAAAGAATTAAAGATGTTAACAATCGAGTTTTAGCCTTTAATAATGGTTCTTCTTTAATGCTTGGTAAAGTTAATAAAGATAAACAAGATGGCAAATACTACTTTATTACTAATAATCATGTAGTTAATAACAATAATACAATTGAAACACCTTGAGAAAATGCCTGAAAAACAAATGCTAATTTCACTTTAAATGGAACTAATAAACATGTTATTTCTGCTGATGATCAAAAAGGCGTAGACAATGAAAACGCTACTTCTACACCAATTTTTACTTTTTGAACAGGATACAAACAATATAATGATGACGACGAAATACATGTTGACAGTAAAAATAAATTAGCTGTTTTACCTGATTTATCTACTTACATGATTGATGTTAATAATATTATTAATAATTTAAAAAAACAAGGCAAATTTAGCGCTGCTTTATGATTTGAAAATCTGAAAAAATTACCAAATTTAGGCATAAGCGATTACAATAAAGATAATATTGCTTATTTTTTAGAAATGCACAAAACTGTTAATAAAAACCCTAGTTTTGAAAATAAATTGAATTTTTCAACTAATCGTTTAATGACAGGTTTTCCTGGTTATAAACAAATTGGTTATATTTATAATGATAGTACTATAGGAACAGCAAGAGAAAGTTATCAAAGAACTTCTGTAGAAACAAGTTATGCCCCAATATTCTTTAGAGGCGGTTTAAGTGGTACGGGAGTAGTAGATGATAGAGGTAATTATATCACTAGTTTAAATGCTGCATCATTCTATAATTTTGCTACTTCATATTACAATTATTCTGTAGCTTGAAATAATGATAAAAATAAATATGAAAAATTTAATTGATTTGGTTTTGCTCCTAATATTGAACAATTATATAAATTAGCTAATAAAAATTCTCTTGCTTCAACTTTTTTAAAATTAAGTGCTTGAGATAGTACAATCGGAATACCTGAATGAGTATTTAATCCTAAACAATTACACAAAAATTAATTATTGATATTAAAAAATAAATTAAATCATAATATCAAATAATATTAATTTCATAAATTTAAATAAAATTTTTAGAAAATTTATTATTAAATTAAATATTTAAATTATTAAAAATACGCATTTTAAAAACTAAAATGTGTATTTTTAATATATTTGACTAAAAATAATTTATTTAAAAATTAAAACCTGAGTTTCCAAGTTAGAAGCTCTTTTTTTATACCTTTTACCTAATTACTTATATACATAGTATATAAGTACATTTTTTAATTTTTTACAATGATAATAATGAATAATATAAATATGAGTAACTACATTCTGTATAAAAGAAAAAACCCAGAAGGGATTTACATTGCATTAGGAATATCAAAAGGATACGGTAAAGGGATTGGTAATTTAGTTGGATTAGGTTATTGGGTAGCGATGAAAAATTTGTAAGGCGAGAATTTATTGCAAATAATAAATTTAAATTTAATGATTCAATTATTAAGAAAGTTGCTAATAATTTAAAACAACTTCATAGCTCAGATTTAAAATTTCAAGAAAACTTTATGCACAAAAGATTAGAAGCATTTTTAGAAAATATTAAAAAATTAGATAGATTAAATGATATTGTGCAAAAAAGTTGAATATTATTATCGAATAGACTTAAAACATTCAGATTTAAGCACACCCATTCATAATGATTTATATTTTTCAAACATTTTATTAACAGATGAAGAAAAAGTGTATTTTGTTGATTGAGAATATGCTTCAATGGGTAATAAATATTTTGACTTAGCTCTTTTTGTTTGTGCTACTGATTTAAGGGCACCGAATTCAATTTTGTGTAAAACAATTAATTAACTCAAAAAAGAAAGGTTAATATAATTTTATAAACGGTAATCAAAAATGAATTCAAAAGACGAACAAATGAAACAGATTCAAAAATTAATTGTTGAATTTGTAAAACAATTTGGTCCTAGTAGTGGAAAACAACTATTAAACATCACTGATTATATTGCTAAGCCTGTTTTACAGGCTCTGGTTGATGGTGAACACGTTGGCAAACTAGAGTTATTGAGAGAAAATGCTGATAATGATGAGAATGTGTATCAAAACGGCTCATACACTAGAAATGTTAAGTGAGGGAAAGAAGAAATTCCCATAAAAATGAAAAGAATTCGTGGTGAAAATCAAGACTCTCAAATTATCCCGAAATATCAAAGAATTATCCATGATAAGTTTATTTTAGATGTTCTTTCTTTAGCTTCTACTCGTTTGTCAAACAATGAAATCGCTGATCAAATAACGTCAATATATGGATTCAAAGTAAGTCCTAGCGTAATTTCAAATTGTATCCAAACTGTTCAAGATGAGATGCGCGATTGGCACGAAAGACCGCTAGAAAACAACTACCCAATCATAATGATTGACGGTAAAGTCTTTAAGATCAAAACTGAAGAAAGCGGACGGTCAAAGTACGTAAATAAAACGCTTTATGTCGTGGTAGGAATCAATGCGGATGGTCAAAAAGAGCTTATAGCGCTATACGTAAGCAACACCGAATCTGCTACAGAATGAATTAACATTCTTGATAATTTGAAAGAACGCGGCTTGTCTGAAACATATATTATTGTTTCAGATGGTTTAAAGGGTTTGAAAGAAGCGATTGAAAACGTTTATCCAAAAGCAATGCATATTACTTGCACGGTTCATATGATTAGAAATGCTGCAAAATATGTATCTCATTCTATGAAGTCCGATTTTTTAAGAGACTTAAAAAACATATATGGAGCAGACAATTGAGAAAGTGCAAAACACAACTTTGAATATTTAAAAAATAAGTGAGGCGGTTCTAACAAGCGCGCAGTTGAAGTTGTGGAAAGAGCGATGGACAACATAGAAAAACTCTTTAGCTTTTCTAAAGCTTTACGGACATTAGTTTATACCAGCAACATAGTTGAAAACTATAATTCAGTAATTGGGAGTTTCCTAGCTGCTAAAAAGTCTTTTAATAACATAAACCAGCTGTTATTAGACCTATATGTACATTTTGGTTACAATCCAAGATATAAAAAACTAAATCAGAAAAGTAATAGAGTGAGAAATTGATATAGAATATATGAAGAGTTAATGGATGTATTTCCGAACTTACTTAAGAAAAACTAAAAGTTCGAAAAAATCCAATTACACAAAATTAGCTTCGTTACCATTGCCTTAATTTATGATATATAGAAAAATTTTAAAATTTATTGATGACTTAATATCCGAATTTAATCTTTTATTTTCATCAAATATTTCTTTAATCTTAAAGGGAAGTTATATACTTGCTAAAAATAATATTTTAAAAAGATCTATAAATGATTTAGATTTTTGTTTCATATCAGATATAAGGGAAACTGATAAACAAAAGTTTTTACAGTGAATAGCTAATAGATTGCCTAATAGTAAATTTGACGATAACTTATTAATTACCTATATATTTGATTTTAAAATAGAAATTGTAAGTTTAGAAACTATAAATTTATCTTTTGTTAATAAAAATAATAATTTAAAAAATATATATGATATAAGTGTTAATTATGCGATTTTACAAAAAATTTTATCTTTTGCTTATATATTTTCTGATGATTTTAAACATGACAGGAACCGAAAAATTTCCGAATTAGTAAATGATTTAGAATCAGTATATAAATTTAATGGTAATTTAATTAAAGAAATAACATCATGAGCACTATTAAGAAAGGCAATAAATTTAAATTTATTTAATACTTTCTTTATTTATAAACATTATAATTACGATAAATATCATATTAGATATTTTAAATTTAAAAGCATAGAAAAATATTTAAATACTTATATATATTCTGATATTAAAAAAATATATAAATTTATGAATAAGGAATCTAAAAAAATAATTATTTTTTTAGATTTATTATTAAAAAATAATTCTTTAATAATAAAAACAATTATTAGTTCTTATGAAAAACCTACTTTGCCTGGATTTGAAATTAATTTTTTAACAAATGATATTGATGTTAGAAAAGATAAAAAAAACAGTATTTTCTTTAATATTTTAAATAATAAAAAAGCAGTTTTTATTTCTCATTTAGATGAAGTTGGAGGAATAATTGTAAATGGTAATATTTATAACTTAGGTACTATGAATTGAATAGATGGAATTTATAATGTATATGATAAAAAATCTAATTTTATTTTCGATATAAATTGCAACAAAAAAGATAACAACATTTTTTCAGCCGAAAAAAATAGAAAAATAAATAGACCTACTTTATTTTTTTCTGATAAAAAATCTAATTCATTAGATAAAAATGATATATATCAAATATTTCCTTCTACAAAAACTATTGTTGATAAAGTATTTATTAAAAGTAGAAATTCTGACAATAGAATGTCGGTTGCTTGTATTTTAAGTTTAAATAGTTTTTCATCAATTAATTATATATTTACAACAAGAGAAGAAATATTATTACAATCTTCTAAAGAAAATAAAAATTGAATACAAAAGAAAAAAATTAAATCAATTATTAATATTGAGTCTTCAGAAAGTGATCAGTGGGATATTGAAGGTATATTAATAAGAGTTTCTGATACTTTTACAGCCGTTAATTTATCATTACTAGAAAAACTAAAGAAATTATGTAATAAATATTCACTTCCATATCATTTATATTTTGGATCTGGATCAACTGATATTACAGAACTGCAATATGATAACTCAATTACAATAGCTTTACCTGCTGATAAAATTCATAGTTATGAATCTAATGTTTTAAGTAAAAACATATATTATATGTTAATTTTTATGGAGCTTATAAATGAAGAAATCCTTTAATTTTAATCTTTTTAAATATGTTTCAGCAGTAGGAATATCATTAATCGGTTCTGAAGCATTTAAAATTTCTTCAGCAATTTATATATATAAAATATCTGGTGATTTTTGATTGGTTACTTTATTATATTTATTAATTCAATTGCCATCAATAATTATTTATATTTTTTCAAATAAATTAGTAAAAATTCTTAAAGATAAAACCGCATTACTATTAACTGATATTTTAAGTGCTTTTTTTCTCTTGATAGTATTTATTATTTCTATTTGATTTTTAACTTCTAACATCTTTTCCATTATATTAATTGTTTTATCAACTATATTGGGTACTATACATTCTTATCGCTTTATTCATTTAAAAAATGTGTTATATTATTTAGCTACAGATGAAAAAACCTTAAAGTCCTTTAATATTGGCAATTCTCTTGCTACATCAATAGGTTTAGTTCTTTCACCTTTAATGTCATTTTATTTATATAATTATTTACAATTTTATTGATTGATAGTTTTTAATATTATTACTTATTTAATATCTGGTATATTGTATTGGAGTTTAAAACTTAATATAAATTCAATTGAATTTTCTAAAAAAACTATTTCACAAGAGATTAAAAAAACTAAATTATCAAGCTGAATATTTATTTTTTCTTTCTCTATTTTAATTGGTATATTACTTTATCCTAGACAAGCGGGATTGATACAATTTTTCGCATATATTAAAGATTATAGTTATAATGAATGATCTTTTTGATTCACATTAACTATGTCAATAAGCGGTTTAATAGCTACCATTTTATTGATGATACTAAATCATTTTAATAAATCTAAAATAAAATTACATATACTAATGATAGTAATGCTCATTTTAGCTACTTCATGAATTTTCATAGAAAAATTAACAACTTCTTCTTATGTTATTTTCATATATTATTTTTTGATCAACACTATTCAACAGTTTATTTTTAGTATCACATTACCAACCTTTTATTCTGAATCATACAAGTTATTTAATAAAAAAGATTTTCATAAGCAAAATGGTTGATCATTGGCCACTAGAGTTATAGTTTCTAATTTACTTATAATTCTATTTACATTTTTTAACAATAAATTTAGTTATTATTGAGCATATTTAAGTTATTCGCTTATTATATTAATATTGTCTACACTTATAATTACAACTTCATTAATTATTTTTAAAACAAATAATATTAATAAATTTTATTCTTCTAAAAAAACTTTTAAAGATTATGAAGAATATACAAAAAATGGTCTTTGAAATTCAGAAAAAAATATAATCGAAAAATATTTTTTCGATAATACAAAAGAATTAAAAATATACGATATTGGATGCGGACTGGGGAGAACTACTTTTGAATTAAAAAAAATGTTCCCTAATTCTAAAATTGAAGCAATTGACATAAATAAAATATTTATTAATAATTGCAAAAAAAGAAATTCTGATAATTCTATATTATTTAAGCATAAAAATATAATAGAGAAAATTAACGAAAAAGAAAAATATGATCTTATTTTGTTTTCTTTTAATGGTTTGACAAATATTATTGAAGAAGAAGAAGTTAGAATGGCTTTAAATAATATTTATAACTTGTTAAAAAAGGGTGGAAAATTCATTTTTACTATACATGATATGTTTTCTACTGAAGAATACAAAAATTATTGATTAGAAAAAGTAAAAGTGGCACCGAATTCAATTTTGTGTAAAACAATTAATTAACTCAAAAAAGAAAGGTTAATATAATTTTATAAACGGTAATCAAAAATGAATTCAAAAGACGAACAAATGAAACAGATTCAAAAATTAATTGTTGAATTTGTAAAACAATTTGGTCCTAGTAGTGGAAAACAACTATTAAACATCACTGATTATATTGCTAAGCCTGTTTTACAGGCTCTGGTTGATGGTGAACACGTTGGCAAACTAGAGTTATTGAGAGAAAATGCTGATAATGATGAGAATGTGTATCAAAACGGCTCATACACTAGAAATGTTAAGTGAGGGAAAGAAGAAATTCCCATAAAAATGAAAAGAATTCGTGGTGAAAATCAAGACTCTCAAATTATCCCGAAATATCAAAGAATTATCCATGATAAGTTTATTTTAGATGTTCTTTCTTTAGCTTCTACTCGTTTGTCAAACAATGAAATCGCTGATCAAATAACGTCAATATATGGATTCAAAGTAAGTCCTAGCGTAATTTCAAATTGTATCCAAACTGTTCAAGATGAGATGCGCGATTGGCACGAAAGACCGCTAGAAAACAACTACCCAATCATAATGATTGACGGTAAAGTCTTTAAGATCAAAACTGAAGAAAGCGGACGGTCAAAGTACGTAAATAAAACGCTTTATGTCGTGGTAGGAATCAATGCGGATGGTCAAAAAGAGCTTATAGCGCTATACGTAAGCAACACCGAATCTGCTACAGAATGAATTAACATTCTTGATAATTTGAAAGAACGCGGCTTGTCTGAAACATATATTATTGTTTCAGATGGTTTAAAGGGTTTGAAAGAAGCGATTGAAAACGTTTATCCAAAAGCAATGCATATTACTTGCACGGTTCATATGATTAGAAATGCTGCAAAATATGTATCTCATTCTATGAAGTCCGATTTTTTAAGAGACTTAAAAAACATATATGGAGCAGACAATTGAGAAAGTGCAAAACACAACTTTGAATATTTAAAAAATAAGTGAGGCGGTTCTAACAAGCGCGCAGTTGAAGTTGTGGAAAGAGCGATGGACAACATAGAAAAACTCTTTAGCTTTTCTAAAGCTTTACGGACATTAGTTTATACCAGCAACATAGTTGAAAACTATAATTCAGTAATTGGGAGTTTCCTAGCTGCTAAAAAGTCTTTTAATAACATAAACCAGCTGTTATTAGACCTATATGTACATTTTGGTTACAATCCAAGATATAAAAAACTAAATCAGAAAAGTAATAGAGTGAGAAATTGATATAGAATATATGAAGAGTTAATGGATGTATTTCCGAACTTACTTAAGAAAAACTAAAAGTTCGAAAAAATCCAATTACACAAAATTAGCTTCGTTACCGTAAAAGTTTATGACTTAGAGTTATTTTCTGAAAAAAAAGTTCTATCAAATAAAGAAAATGATATATGAGTAAAAAACAGATTTTACACACAAGAAGATATGAAAAAAATATTATCGGATGAATTTAATTTTAAAATTTTGGAAGTATCAAAAAGAGATGAAAAATTAGAAGAAGAATGAGTTAAAAAATTATCCAAACCTTTATTATTTTATGTTACACAAAAATAGTTAATTCTATAAATATATAATTTTAGAATTAACTATTCCCACATTGTAACTTCCAAGTTATCACTCTCAAAAAAATATTAAAATTTTTGGGAGTTTTTTTATTAAAATTTACTACAAAAAGAAAGAAAAATGCTACTTTGAGAGCATTTACAAATGTATGTTTATAAAGACGAGCATATTCAATCTCATGTATTTTTATGCTTTTTATCTCTAATTGTTTTGAAATATTGCATTTATAAATTAAAGAAATTTTATAAAGATAATGGAGAGATCCAAAAACTCACAATGAATATGTTTATAGATGCATTGAAACTTATAACAATCACAACAAAGACTGTGAATGGTAAAGTTGTAAGTGAAATCAAGAATAATTTAAACCCAGAACATAAGGAATTAAACAAAATATATAGTGATTTTCAATATGTGGTTGATGGTCTATCATTGTAATTTAAAAGTGTAAAAAACGAATACGCCTTATTTATAATAGGTGTATTTGTTTTTTCTTCATTACAACTTGGAAACGCAGGATTAATCGCAGAATGTACAAGATGGTAAGTTAAAAAAAATAAGCATAAGCGTTAAACGCTTATGCTTATTTTTATCTAATTCTTAAGGTTTGATTTATTGATTAACAACGTTAAGGAATTCTTGGATCTCTTTGCTACGATCTTGATTTAATTGGTATTCACCAAAACCGTATGAACCTACAACTTGAGCGCCAAAGAAACCTAATACATCAGTTAAGATTGCTCTTACCATAGGTGCTGCTTTAGCTCCAGGAGTAGCTGCTACGATATAAGCCTTCTTATTGCCTAGTCAGTTTTTGTTAGTTGATAATCAGTCTAAGATATTCTTAGCAAATCCAGGCATATAACCATTAATCTCAGGAGTTACAAAGATCATCTTTTCATAAGGTAATAGTTTTTCATTAAGTTCACTGATCTTAGCGGGAACTTTTTCAACAGTATCACTAGAGATGTGATCAACGTTGTAGTCAGCTAAGTTAATAAAATCAAATGAACCTAATTTAGCAATCTTAGTTGCTAAATCATAATTAAGTGATTTGCTAACATCACTATTTGAGCAAGATAAAACGATTGTGTTTTTTTTCATATGATTAATTATTAAAATTGAATAATGGTTTTTTGGTTATTTCGATAAATTCTTTTTCAAGCTTGTCTCTAGTCATTTTGTATTCTGTTTTGAAACTTTCAACAAACTTGGTGAATACAGTATAAAGGGTTTTAAAAATAATGTCGTTTTCTTGCTCTTCATTTAGAGGTTCAACCTCTAAATGAAAGTTATAGTCATTATTACGATCTTGCTTGATATAACTTGCTAATTTGATAAGACCTTCATCAAAATCAGGTCTTTCGCCTTCTTCTGAAAACACGAAACTAAGAAGAATATGATCTGGTTTGTCAATAGCAACTAAATTAACATGATAATCTTTTTCGTTTTTTTTAAATAGAAGTTTATACATTATTTTCATCATCCCCTTTTTTTGTTAACAAGAATTGAGTGGCGTTCTTCTAAAGCTTGTATCCCGCCCTCTAAATAGTGGGCTGAAGCATTTTCATTTACCACTTCATCTTCGATAATCTCTAACTTATCAGTTAAATTAGATTGACGATATGAGTTTTGGATATCGTTTGTTCTAAACGAACAAACTGTTGTTGTTTGTGGGTCGGTTAAGATCCCCGTATTTGAGTTGTGAGTAATAATAAACACTTGCCCGATCTTATCATTTTCTTTGATTGCTGGGATTAAGGTTTTAGCAATCGTATAACTGTCAATATTATCTTCAGGTTGATCTAAGAATAAGATTGATGATTGACAATTTTTAATCACACGACTAACACCATAACTTGATCTTGTTCCTAATGACAACTTTTCATAATCCTTACCGTCTAATAAAACAGTGATCTTGTTTTGAAGGTTTTCTTCAAAGTATTTTTCTAAAGTTTGTAATAAGATCTCATCATCATCTAGATCGTATTTATTATCTTTAAACCCGCCTTTTTGTAAAAAGTTGTTTAATCATTTAACTTTGTCAGTAAACACACTTGGTTTGTACAAGCATTTTGAAAAAATCTTGTACAACGGTGGATCTTCTTCACTAGTTTCACCTAAATCATATTCAAGATCGATTTCGAATTGAATATCAGAATCGTTCTCACTTTTAGCTTTATTCTTGATCGGAATTTTAGAAAATTTTTGATCTAGAAAGTTATCAAAATAAGCAAAGTTATTAGCTAATACTCTTGCAATCGACTTGAATTTTTCTTCTAGTGCTGAACTAAATGAACCGATTCTTCTATCAGTTTCTTGAGAATCTTTTAAGTATTGTTCATAATCTTTAATCGTGTTGGTTACTGCATCATATTTAACGTTATTTAAAGATTTATCAAAGATCGATCTAGTATGTAATTTCAGCAAGCTTAGTACTGTCTCAATAATCTTTTCATAATCTTGATTACTAATTAATTCAATTTCACCAGATCTAGGTTTATGCTCAATAACCTTATTAAGGTAGTGTCTTAAAATACTATATAAGTCTGTATGAACTTTGATGACTCACTTATTATTTTTTTCTTGTGTGCGATTTAATGAGTTAACTAACAGCTTTTGGATCTGTTCTAATAACCGTTTGTTCCTATCGTTTTTTAATTGAAACAGATCGTGAATATTTAGTTCATTTAAATTTTTTAACAGTTGGTTAAGCTCATGAAAAGTTTTAAAATAACCATCAAAAAAGATACTTAAATCTTTTGCTACCATTTTACAGCTTTTTTCTAAAAAACGATTCTTTTCTTTTTTAAAAGTAGCTGCTGTATCTAATTCTTTTTTAATCTTGTCATCTTGAATAATGATATCGTTTCTCTGTTCGTCTTTTGGGTATTTGGTTCTTTTATCCCTTCAACGTTTAATATCACCGTTTGAATAAACAAGCTTATCAACATTAAAACCAAACGTTTTAGCGATCTGATCGATATCACTATCATAATTGGAATAATTCGCATGTAAGCCATACAAGATTTTTAACAAGGTAGATTTCCCACCACCTTTAGTCCCAATTATGACATTAACACCAGGTAAAAACTGTAATATATGTTCGCTTGAACTATTGCTTAAAACAAGTTCCTTGATATATTTTTTTTCATTATTAATCATATCTTATTAGCTAATAGCTTATACTATATTAATATGTATATTATATTAATATAGCAAAAAGCTGATCAAAGATTATAAATAAAGTTGAGTTTTTAAATCTTCAAAGGTGATTAACTGGTCTTTTGGGATCTTAATTTTAGTTTTAGAACAGTACTTATCGTACTTTTTAATATCATGACAATCACTAAAAAAGACCTGTTTGTAATCGTTATTTAACCTACTTTTTATCGCTTTAGATAACCGATTTTCTTTACCTTGATTGACTTCGACATACCTAACATCAGCTAAAACATTTTCAAAGTCTTCAAACGAACATTTCCCAGATTTACCAACATCTGGGATAATGAAAAAATCAAATTCGGCTTTTTTAAACTCTTTAACTAGTAAATTTAAATCAGCTCCTTGTTTGTTTTGCAACTCTCTTACTAGTAACTTGAGTTTTTCTAACCGTGCTAGATCAAGATCGTTATTAAAGATAAAATTACAATCAGCCTTAGGATTAATTGATCTAATCCTGAATTCAACTCCAGGAAAGATCGTAATTTTGCGATCCTTAATTCGTTCAATTAACCCTTTTAGTTCAAGATAAAAAAGCTCAGTAAAAACATCGTGATCAGTAAAACTAAAAGCACCAACATTATGCTTTTTTAGTTGGGTTAAATAATAATCAGCACTGTAAGCTGATTTAGGTGTTTGTTTTTCTCCAGCGTGACGAGAGTGATGGCTATGAAGGTGTAAATCGACTAATTGATAATCTTCTTTAGTCATATCTTACAAACCTTTATTTTAATAAGAATTGGTTAATAAATTTAGCCACACCAAGATTTTCGCAATTATCTGCTTGATATTTAGCAAAAGTCTTATAAACGTCTTTTGCATTATTAACAGCCACACTAAGATTTGATCATTTAAATAGATCAACATCGTTGTGATTATCCCCAAAACACACGGTATTATCTTTGGTAATTTTATTGTTAAAGTTATTTTTTACCCAAAAGATCCCACTAGCTTTTGATTCGTTAGGACGAATCACAACATCTTGTTTGTATTTAGTAACAGTGACATTACCATAGTTATTTAGGTCAATAAAGAAGTCGATCTCACGTTGGTTAAGTGGTTTTAGTGCAATTGGTCTTGTACTAATCGTAATTGCTGTAATCTCATCATTATAAAAATTACTTACCTTACTTAGATCGACATATCTTAATTTGAACATCTCATTATGGTATTTTTCATTAAAGAATTCATCTTGTAATGTTCATCAAGATTTATTCTTAGAAACATACACACCAAACGGGGTGTTAATACTATATGAGATGTTTTTAAACTTCTTAGCTAAAACGATTAAGCGATCGATTACGCTCTTATCAATATAAGAAGCCTTAACACATTTATTATTAATATAAACACATGCCCCATCATCTGTAATCGTAGGCAAATTAAACATGTTGGTTTGAGTTAATAATGGGTATACTTTACGATAATCTCTTCCTGTAGCTATCCCAGTATAGATTCCTTGTTCAATTAGTTTTTGAAACGCTTGTACTACTTCAGGGGGGACATCAAATAGATCTTTGTAGTGTTGACCTTTATATAAAAATTTAGCATCTTTTTTAGATGTAATAATCGTATCGTCTAGATCAGTATAAACGAATTTGGTATTTCTTAAGCTCATATTTTAATTAGTAAGATAATTTTAAAATACAATATTCTATAAATTTAAAATTAATAATAATAAATTAATAATATAAGATAATATCTAGCATTGTTGAGATCGAAAATTAAAAAACTGCTTTTTAGCAGTTGTGCATTATTATTATCTATTTTTCTATTATTAATATTTGGGCAAAATAAACCGCTTAATACTAATAATAATTCTTTAATATACGATCATCAACTAAAAAACCAAGCCTTATCTGAAACGATCGTTAATAACGGTAGGATCTATCGTAAGAGCGTTGAACAGTTTAATGCGCTCCAACAACCTGGTTATATTAGCAATAATAACTTTAATGGCTTAAAGTTAGCAAACGGTGGGTATATCTTTATCTCTAAAGATAATGATAATATTATCTATCGGACTGATTTATTCTATAACACGTTATGAACCTATCGGTTTGCTAATGACAACCAGATCAGTCGTCATGTTGTTGAAGTTGCTTACGATCCATATGATCCCACGACCTTTTATGTTTTAACGGTCCCTAGAAATAATGATGATAATGCAATCAGAGCGTATGCTAATTGCAGTAAGGATGGTTTTGGGGTCATTACCAAAATAAAAGAAAATCTTGACCGTGAACTAGATAAACGGGCAGATTTTCAATCTGAAATTGCGATTGATCCGCAAGCATTATTAAATAATATTCCCTCGACATGGAATAGTAACCCTTCATTTTTAAGTAATATGATCGGTTTTACCAATAATGGAAAATTCATCTTTTCTTATAACAATTATTTGGCTAATCTAGCCAACTTAATCGTTTATAAGCAAAACATTTATCTTATTGGAGGGAATGGGAATATTAACCCAACGATTAGTGATCGGTTCCAATCGTTGGGGATCTTTCGGATCGATAAGAACCTCAATCAGGTTACAGGTTGACCTTATGCGGTCTTGATTGGTGGGTGGTCTCAAACTAAGGATAGCAATTTTGGGGTAAATTTACCGATCTTTCAAGACGCGCAATTTACTTATGTAATCAGGGGTGCGATTGCTGGAGGAAAAATCATCTCAGATACTGATCAACTTCAGATTGGGGGAAGTTGATCAGTGGGTGATCATAACGTTTTAAGTGCGACTAACCGTGAGATCCCAAAGGTCAGTAATAACAGTTCAGACCTGCAATTATTAGGGACATTTAGATTAAATCTAAGTGTGTTAGATTCACTAGGTTCATTTGTCTCACCTACTGCATTTATGCCAACAACTGATCTAAAAAGAACTAACCCAAACTTCTTATTAGTTTCAGGTTCGCAAGATTTTAACTTTAATAATAATAATGATCTATTTAATAACCGAAGAGAATTAATGGTTAAATCGCGGTTATATCGGCTTGATAATACGAACTTTTATCATAGTTTAGCTGGCTTTTCTTATGGTTTTGTTTTTGGCTCATTTAGTATGCAATTTAATGATCTAACGATCATCTTTGATACAAACGGTACATATACAGTGATCCAACCACCACTTCAGTTGCAAAGACTATTTGGGTTTGAGAATAATCAGTACCGATGAGATAATTTTGTTAACTCATTAAGTTCAGCTAACTACAACTCCTTATCACAATCACAAGCTGGGAATACGATCATTATCTTTTGATCGAAAAAAGAACAGAACGTTAATAATAAAGTTTCTACAGTTTATCTAATTGATAATAAGGATAATGGTTATCGCGCTAGAATCGTCCCTTCGATTAACCAGAGTTTTTTAGATCAGACCCAACAGATCTCAGATAATTCTAGCTTTGGGGTTTATCCTATTAGTAATGTTGTCTCATTAAATGGGATTGATGATATTTTAGTTTATCTTAATTCAAATAATGCTAATTTTAAGGCTTTATCATTATTTAAATTTTCAAGTGATAGGGTGATTGAACGGTTAATTATTGATAATAATTACCAAGATCCAGTGGCTACTAGAACATCATATCTAGGTAGTGGTGAACTACTTTTAAACCCAGAAAACGATGATCTGTTTACTTTTACAGTGCAAGAGTTAATCGAACCTTATCGTGGTGATTTTAAGATCAAAGATCAATATATTGATAAGTTTATTAAATACACCCCAGGAATTAATAATCCAAGACCAGATCTAGTTTTATTGATCAAGAATGATAATCTTGATCTTAAAACCCAATCATTTAGGATGGAATCAATCGTTAAAAACCCTTTGGTTAATAATTATTTTGAAACTGTCCCTGGCTTAGATTTTAAATACCGTTATTTTGGGTTTGGCGCTAACCCAACTTGGGTGTTTAGTTTTATTGTGATCTCTTCGATCGTGTTCTTTGTTCCCTTAGTTTGGTTGGGAATTATCTTTGTTTTAAGATTTTATAGTTTTTCAGTAAGAGATTATATTCAGATCCAAAAAAGAAAACAAAATAATAAGAAGATCTTATCAGCATTTAAAGCTACTTTAGAAGATGCTGAAGCTAGTGATCTGATTAGTAATAATAAAAACCAATCACTGGTAGAAAAACAATACAGTGAACTGATGAATATGATTGATTTAGCTAGATATCGTCATATCAAACAACAACAAGAAATTTATATCTACGAATCATCAGTTGTTTCCAAAAACGATAAGGATGATCTTGGGATTAGATTGTTAAAAACCAAATTGCAGTTGTTACAACGTTATTTCATTGATCAAGGGATCAAATGTTATCGTTATAACTTAAAAGATCATAAAGAAGTGTTCTTAAATAATCCTAAGCTAATTACTCACTTAAAGAACACTGATTTCAAATTACCAGTAATTATGGACCATAATGATATCTTGCATTATGGTAGTTATCCAAGTAATAAAGAATTGGCCAGTTTATTTGGGATTAATCTAAATGTTTTAAAGAAGATTGATGCTTTAACCTGACAGATCGTTCATTCTAAAAATAGTTATAGTTTTTATAACTCACCTAAGTTTAGTAATGTTTATGTTGAACAGATGACTAAAAAGAATGTTCGTCCACCACAAAAAGGTTAAGGCTAGTCGGCCGATTTTTAGAAAAAATAAAAAAATTTTATTTAACATCTTTACATTTCAAAAATCTGTGCTATACTTATTACAGTTAAGTTATTAACTATCACCTGGAGTGGCGGAATGGCAAACGCATCAGACTCAAAATCTGACGGGTTACACCCTTGTGAGTTCAAGTCTCATCTCCAGGACCAATAACTAATAACTAATAAACTAACTAACTTGGCGCCCTATGGTGCCAATTTTTTTTTGTTTATAAAGACTAAATATATAAAAAACAAGCTAACTACTTAGCTCGTTAAGTTGGTTGTTTAACTTAATTAAAACATTTTTTTCGTAAACAGATTGTTTTGGAAGAAAGTTAATAATGGGATTGCAAAGAAAGCGACCAATGAGAACTTAATTAAGTTAAATAATGAATATAAAGAAAAGATCCCCGTTCAATAATCATTAATAAACAATAAGAAGAACCTTAGATTGGTGGTTGAATTATAAAATTTGGCTACTTCAATAAAATTAATCGTTCTAACAGCTCTAAACCATCATCAATACAATGGTGTTATTAAAATCCCATTTATGGCTGAAAAAAGAAACATTAAGATCGGAATAATTAAGATTCAGATTACTAATCATTTAACCTTCTTATCTTTTAATTTTGTTTTATTTAGTAATCAATTTAAAAAAGCAAAAATCAAGATCGTAAAGATATTAATAATTGTTAAAAAAATAATCCCAATCCAGTTTGTCGAGTTCCAAATAAAATGAATTAATGATAACGAGATTGCTAGTGCAACGGCTGAATATATTGAACTAATATAGATAACTGGAATTAAAAAAACAATCGAGATATCAATTGTTAAAGACAATGAACTAAAAAAAAGGAATTTTCACTAGCGAAGATAAATAAGCAAAGATAATCGCTAATGCTAACATTCCAGCGTTAAATGATAACTTAAAATTGAAACTATAATAATCTCTTCTTTTTCTTATGTTCTTTTGAATTTGCACGTAATTATTATACATATAATTGAATATAAATAATATAATTAATATTAAATTAACCAATACAATTAAATAATAATGTCAAATAAATAATAATGTCAAATTTATTAGAACTTAAAGTAACAATAGAAATCCCAAAGGGATCAAATATTAAGTATGAATACGATCGCAAAACTGATCAAATCTCTGTTGATCGTATCTTATATGGATCTGAAGTTTACCCACACAACTATGGTTTTATTAAAGAAGCTTTAGATTGAGATGGGGATGAATTAGACTGTTTAGTGGTTGCCAACCAAGCTTTTCAACCAGGTGTGGTGGTTCCTGTTAGAATCTTAGGAATGATGGGAATGGTTGATTCAGGTGAAACTGATAACAAGTTAATTGGTGTAATTGCTTGTGATAAGCGTTTTGAAAATATTAGATCTCTTAAAGATCTAGGTGCACACGCATTAAAAGAAATTAAAGGGTTCTTTGAAACTTACAAGTTACTACAAAACAAAAAAGTTCTGGTTAAAGGTTTCAAAGAGTTAGACTCAGCGATCCACGAATATAAAAACTGTGTAAGTCTAATGAACCAATATGGATCATTACCTAAGGATGAATTCATTGCCAAAATGAAGAAAATGTATCCTGAAAAATACATGGAATAGTTTTATCAACAATTAACCAATAAAAAAGTCGCTACTATGCGACTTATTTTTATCTTAAAGACATTTTAAGTGAAGAATATGGTAAGATATATCAGTAAGATTAATAAGGTTTTAATGGTTGGCAACTTAGAAGTTAACGTAACCAAGAAAAAAGGAATTAAGAATATCTATTTAAAGGTTAAGCCACCATTTGGTGATATTTTTGTTTCTTGCCCTTTAAATTGTCCCGATCAATCAATTGTGGATTTTGTTTTGTTGAAGTTAAATTTTGTAATTAAAGCTAAACAAAACGTTTTGAGAAATGCAGAACAATTTTATACAAAGTTTGAAAGTGGAGAAAAAATATATCTCTGAGGGCAAGTATTCAATTTATTAATTGTTGATACGAAAAAACGGCCTTCGATCCAATTACAAGAAGACAATATTATCTTTAATGTTGATAAAGATTTGGATCAAAATGCAAAAGAAAAAATATTTGATAACTGATCAAAAAAATCACTCATGTATGAGATGAAAAAATCGATCACAGACTTAGAAGGAATTATGGGTGTGAAAGCTAACGAATATCGTATCAAAAATATGAAAACAAAATGAGGCACTTGTAACGTAGATAAAAAACGAATCTGGATTAGTTTACGATTGGTAAAGAAACCGATTGCCTGCTTACTATATGTTCTTGTTCACGAGATGACTCATTTAATAGAGCAGAATCACACAAAAAAGTTTTATAAAATTGTTGAACATTTTTTACCAAACTGAAAAGAAATTAATAAACTACTTAAACAATAATTTTCTATAAAAAATATCAAATTTACCGAATATTTTTAAGATTTTCAAAAATTGTAAAACTTTTATTTAACCATAAATAAAGATTTGGAAAACCAAATTTTATTTTTCCAGTTCGTTCTAACGTTTGTAGTGTAAAACCAGTATTTTTTTCTCAAATAAAGAATAGAAGCCTGTCCTTAAAATTTATTTAAAAAACTAGTTGAAGCATTTGATATTTGCCGTAAATTTTATTCAAAATAATGCCGAATTAAAGACATTAATGACTAAGCCTTTTTGGCTATCTTAGTCAGTTTCAGATGAGTGCAAAAATGAACGATTTTCAACTTTAGAAATAAAGCATATCTAAAAGCGAAATATATAAAGTAATTATGAATCATTTTAAATATATTATTTTACCATTTTAATGTATGTCAGAACTAGTAATTAACAATTTAACAGTTAATATTGATAAGAAAAGAATATTGACAAATGTTTCAGCAACTATTAAAGCTGGTGATATCGTTGCAATAATGGGTCCAAATGGCCATGGTAAATCAACGCTTTTAAAAACTATAATGGGTCACCATGATTCAAAAATAGTTAGGGGAAAAATTTTATTTAAGGATCAAGTGCTTAATAAGATGGAAGTTGATGAAAGAGCCAGATTAGGTTTGTATTTGGCAAGTCAAGCTCCAGAAGAAATTCCTGGCGTTTCATTAGTAGAATTTATTCGCTCAGCAATAAACGCAAGAAGAGAAAAACCAATAGATTTACCGGAGTTTTATAAATTAATTCAAAGTAACACCAAAAAATTAAAAATGAATTTTGAATTGCTAAATCGTTCAGTAAATGAAGGTTTTAGTGGTGGTGAAAAAAAGAAAAATGAAATCTTTCTTTTAAAAACAATTAATCCTGATTTCGCAATGCTAGATGAAATTGATTCAGGCTTGGATGTTGACGCTTTAAAGATCATTACAAAAGAGTTACAAGAATGAATAAAAGATAAAAGTAAGTCATTAATAATCGTGTCTCACTACGAAAGAATGTTTAAATTAATTAAACCAACTAAGGTTTTTGTAGTGGTTAACGGAACAATCGTTACTGAAGGGGATGCAAGTTTAGCAAAACGAATAGACAAAGAAGGTTATGATTGAATTAGAAAAGAATTCAACATTGACTTTAAAGAAAATAAAGACCATGACTTCGAATTGATTGATCAATTCGCTGCTAAGTAATTAATTATGGAGAAAAAATACTTTGTCTTAATCGATTCTAATGCATCTGAATTAGTTTATTCGATACCAAAAAATACTAATAGTTTTATTCACTTATTAGATATTCATGATAGTGATTCAAATTTGAATATAAATGTCAATTTATCTGAGTATTCTTCGGCAAAAGTGATTATTTCTACGTTCGGAATTAATAAAAATAAGAAGAAATATAATATCAAATTAAACCACTTATCTAATAATGCTAGAAGTGTTTATCAAAACTATGTTGTGGCGGCTGATCAGTCAAATGTTTCATCAACAATTACTAGTGTGATTAAAAATAAAACTCATCAAAATGATACAGTTCAAGAAATTAGAGGTGTTTTATTAAGTGATGAAGCCGTAGTTAAGGGAGAACCTCAACTGATTATTGACGACAATAATGTTAAAGCAAAACACGCAATGGCTGTAGGAAGATTAAATCAAAATCACCTGTTTTATTTAATGGCTAAAGGTGTGAAAAAAGCTGAAGCAATTAAATTGATTTTAATGGGTTATTTCATTAAAACAATCAGCATTATTGAAAGTGAAAAAGAACGAACTAAAATGATTAAACAAATTGAAGACTTATTTCTAAAAGTTAATTATGAAAGTTCAATTAGTTAGAGAAGAGTTTAGTTGATTTAAAAACAATAAAGGTTGAATATATTTTGATAATGCAGCTACGAGTTTAAAACCTGACTCTGTTGTCAATGCTATCAGCGAGTATTATCAAAAATGATCATTAAATCCACATAATAACAACACTAGTTTATCTAACAAATTAAACGATATTATTTATGAAACTAGAAAAAAAACAGCGCAATACTTAGCAGTTAGTGCTGATGAAATAATTTTTAATAGTTCAGCAACTGAGATCTTAAACTTATTCGCTTTCGGTTTAAATGAATATTTAAAAAAGGGTGATGAGATTATCGTTAACGAGTTAGAGCATGCAAGTAACCTGATTAATTGATTAGAGTTATCTAGAAGAAATAATCTCAAATTAGTACTAGTTAAATCTTTAAATGAAATTAAAGATAAGGTTAATCAAAAAACTAAATTAGTTGCATTTTCTGGTCTATCCAATATTTTTGGCTACAAAATTAACTACTTAGATTATGCCAAACAGATCAAAACGATAAATAAAAATTGTTTAGTTTTTATAGATGCAACACAGCTAGCAGCACAAGAAAAAATTGTCATTAGTCAAAACATTGACGGTTTATGTTTTTCTGCGCATAAAATCTTTGGACCTACTGGACTGGGGATTGGTTATATTAAAAAAGATCTGCAAAAGATCCTTAATCCTTTAAAGTATGGTGGGGATATGTATTACGATTTTGACATTAACCAAAAATCGATTTCACTTAAAACCAACCCGCTGAAATATGAAGCAGGCACTAATAACGTTGCTGCTATCTATTCATGATCTAAAACTTTAGATTTCATAAATGAAATCTATAATCAAAAATTTCAAACTTATAAGCAGAACTTAACTACTTATTTTAAAGAGAAAATTAAGCAACAAAAAAAGTTGATCTTAATAAATGAACAAGCTAATTTTCCAATCTTCCTATTACAAATTCCAAATATCCATTCCCAAGACTTAGCTTGATACTTATCAACTAAAAAAATTATTACTAGAGCTGGAGCTTCTTGTGTACACCTACTAAAGAAATACCAAAAAGATGGTTATGTTCGTGTTTCTTTATCAATCTATAATACAAAAGAAGAGATCGATTACTTTTTTAAAGTAATCGAAGAGTTTGACTTAAAGGATATCTTAAATGAATTACTCTAATGCATTAATCAGAAGACAGATCATCATTGATTATTATCAAAACCCTAAGAACTTTATTAAAGAACCCATCAGTGATCCTAATTACAAAGTAATAAAAACTAAATCAGATAGCTGTGCTGATCAATTTGATCTCTATCTTTTAATCAAAGATGATCTATTAGTGGATTTGAAGTTTAGTGGGAGTGGTTGTATCATTTCTCAAACAACTTTTGATTTTTTATCTAAATACTTAATTAATAAGAAATTAGATGAAGTCAAAAAACTTTTATCAGCTTATCTAGAATTTATTTTTAAAGATGTAAAAAACCCACTTTTAGCCGAAGAATTTGATATTTTTTCTTCAGTTCACATGCAATCTAATCGAATTATTTGCGCAACGATAAATGCTAAAGCACTAAATGAATATTTAACCAAGGAGTAATATATGCCGATATCAAAAAAAATCTTAAACAAAAAATACCAGTATGGTTTTTATGATAAAGATACTTCAATTTTTGAAACCACTAAAGGAATCTCTAGAGAGATTGTTAAGAAGATTTCTAAACTAAAAAACGAACCAGAATGGATGTTAAAGATTAGATTAGAAGCATTTGATACTTTTATGAAGATGCCAAATCCTAGCTGAGGTCCTGATTTATCATTTATTGATTATGATAATGCAGTAATGTATTCTAAAGCAGTTGATAATCCTCAATATAGTTGGGATCAAGTACCTAAGAAGATTAAAAACACATTTAAAAAACTAGGAATTCTAGAAGCAGAAGCTAAATTTTTAAATGGGGTTTCAACTCAGTATGATTCCCAAGCTGTTTATCATAGTATTGAAAAAGAGTTAGCTGAAAATGGGGTGATTTTTACTGATACTGACACAGCAGTACAAAAATATCCAGAATTAGTAAAGAAATATTTTGGTTCAATCGTTTCAACAAACGACAATAAGTTTGCTGCACTAAACACCGCATTCTGATCGGGTGGATCATTTGTTTATGTGCCTAAAGGTGTGGAGATTAGAAAACCCTTACAAGCTTACTTCAGAATTAATGGTCGTAGGGTAGGTCAATTCGAACGAACAATTATTATCCTTGAAGAAGGTGCTAAATGTCACTACGTTGAAGGTTGTACAGCTCCGGTTTATTCAGAAGACAACTTGCATTGTGCTGTGGTTGAGGTTTTCTTGCACAAAAACTCAGTGGGAAGATATACGACAATTCAAAACTGATCTGATAACGTTTTAAATTTAGTTACTAAACGTTCGATCGTTTATGAAAATGCCAAAATGTCATGAATTGATGGGAACATTGGCGCAAGAATTAATATGAAGTATCCTTCATCAATTCTAGCTGGAGAATATGCTTCAAGTGATTGTATCTCAATTGCTGTAGCCAATAAAGGGATTATTCAAGACGCGGGTGCTAAGATGATCCATTTAGCACCTCATACTAAATCTAGAATCGTTTCAAAATCAGTTTCATTTAACGGTGGGGACACTTGTTATCGCGGTTTAGTTAAAATCGGAAAAGATGCTCACTATTCAAGTTCAAAAGTTGAGTGTGACACCTTATTAATCGATAATATCTCAAGAACTGATACGTTACCAACTGAGATTATTGAGAATAAATACTCTTCTTTAGAACATGAAGCAAAGGTTTCAAATATTAGTGAAGAACAACTTTTCTACATGATGTCTAAAGGGGTTCCTAAAGATGTGGCTGAAAATCTTATCGTTCTAGGTTTTATTGAACCTTTCACTAAAGAATTACCAATGGAATATGCGATCGAATTGAACCGTTTAATTACGATGGATATGGAAGGAAGTGTTGGTTAATCGTTTATAATTAATTAGTCAAATGATTAGTTTATGCGACCTTTTCTTGAGTCAAATTATTATGAATTATTAGGCGTTAGTGAAACTGCCTCTAAAGAAGAGATTAAAAAAGCATTTCGTCGTCTTGCTAGAGAATATCACCCCGATGTTAATAAAGCTTCTGATGCTGAAGCTAAATTTAAGGAGATTAATCGGGCTTATTCTATTTTAAGTAATGAAACAACGCGATTTGATTTCGATCGTCGACTTAAACAAAGAAGAGCTAAAGCAGCAGCTATCAACACAACATCATTCTTTCACCAAAGAAACCAAAATCAAAACTATTATGAGATTTTAAAGGTGAATCAGAATGATTCAACTGAAAAGATCACGATTCAATACAAGATGATGCGTTTGCAGTACTCTACGGTATTTGCTAAAGACGCGCACTCAACTGAGATGAGTCGTAAGATTGAACGTGCTTATGAGATCTTAGGTGATCCCTTAAAACGGGCGCGATATGATCAATACCTAAAATTAGCCAACACATCGTTGATGAGTTTTGAACTGTGGTGTGCTAAAAATCCTGAAGAATCACCAATCGAGAAAAAAGCTGCTACACCATCATTTAAAGAAGACAAAAAAGCTAAAGAAAATAAGAAGACTAAAACAAAAGCTGAAAAACAGTCTGAATTTGAGAAAAACACAGAACAAGTAAAAGTTAAAAAAGACAAGAAGAAAAAAGGTGAAAAACCACCTAAACAAGTTCAAGCAATCGATCCTGATCTTTTATTTCCTAAACGTTGAAATGACACTTCAAGATTGATGAAGATCATCACTAATGTACAATTAGTTTTAAGATATACCCTAATTCTTTGCATCGTTCTTAGTTTGATCTTCATCTTCTTGCAAAACAACTCAGTACTAGAAAAGTTTTATAACGAGCTAAGTCTTGGGTGGTTTCCGTTTGTTTGGATCTTATTTGGAACGATCACCTTATTAAGTTTTTTAAATATCTACTTAGCTAGTGATTTCAGTGCTACAAACCCTGAATTCAAAAAAGTAAAAATTGTCTGAATCATTACCGCAGTCCTATTCATTAGTGTTTTTTATGCTTCTTATCTAACTAAAAAAGCGATCGAAGCTCAAGAAATCCATAATAATACTGCAAATAAATCAGGATAAAATTCGCTGGTTTACAATCAAAAATTACGTTTAAACTTTGAAAAAATTGTTAATATAATTTATATAGATTCAAGATAGCTTAATGAAAACTAAAATTGGTGTCCTTGGTACGGGAGCTTGAGGAACTGCTCTAGCTAATATCTTATTAAAAAACGGTCATATCGTACAGATGTGAGGGATCGATCAAGACGAAATCAATAGCCTTAAAAAAGGTTATAATAATCGTTATTTTGGTCATATAAAACTAGTTAAATCACCTGATCTAGTTTCAAGTGATTTAGCTGCAGTTGTTGATGGGTGTGATTATTTATTATTAGCAATTCCATCAAAGTTTTTTAATGATGTCTTAGCAAAACTAACTAACGTTCTAAAAGATCGTAAAGTTAATCTGATTAATGTAGCTAAGGGAATGGATGGTCAAACTAAACAATTTTGATCAGAAGTGATCAAACAAGCGTTTAGTAAGAATTTGCTATCATTAACATCATTATTAGGACCTTCGTTTGCTACTGAGGTGTTTGATAATCACCCAACAGTGATTAATGCCGTATCTAATGATATGACTAGTTGTAAAAAAGTGTGTGAACTATTTAATAATAACACTTTTCAATTAGTACCATTTGACAACGAACTATCAGCACAACTGTTTGCTGCAATTAAAAACGTTTGTGCCATCGGAACTGGGATCGTTTTTGAACAAACAACATCAGCCAACACTAGATCTGCTTTACTAACAAAACTATTTAATGAGATGGATCGTTTGTATGAAAGTTTAGCTAAAGATAAATACCGACCAAAAGATTGTACCCAACTTAGTGGGATCGGTGATTTTATTCTGACTTGTACAAACGATCAATCAAGAAACTTTAGTTTTGGTAAGTTAGTGGCTAAATACGGAATTAAAAACGCGTTAGAAAAAAATATCAAAACCGTTGAAGGTTATCTAGCAGCTAAAACGATGTATGAGATCATTAAGAACAATAATTTAGAATTAAAACTCCTAATCACAATTTATCAGATCTTATATGAAGATCTGGATGAATCTGTCCTAGTTAAAAAGTTGATTAATTAATATATGGCTGACAAGCAACAACCAACCCAACTTAATCTGATCGCTTATTTTGACGATTATCAGTCGGCTCAAAATGAACAACAAAACTCAACTACCTTAAGACCTATCGAACTAGATCAGTACTACCGTAATTTAGTTAGGGATATTTCGCTTTCTCAAACTAGTTCGGTTTATCAACAATACGATCAACATACAACAAATAACTATCAAACTAGTAGTTATAAGATTACTCCTGAACAAGAAAAAGCTTACTACCAAAAACAAACAGAAGCTTTTTATGACCATTTAAATAATGGTAATTATTACAACAAAAACACCACTTCGTTCTTGTTTGATGATTCACTATATAACTATCAATATGATCATTCTAGGATTAATAACAAACACGTTAATAGTTTTAGTGATGGTAGAGAAAGATTATTCTCAGATAGTGTTGTTAACAATAAAGATGCAGAGAAAACAGCTGAGTTTCAGATTGAAGACTTTATTCAGTGAGTAGCTAAAAAGAAAGAAAAATGAAAGAAAGCTAGAGAAGCTAAAAGAAAACAAAGAGAGTTTAAAAAACGTAAGTTGGATGATGAAAATGCTTGGTATGAAAAAGTGATGAGTGAAGGTACCCAAGCATTTAAAGATAGCTTTGGCTTTAATTTCAACAGCATCAATTGGGATAATATTGATTTCAATGGCTCATCAAATGAAGAAGAGATCAATAATGCTTATCGAATCTTAGGGTTGAGTAGACACGATTCTAGTGATGATGTCAGATCAGCTTATCGTAGGTTAGCTAAGAAATACCACCCAGATCTTAATAAAGATCCGGGTGCTGAAGAGATGTTTAAAAGGATCAATTATGCGTATGAAATTCTTAATGAATACGTATTATAATCAGCTTTAAATATTTATTAGGTGACAAAAACTTTTTAAAAAGATAGTATATTTGCTTATATTTTTATTAAATAACGTATAATCTAACAAATTTATATTTGGTATTTTAGCTTTTAGTTAAGATTAAATTAATTAATTTCGGAATATTAAATATTTATTTTTTTTAATCTAACAATGATGCAATAATTTTTTTATGTTGAAAAAAAACCATCGTTATTAGGGTTTAATTGTTAGAAACAAATTAAATTATTATATGGATATATGGAAAATTTAGAAAAAAAACGAAGTTATTCTCAAGATAACCAATCTTAACAAAAGTTTTGATAAGCACAAAAGGTCAGGTACTAAAAAAGCACTTGATGATCTAACTTTTAAAGTTTATAAAAGACAATTTTATGGCTTTTTAGGGGTTAATGGTGCTGGTAAAACAACAACTTTAAATATCATCATGGGACTTTTATCAAAAGACTCTGGTTCGATCGAACTATTTGGTGAAGAAGTTAAGGGTGATTTTACTAGAATTAGAAACAATATCGGGATTGTGTTTCAAAACTCAATCTTAGATAAGAATCTAAGTGTTTATGAAAACTTATACTCAAGATTATCTTTATATAAAAATGAATTTAAAGATAAAACGACCAAACAAGTTGTTGATGAGATGGTAGTTAACTTTAAACTTGAAGATATTATCTGAAAGAAGTATGGCAGCTTATCTGGTGGTCAAAGAAGAAGAGTTGATATTGCTAGAGCATTAACACACAATCCTTCAATCTTATTCTTAGATGAACCAACCACTGGATTAGATCCAATCTCACGAAGAATGGTTTGAGATATCTTAGAAAAATTAAGAATCGAACGCGGATTAACGATCATCTTAACCACCCACTATATGGATGAAGCTGATGGTTGTGATTACACGATCGTAATTAAAAAAGGTAAAAAACTAGCCGAAGGAACTCCGGCTGAACTAAAAACTAGATATGCAAAGTCATGAGTGTTAGTTCAAGACAAACCTGATCATTCAATTAGAAAATTAATTGAAACAAAAAGCCTAACTTATGAGATTAAGGGTGGTTATTTAAGAGTGGCTTTTGATACGTATGATCAAGCCCACAAATTTACCCAAGAACATATTGGTGTATTAGAAAACTTTGAATTAATCAAAGGGAATATGGAAGATGTTTTCATCAATCTAACCAATGAAGAAAATAAAAAACACCCAGAAGAAACTGAGAGTACTAAACATCGTAGTTGATGAAAACTAGGAGGTGCTAAATAATGATTTACGCCAAGACAACATTCGGAAGCCTTTTAGCTAGAAACATTAAGTTATTCTTAAGAAACAAAACTAGATTCTTCTTTATCCTATTAGGTCCAGTAATCACCTTATTAGTTTTTGTTCTGATTATTAAAAGAAATAGTTTTGATCCTGGTGGTAGAGCTGTTGAGTTCTTAAACTTAAGCTCATTATCAAGAGAATCACAAACATCACTAAGAGATCTTGGTGCGATTGAACTAGTCTATTCAACAGAATTTACCACAGAGATCTCAAACTACATCTTTAATGGGACGCTCTTATCTGGGTTGATCTCAATAACTGCACTAACTACAGCTGTTCAACTGTCACAAAATATCGTTCAAGACCGTGAAGAACGTATCTTAGAAGATTTCTTCATCACTCCAACTAAAACAACAACCGTAAGATTATCATACGTAGTATTTAATATCTTATTTAATATGTTAATAACTTTATTAGCATTATTCTTCATCTACGTATATATTGTTGCAAGATTTCCAACTTCACCGTTCTCTAAACCTGAAACTGTTCTAGCTACAGTTGGTGTGACAATCTTAATCTGTTTAATCAACTCTGTTTTCTTCGTCTTCATCTTTTCATACATTAAGAAACTATCAATCTTCTTAGTATTAACAGCAATGGTATCATCTGCAGGTGGTTTCTTAATTGGTGGTTACTTCCCAATTTCATTATTACCAAAAGGATTAAGTGCAGCTATCTCACTAATCCCACAAACTGAAGCAAGCATCTTATTAAATAATGTTTCTTTAAACCACGATATCATTACTTCAAGTGTTAATACACTAACAGCTGAAAACGTTAGTGTCACCTTATCAAATGACACAACTAAAAATCTCTTAACCTTCTTTATGGATAATGCTCGTATGCCAAGAGAACAAGCATTACAAACTGCTAACGAGATCGTGCAAAAACTAACTGATGGAATTAATATGGGAATCAGGGATTATGCTAAAACTACATTAGTTGGTCAAGATGTAGAACCTTATGTTTCAGTAATTTACGCTGCTGGTTTACTAGGGTTATTTACCTTCTTGCTGTATGCAGTAAAATATTCTAGAAAACGCTAATGAGTTTTTAGAACCAAATTAAAAGATTAGAATTAAATAATTAATTCTAATCTTTTTTTTTTATTTTTATCTAAGTAGATGTATGGCAATTAAAAATCGACATGGTCAATGGCCATGTCGATCTTATTTATTAGTTTAGTTTGATCTATTAGTAAGGAACGTCCATTCCGTTAACCTTTAATCAGATGATTTGAGATGGCTTAGCTAATTTAGAATAAGGGCAAGTTTCGTGAGATAACTTCATTAATTCTTTAGCCTTAGCTTCTGGAAGATCTACAGTTAATGAGATTCCAACTCTTAGTTCGAAAGCCATTGGTTCTTCTTGAACGTGTAATTGAACAGTTACTTCGATTGGGGCTTCTTTTAGATCATGACCTAATTTTTTAGAAACAGCAAATACTGCTTGAGAAAAACAACTTGCATAACCAGCAGCAAATAGTTGCTCTGGGTTTAGTCTGTCAGAGTGAGAACCACCCATTGCTTTAGGAAAACCTAAGTTTAATGATAGTTGACCATCAGTTGTTTTAACTAGACCTTCTCTACCAACTTTAGCTACTGCAGCGGTTTCATAAACCTTTTTAAACATAAATATCCTTTCGTAAATTTATTTAAGTAAATAGATTATAAAATAGAAATTTAATTAAGCTTTTTTAAAGCATTTTAGAATAATGAACCAAAGGGATTCTTGTTAGCTTTTAACATTCGACCGATCTCTTCCATCTTGCCAGAAGCATTTTGTCAGTCTTTTAATAACTTATTTAATTCTTCAACTTTTCTTCCCGAACCCTTAATAATTCGGCTTTTTCTTGAAGGGTTTTTCATTAATAATTTGGGATTTCTTCGTTCTTTTAATGTCATTGATGACATTAAAATTTTTCACACATGGATTTTTTGAGTGGCTTCTTCAACTTTATCTTCACTAATCTTATTAGCAAATCCTGGAAGCATTTTTACAAGTGAACCTAATCCACCCATTTTAGTTATTGATTGGGTTTGTTGTAATAAATCTTCAAGATCCATTCGACCTGAAAGCATCTTTTCGAAAGTTTTCATCGTTGATTTTTCATCATAAACTTCCTGTGCTTTCTCAGCCAAAGTCATTACGTCACCAAATCCTAAGATGCGATCGGCAATCCGTTCAGGATAAAATAACTCAATCGCATCGAGTTTTTCACCGCTTGTTGTAAACTTGATCGGCACGTTTAAGATCGATCTTAATGATAAAGCAGCACCTGCTCTAGCATCACTATCTAGTTTGGTAATAATGATCCCGCTTAGTTTTAGGTAATTATTAAATTCTGTGGCGATATTAATGATCTCTTGACCAGATAGACCATCCACTACTAAGATAATCTCATCAGGATCAACAGTGTTACGGATATTAACTAATTCGTTCATTAATTCGACATTAGTTTGTAATCGTCCAGCAGTATCATAAATGATCAGATCACAATTTTTTTCTTTTGCGATCTCAATTGAGTTTTTAGCTGTTTTAACTGGATCAGATAATCCTTCATTATAGAATGGCATATTGATCTGTTCAGCTAAAGTATTAAGTTGATCAATTGCTGCAGGACGATAAACGTCTAGTCCAACTAATAAGCTGTTCTTTTGTTTTTGTTTATTTAAGAATTTAGCTAATTTAGCTACAGTAGTAGTTTTCCCAGAACCTTGTAAACCAACTAACATAATCTTAGCTAATTTCTTATCAGTTTTTAGGGGTTGTTGATCTTTACCTAAGATATTAACAAGTTCATCTTTGATGATCTTTAAGAAATAAGCATGAACATCAGTGTTACGATCAACAGCTTGTCCGATCGCTTTTTCTTTAATCGCTTTAATAAAGGTCTTAACAACATTAATATTTACGTCAGCATCTAATAAAGCGATTCGAATCTCACGTAAGACTTCAGTAAGATCTTCTTCTTTAATGGTTTGATTTAGTAATCTTTTCTTTAACGATTTAGTAACAATCGATGAGATCATTGATTTAAGCATATTAATTAACCTTTTCAAACTACGATAAAGTAGTTTTTCTTACCCTTTTTAATCACTGTTAATTGTTGATCTTTTCTAACATTTAGTTGTGCTTGTGGATCAGTTATTTTCAGATCATCAATCTGAATTGACCCTTGAGCTATTAGTTCACGTAAGATTCTTTTTGAATCAGCAACCTTTGCTTGCAACAAGAAATCAATAACCATAAACGATTGATTTCTATCTAGTTCAACTTTATCAAAACTAGCAAAAACAACTAATTTTTCTTGATCAGACAATTGATCTAGTTGATTATCAAATAATGCCTTGTTCATCTTGTGAACAGTATCTAAATGTTCTTGAGAATGAATAAATTTAACTAGATAATCTGCTAAGAATTTTTGCGCAATTCTTGTCTTTTTATTAGCTAGATGTGCCTCAATTAGTTCTTGTAATTGCTCAAGTGATTGATCTAAAACATAACGATGGATTAGATCAATAATAAACTGATCGTCTTGGTTATAGATATATTGTCAAATTAGGTATGGATGAGTTAAGTTTTCATCTAAATAAAGTGCACCTTGTTCTGATTTACCGAACTTATTACCATTGGGATTAAGTAATAAATTAAAGGTTAACCCACATAAATAAGGGGTTTTTTCCTCACCATATTTTCTTTTGATCAGATCAATTCCGGTTGTTATATTTCCTCATTGATCAGATCCCCCACACTGAACTTGGACATCGTATTGTTCATACAGATGTAAAAAGTCATGACCCTGAATTATGTTGTATGAAAACTCAGCATAAGAGATCCCATTTTCAATTCTTGAACGAATGAATTCTTTGTCTAGTAAATAACCAATATTGATTAATTTTCCCGTATCTCTTAAAAAATTTAAGAGATTCATATTTTGATAAAAATCAATGTTGTTAATGATCTTGGCTTGAGTATAACGTTCTAGTTGTACTTTGATCTTATTAGCGTTAGCTGTGATTTTTTCATAATCTTGAACCTTACGTTCAGAGGTCTTACCTGAAGGGTCACCGATCAAACCAGTAGCCCCCCCTAAGATAGCATAAGTTTTAAACCCAACTTTTTTTAAGTATCTTAAAACGATGATTGGAATTAAATTCCCTAAATGTAAAGATTCACCACTAGGGTCGAAACCAACATAAACACCCTTTTGATTTTTTAGGGCTAGTGCTAATTTTTCTTCATTAGAAATCTGTTTGATAATATTGCGTTTTTTAAGTTCAGAAATAAAGTCCATGAGTGCTTTTAATATAAATTGTAGAGTTGATTAGATTGAGTAAAAACTAGTAATCTCGGTCTTGGTAAATTGGGTATTTTACTAATAGTTTTTTTACTTCAGATTTAACTTTATTGATCACATTAAGATCACCTTTTGCTTTAATGATCTGATCAATTCAATCAGCAATCTGAACAAAGTCAGATTGAACCAATCCCCTTGATGTCATTGCTGCAGTACCCAATCTAATTCCACTAGGATTCATTGATTTATTTGAATCGTATGGAATCATATTTTTATTAACAACAATATTAGCTTGGTACAATCAATTTTCTACTAAATCACCGGTTAAATTAAACTTTTTGAATAAATTGATTGAGAATAAATGGTTATCAGTTCCATTAGCAATAATCTGATAACCTTTATTAATAAAAGCTTCACAAAAAGCTTTACTATTATCAATTACATTTTTAATGTAAGTCTTAAATTTAGGTTGAAGTGCTTCATCAAAAGCAATTGCTTTTGCTGCAATCACATGCATTAGTGGTCCACCCAATTCTCCAGGGAAAACTGCACTATCAATCTTTTTAATTAGATCTTCACGATTAGTTAAGATAATCCCACCACGTGGGCCTCTTAAGGTTTTGTGAGTAGTGCTTGTGATGATATCACAATATTCAACCGGGTTTTGATGATAACCTGCAACGATTAGTCCAGCAATATGTGCGATATCAGCCATTAAATAAGCACTAACATGATCAGCGATCTGTCTAAACTTTGCAAAGTCGATTGCTCTTGAATAGTTTGAAGCCCCACAAACAATTAGTTTAGGTTTTACTTCAATTGCTTTTTTTAAGATCTCATCATAGTCTAATAGATAAGTATTTGGATCAACATTATAATGATAAAAGTCATAAATCTTCCCTGAAAAATTAACTTTAGATCCATGGGTTAAATGACCACCATCATTTAACCCCATCGCTAATACTTTATCGTGTGGTTGTAATAAGGCTAGATAAGCAGCAGCATTTGCTGTTGATCCTGAGTGTGGTTGAACATTAGCATGACGAGCACCAAAAAGTTTTTTTAGTTTTTCAATCGCAATTAATTCAATCTGATCAACATACTCACACCCACCATAATAGCGTTTATTGGGTGTTCCTTCAGCATACTTATTAGTTAGGACTGATCCAGTTGCTCTAAGAACAGCTTCAGAAACATAGTTTTCTGAAGCGATCAGTTCAATCTGATCTTGTTGTCTTTGCAATTCTTGATTAATTAGCTTAAAAATCTCCATAAGATTGATCCAAATATTGTTTTAACAATATGTTTATATAAATAAATATTTGCCTTTTTATCGATAAAATCAATAAAAACTGGAAAATGACACACTTAAAAATTTAACTGTTCATTATCTATCAAATTTAATGTAAATTAAAATAAAAAATATATTGCACTTTTTTCAAATATTGAGATTACAAAAAAACAAATACACCTTCCTAACTTTGACACTTTTATTATTTTTGAGACTTTTTGAATTTCTTAATATATTTTATATATTAAGAAATTCTTATTTTTTTTCTTACATATATAGTATATATAGTATAGTAAAAAGGACAAATTATGGCATCAGTACAAATCATTAAAAAGAATAAAACGCAATATGTAAGAATTGTGGAATCATATTGAGACAAAGAAGTTAAAAAACCCAAAATAAGAGAAGTTAAGTTTCTAGGAAAATTAGAAGATCTTACAAAAGATAATCCAAACTTTATTGAAGAATTAAAAGAATCTGCCAGTTCAAAGAAAAATAAAAAACAAAATGATAGAAATGAACAAATTTTACAGATTATGAATTCGTTGAAATTGGACAAATTTAAAGGAGACAAATCAAAGGTTATGGAAATTTAGTTTATGAAGAAATTATGAATTATCTTGAATTACCAAGTTTCTTAACTGATTTACAAAAGAAAAATAGTAGATCAAAATATGACCTAGCATCAATTACAAAAATGCTGATTTTAACAAGAATTTTAGAACCATCATCTAAACGAAGTTCAGTTGAAAAAAATTAAAAAATATTGATACGAATTTAATGATAGTTTAAAAGATGTTTATCGATCTCTTGAGTTTTTACAAGATAAAAAAGTAGAAATTTTAAACTATTTAAATGAACAATTTGTAGAAAAAATCAATAGAAATTTAACTTTTTGTTTTTATGATGTAACAACTGTTTATTTTGAAAGTTTTTTACCGGACGAACTTAGAAAATTCGGCTTTTTAAAAGATAATAAAGTTAACCAAACAAAAGTAGTGTTAGGTCTTTTGATTGATGATATGGGAATACCAATTTATTACGATTTATTTCCTGGAAACACATCTGATTTCTTAACTTTAAAACCTGTTTTAGAGAATATAAAAAGGGATTTAGGTATAGAGAAAATCACTATTGTTGAGATAGAGGTTTAAACTCAAAAAGTAACTTGTTAGCCATAAAAGAAGCAGGATATGACTACATTATGGCCTACAAAATCAAAGGTAAAGAAAATAAAATCGAAGGAATTTATGATCTTGAAACATACAAAATGATGTATGAAGAATTTGGTGTGAAAAAACAAGATCACAAAGAGTTTTTTAAATCAAATAATACCTTACTATGAAATTGATAATAAACTCATTTTAACTTTTTCAAGAAAGAGACAAAAAAAAGATAAAAAAGATCGTGAAAGACTCATTAAAAAAGCTGAAAAATCACTCAATTTATCAGCTATAAAATCAGAAATGAAAAGAGGCGGTAAGAAGTATTTAAAATTTGCAGTTAACGAAGTTGAATTAGATCATCAAGCCATTTTAAAAGATGAAGCTGCAGATGGTTTTTACGGAATTTTAACATCTCATGAAGATATGAATGAAGAAGATATGAATGAAAAGGAAATTATTAAGCAATATTCAAAACTTTGAAAAATCGAAGAAAGTTTTAGAGTAATGAAAACAAACTTTGAACTAAGACCTATTTTTCTTTCGGCAGAAAAGACAATTAAAGGGCATTTTTTAATTTGTTTTCTTGCACTCATAATCCAAAGATATTTAGAATTTGTTCTTGATTGCTGTGGTTATCCAATGCCTACAAACAAAATAATTTATGCAATTAAAAATCAAAAATTATCCATTATTCCAGAAATTAATACTTATATTAAAACAGAAGAATCTGAAGATTTCAAAACTATTTTAAAAGTTTTTGGAATTAAACTAATTGAAACTATTGGTAAATATGAAGATATTAAATTTACTATATAGGAATTGTATTATAAAAAACTACGAATAGCTCTATATTGTGGGGTTATTAGTAGTTTTAAATTTTAAAAGTGTCAAACTTAGGAAAAACTCCCAAAAAAAATTTTAATATTTTTTTTTTGAGAGTGGTAAGTTGGAAGTTACAATGGGGTTTTATTTTGAATAAATTTATCTTTGAAAATAATTAAACAATTCCAAAACCTTTGATGGCGTACGATTCTTTATTGTTGTTTTAATTATAGAAATTAAATAATTAAAATATGTGCTTAAAATTTTAAAAAAACAAAAAAAATAAAAAATAAATTTTAAGCAGTTTAAAATCTTTTTTCTTAACAAAATAATTGTACAATACCAAAACGTTTTTCCTGTAATTCCTGAATGTTTTCAGTTTTACTTAACAAAATAATTGTACAACCCAAAACTAATCATCATGTGCATGATCATGGTTGTGATCATACTCATGATGATCGAGGAAATGACCAGGGACACCCTCATGCATTAGCAATCTTAATGAATTTAGTAAATAATGCATTAAAAGAATTTAGCGAACCAATATAAATCAAGAAAATAGTGATGAAAGCATTAAAGTAAAACTTACTCAGTTAGCCACAGAGCAAAACATTGATTTAACAAATGAAATTAATCCTTTTGTAAATGCTTTAAAACAATTTAAAGTGGAATATAACCAAAATAACATCAAAAATAACTACATTAATGCTTTAAAAAATGAAGTAGAAAATCTTAAAGCTAAAATTGATAGTGTTAAACAATTAATAAATGCATAGTTAAAACAAATACTCTTAAAAATGGGCACCGAATTCAATTTTGTGTAAAACAATTAATTAACTCAAAAAAAGAAAGGTTAATATAATTTTATAAACGGTAATAAAAATGAATTCAAAAGACGAACAAATGAAACAGATTCAAAAATTAATTGTTGAATTTGTAAAACAATTTGGTCCTAGTAGTGGAAAACAACTATTAAACATCACTGATTATATTGCTAAGCCTGTTTTACAGGCTCTGGTTGATGGTGAACATGTTGGCAAACTAGAATTATTGAGAGAAAATGCTGATAATGATGAGAATGTGTATCAAAACGGCTCATACACTAGAAATGTTAAGTGAGGGCAAGAAGAAATTCCCATAAAAATGAAAAGAATTCGTGGTGAAAATCAAGACTCTCAAATTATCCCGAAATATCAAAGAATTATCCATGATAAGTTTATCTTAGATGTTCTTTCTTTAGCTTCTACTCGTTTGTCAAACAATGAAATCGCTGATCAAATAACGTCAATATATGGATTCAAAGTAAGTCCTAGCGTAATTTCAAATTGTATCCAAACTGTTCAAGATGAGATGCGCGATTGGCACGAAAGACCGCTAGAAAACAACTACCCAATCATAATGATTGACGGTAAAGTCTTTAAGATCAAAACTGAAGAAAGCGGACGGTCAAAGTACGTAAATAAAACGCTTTATGTCGTGGTAGGAATCAATGCGGATGGTCAAAAAGAGCTTATAGCGCTATACGTAAGCAACACCGAATCTGCTACAGAATGAATTAACATTCTTGATAATTTGAAAGAACGCGGCTTGTCTGAAACATATATTATTGTTTCAGATGGTTTAAAGGGTTTGAAAGAAGCGATTGAAAACGTTTATCCAAAAGCAATGCATATTACTTGCACGGTTCATATGATTAGAAATGCTGCAAAATATGTATCTCATTCTATGAAGTCCGATTTTTTAAGAGACTTAAAAAACATATATGGAGCAGACAATTGAGAAAGTGCAAAACACAACTTTGAATATTTAAAAAATAAGTGAGGCGGTTCTAACAAGCGCGCAGTTGAAGTTGTGGAAAGAGCGATGGACAACATAGAAAAACTCTTTAGCTTTTCTAAAGCTTTACGGACATTAGTTTATACCAGCAACATAGTTGAAAACTATAATTCAGTAATTGGGAGTTTCCTAGCTGCTAAAAAGTCTTTTAATAACATAAACCAGCTGTTATTAGACCTATATGTACATTTTGGTTACAATCCAAGATATAAAAAACTAAATCAGAAAAGTAATAGAGTGAGAAATTGATATAGAATATATGAAGAGTTAATGGATGTATTTCCGAACTTACTTAAGAAAAACTAAAAGTTCGAAAAAATCCAATTACACAAAATTAGCTTCGTTACCTAAAAATGGTAAAACATATTTTACGAGTATTTTTTATATCCTTAAGTGTTCAAATTTGACACTGTTTGGATCGTCATTTTTCATATATCTTAGATATACTAAAGAGTGAAAATATTAATTTTTTTGCTATACACTATATGATGCAATAGATGTGTTATGGACTACAATTAATTAAAAAGAAACAAAATATAGATATAACCATATTTTGTTTCTTAGTTTATAAGTTACTTTTTAACTCTTTTTTTCATTAATTTAACAATAAAGAAAGTTGTCACACCAAAAGTTGCAATTCCGGCTAAAGCACCTAAAATACTTCATAAAATAACATTTGTTTTGTTTTCTGTAACTGAACTTTCATGAGTTGCTGTATTTGAATTGGTTTGCTTTCCTGTTTTAACTGAATTATTTGTTTGTGATTCAGATGATGGTGTGGTATTGCTTTTTGTTTCAGATGTATTAGATTCTTTTGAAATCGGATTATTTTTTTCATCAGCTGCTATGTCTTTATTTAATTCAGTAATTGACATTTCAAGAGTATGAGCTTTAATTCCAAATACAACAAAACTTTTTTTGCTATTTACTCATTCATTTTTGTATTTATAAAAACTCAAAATTTCTCTAGTTTCTCCACTCGCCATTAAATCAACGACTTTTTCGCCTTCATTAGTAACATCCACTATGATTGAAAAATATTGACCTTTGTTTAAAATGATTTCTTTATCTAAATCAATTGTGTAAAATCCTTTTTCACCAGAATTTGGAATTTGAACTCTTTGAGTTAATTTTAGTTCACCATCTTCCGGATTAGACATTAAAGAATCTTTAACATAAATTTTGATTTCGGCGGTAATATTTAGTCCTCTAAGCGCAAAATTAATTGATTTTAATTTTTCTACAACTTCATCATTTGCTTTTTTAACTGGAAAAATATTTGCCATTGTTCTTTCTTTAGTATCAAGGGTTGCAAATAAAGAAAATGAGTTTTTTGTATCATAATAATAAGTATTTTTATATGCATCATTTTTTTCTACTTCAACTGCCATTAATTCTTGAATTAAATCTAATGAATCGTATGAAAGTATAAAGTATCCCTGAGAATGCATTTTTTTAGTTCCTCAACTGTTTTTAACAATAAATCCACCTCTTCGCTTTGGTCTTTCGGGCTTAAAATTAGATTCATAATAATTATCATCTCAACCAACAATAACTGAAGCATGATTTTTGATATTTTTTTGATCAGCAGATTTATTTACAATACTGGAATTTGGTTCATTATATCAAATAGTCTTAGGATGAAAATTCATCGCATTAAAAGCATAAGCAACTCCCACAGAACCATATTTGGCAATCGCTAATTTAATATCTTCAACAGTAGGATTAACTTTTACAGCATTTTTAATTTTAGCAATTGTGGGATTATCAAAATTAGGAAACTCAGTTTGATTAGTTTGAGCAATTGTAGATGTGTTTCTCATTAAACCTGTAAATGCGTGAGATAAATAATTTCCTTCACCGAAAATTCCTCCTCATTGCTGAGCATTGGAATTTAAATTTAATTTATCTGCATTATGATTTCAACTATTACTTATATAATCAATTGCATGTTCATCAATATCTAAAGAATTTTTGGTGTAATTACCTATATTATTTTTTAACATATTAGTTTCTAAAATCGAAGCAATTGTATATGCTCAACAAAGACCTTCATTACCTTGATGTTTAACACTAGTAACCAAATTGTAATCTCTTGCATCAAAGAACTCCATTTTTGCAATTTCTTCTGCACTTTTATTTTTAAAAAAATCTAATTTTGGCGCATTAGAATTAACTGATGTGGTTGCACTCATTGTGCTAAAAGGTATTAATAAACCGGGACTAACTAATAAACTAGTTAATATTTTTTTATTTTTCAATCTCATATATATTTATTATAAATAAAGAATATTTGTGGTAGAATTTATATGCTTTATGTAGTTTAGTGGCTTCTAAACTATATTTATTTGTGGGATTTCAAAACAAAGATTATTTATATTTTAAAAATTAATAATAAGGAAATACAAGATGCAAAAAACAACAATGCAAAAGCCAGTTGTTGCAACAAAAAACCGTAAGTGATATTTAGTTGATGCTTCAGGTTTAGTATTAGGTAGATTAGCTGTTAAAGCTGCTAATCTACTAAGAGGTAAAAACAAACCTGACTTCACACCTAATGTTGATTGTGGTGATTATTTAATTATTTTAAATAGTGATAAAGTTGTTTTGACTGGTAATAAACTAGATAATGAAAAGTGATACCGACACTCAAACTATATGGGTGGAATTAAATCACGTACTGGACGTGAGATGGTTGATCATTACTCTGACCAATTAGTATATGACGCAATTAGAAGAATGTTACCTAAAAACCGTCTTGCTAAAGATATGATGCGTAAATTAAAAGTTTATAAAAACGATCGTCATGAACATGATGCTCAACAACCAACAAAACTTGATTGGAGTAAATAATGGCTGTAGTAACATTTAAAGGATTAGGTCGAAGAAAATCTTCAACCGCATTAGTTAAATTAACTCCAGGTTCTGGGAAGTTAGTAATTAACAACCGTAAAGCAGAAGATTACTTTCCAAACAAGATTGTAATTCAAGATATGCGTCAACCATTAGAAGTAACAAAAACAGCTAGTATTTATGATATTAATGTTGTTGTTAACGGTGGTGGGTTTACTGGTCAAGCTGGTGCGATCCGTTTAGGAATTGCAAGAGCGCTTGTTAACATGAATCCAGAATTAAAAAAACAATTAAAACAACACAAGTTAGTAACACGTGATGCACGTGTTAAAGAACGTAAGAAATTCGGATTATACGGTGCTAGAAGAGCGCCTCAATTTACTAAGCGTTAGAGCGTTAAAATCCCTATTATATGGGGATTTTATTTTTATATCTCAAAGCGATTTTATGTATACTAGGACCAAAACTAAAAAAGTCTTTGTTGGTGATGTTCAGATTGGTGGGCAGAATAAGATTGTGTTGCAATCAATGACGATTGCTAAAACCAAGCACGTCAAAAAAAGTCTTAAAGAGATCAATGATCTTGTTAAAGAAGGTGCTGATCTAGTTCGGATTGCGGTTTTTGATGATGCTGATAAAAGAGCGATTAGAAAGGTTGTTGATCAATCGCCTTGTCCGATTATTGCTGATATTCATTTTAATCCTGATTATGCGATAGCAGCGATTAAAGCTGGATGCAAAAAGATTAGATTAAACCCTGGTAATATCAAATCCAAAGAAAAATTACGCGAGATCTGCTTGTTGGCGAACCAGTATAATATACCGATCAGAGTCGGGGTTAACTCGGGGTCAATCCCATATGATTTAATGCGTGAATATGGTGTAACATCTACAGCAATGATCATTGCTGCACAAAGATATGTGAGAATGTTAAAGCGGTTTGGTTTTGACAATATTGTGATCTCATTAAAAACTTCAAGTGCATTATTAAGTATGCAAGCTTATGAGTTGGGTGCTAAAAAGTTTAGTTACCCCTTGCACTTGGGGATTACTGAAGCTGGTACATTAATTAATGGGACAATTAAATCAGTAGCTGGACTAACCCCTTTGCTACTTAAAGGGATCGGTGATACGATTCGAATCTCGTTATCAACTAATCCCGTCGATGAGATTAAAGTTGCTAAAAAGATGCTTAATTCATTAGGTTTATATGAAAACCTAGTTGATGTTGTAGCTTGTCCAACCTGTGGTCGTTTGAACTTTGATCTATTCAAAGTTACAAAAGAGATCGAAGAGTTTGTTAAAGATCTGCATTTTCCCTTAAAAGTTTCGATCTTAGGTTGTTCAGTTAACGGACCTGGTGAAGCTAAAGAAGCTGACATTGGGATCGCTGGAGGAAAACAGGAGGGAATTATCTTTAAAAAAGGTGTTGTTGTGAAATCTGTTAAGCAAGAATATCTGGTTGATGAACTAAAGCAGATGATCTTAGAAGAATACGAATTATTTAAAAAGAAGAATGGTAAATAAATCATGAAAAATTTTATCTTTAATCACCCATTAATCTCAGATAAACTATCAAAGATGCGCGATGTCAATACTGGTTATAATTTCTTTAAGCAGTTATTAACTGAGATTACCACTTTAATGATGTATGAAGTTGGGAAAGGTTATGAGTTAGAAGAGATTAGTGTAACAACACCACTAGCCACAACAAAAGCACATAAACTAAAACACAATTTTGTGATCGTGCCAATTTTAAGAGCAGGGCTTGGGATGGTTGATGGAGTTCATAATGTGATTCCAACAGCACGAGTTGGTCATATTGGTTTATATAGAGATGAAAAGACCTTTCAACCAGTTGAGTACTACTCAAAATTCCCACAAACTATGGATGATGGGCATGTGATCGTATTAGATCCGATGTTAGCTACTGGAGCTTCAGTAATCAAAGCAATTAGCTTGGTTAAAAATATCCAACCAAAAAAACCTAGATCAATCAAATTTATGGGTTTATTAGGAGCACCTGAAGGATTAAAAGCACTCAATCAAGCACATCCAGATGTTGATGTTTATCTAGCTTGTCTAGATGAAAAACTAAATGATAAAAATTATATCTACCCAGGACTAGGTGATGCTGGGGATCGAATTTTTGGAACGAAATAAAACCCAAAGATTTTGTAACTATGTTATTATGAAAATAATATAATGGTTAGATAGATAACCTTATATATCTGTTAATTTATTTGTAAGTAGGAAAAATTAGCAATCAGATCAATCATGGGCTTGAGTCGCAAAAAAATCTTTACCTGACCACTTTTACTCACTGGGATGGCAGTTGTGTCAACTACTTTTTCTTCGTGTAGTGTTTTTAATTTTTTCAGCAACCTACCAACAACAACGGACAATAATAATTATGGACCAACAGTCCAAAATCTTAGTGCGTTTTTACCAACTAGTGATTATAAGAAGATTTATGATCTTAGTTTTAGTTTAGAATTTAATAATTCTGGTGGTTATAACCCTTCACGTTTGATGTCAAATAATGAAGGAGTAACTGCTGAAAACGTTAATCGTCCTTACCGTGTTTTTGGAACGGGATGATTATTTGATTGACAAGCTCAACCCGTTGATGAGAACGATCAAAATGCGAAATGAACCGGATATTTTGCGACTAATTTACACGTAGCTGAAGCGTTATTAAATCCTTTAGATAATAAGAACTATCGCCCAGCTTGATATAAGAATGAATTACCCTTACCAGGGGTGGATCAAACTCTTTATTTCAACTTAGGTAAATGGGATGAAAATCTAGCTGTACAAAACAAACACAACCCAAAATCTTTAACTTACTTACCGTTAAGTAACTTACCTAAAACAGTTTATACAGCAACTTCTTTTTATAAAGAATCACCAAAATGAATTACTCCGATCGAAGCCGATAACCCAGGAATTCGCGAGTACATTGATTTTGCTGTTTTATCAATCACTTTAGATCTTTCATGAACGATGAGAAACGGAGAGAAAGTTCATCGTTATAATGATGAATACCAACTGTACAACCGTTGAATTATGCCAGCAATGAATGTTGCTAAAGCATTATGAGATAACAAGGGAGTTTTAAATCAACCAGCAACTCCACCTAATAAGAAAGAAGAAGATGATCAATTAACTGATCAATTACCTTACCACGGTTTTTTTGATCGTTCAAATTACACTAACCCAAACGTAAGTTTAAATAACTTTAGTGTTTATCTTGGTGGTTATCCTTATTATGCTAACTGACCAACAACTCCACAATACACTAAATTTAGTGTGCCATCATTATCAAGAAGACAGATCCCAATCACTAGTGATTCAAGAGGTTCTCCTGGTTGAACGATTAACGCCTTAAATCCAACTGAACTAGATGGACAAAAGATCGCTAGTTCAACATCTCTAAGCTCAACTGGTGGAATTAGAGCAGGGATTTATAATGCTGATATTGCTAGAAATTTCCAATTAGTTTATCGTAATGTTAAATACAAACAATATGGTTATGGCTATATTATCCAAAACTCAAACTTATCAGCAGGTTCATCTGGATCATTAGCATTAACTTCAAATAACCAAGCTTTAGGAATCTATTTTGGTACGGTGTCAGTTGATGCCAAAAAAGAAGCTACCTTTGGTTTAGTTGCTTCATTATTTAATCCAAATAAGATCCAAGTTAATGTTGTTACTGGTAATAACGTTTTTGAAACTGATACGATCCAACCATATGATCTAATTTATGGTAACGATCTAATGACTGATGATTATGGTTCATACATTAGATCATTACAAACCTTAAACTTATCATCACGTTTATTAACAAAAATTAAAGATAATTTACCAAAAAAAGAAGGTTCAACTAATCAAGCTAACCAACAAACAAACCAAACTAATAGATCAACTGATGCAACAAAAAAAGACAGTTCATCAGATGAGACTAACAAGAACCCATTAGCTGAATTATTATCAGATATCTTCAAAAATTTACCTAACTGAAATTAAATTTTTAATAAGAACTATGATTGGTTAATTAACCAATCATTTTTTTATTAGTTTCTTAAATTTAGAAAATTTAATTACCAATTAAACTGTTGAGTTAATAAATTTAAGCAATTAACCATTTATATTTATTAGGCGTATAATTTAAGCGTTCTTTAATAAATATATTTAAGATCAGATGATAGTTGATAAAAAAATCATTAAATACAACTTAATAATTTTTAATGTTTTTTCAATCGTTGGTCTAATCATCCTATTAGGCCTAACGTTTACTAAAATCATTGGATTTCAGTGAGTTTATAGTAGTTTATTAACTGTTGTGTTTTCAAATATCAGTTTAGTGATTGGGTTGATTCTTCCCAATTTGCTATACACTAGTGCAACTAAACTAAACACACAACAAGTTAAATCTGCTCGCTTCGGTTTTTTTATTCTAGGGATCATCACACTATCTTCGCGTCTGTTTTGATATGCCGTGCCGATCGTTATTATCGGGTTTGTGAATCAATGACAGTTTCAAGGAGCAGTGTTCAATGTTTTTCCAGCAATCTTATGACCGTTGTCAATGATTGCTGTTCATGTTGTGGTTAACTACTTATTATTAAATAAAGAGATTAAAGAACGAAACAAACTGAAGGAATTAAATAACAATGTTGCCACAGGAGATAGTCTACACGAAGCTTTCTAGTACAGAAACTCAAAATGGCTGAATCGACTTTTTGACGACAAAACCACTTGCATCACAAGGGATCGAATGAACACCGCTAATTCCGACTGCTCATGTCTTGTCGATCTTTATGGTTTTGTTTATGATTGCAATATTAACCGCTGTATATTACACGAAGTTAAAAAAACTAAAACCAACTGAACCACCAACAGGTTATGTCTTGGTTGTGCAGTTGTTAATCTTACAATTTGAAAATTTAACAGTCGATCTATTGGGCGAGAAAAACCGGAGACTGAGTCTATTGTTCATCATTATCTTTGTCTATATCTTGATTAGTAACTTGATGTCGATGGTTGGGGGAATTGCTGCTCCAACATCATCATCAACCGTAACGTTTTCTTTAGGGTTAATGTCATTCTTCGGAACGTTTATTATGGGAGTAAAATACCAAAAACTAGCTTACTTCCGTGACTTCTTTGTGATCATTAAGATCAAAAAGAAAACGATCCCTTTAATGATTAACCCATTAAACGTGATCGGTTACTTCGCGCCATTGTTATCAATCTCATTACGGTTATGAGGTAACGTGCTGGCTGGGTCGATCTTTATTGCTTTATTATATAGCTTATTTAGAACGTTCTTTACATTATGATCACCAAGCTCATTTAGCGTTGGCTTAGTCTTTGGGACGTTGGCTGGAGGATTAGTAATCCCTGCTTTCCACGTTTATTTTGATATCTTAGTCTCAGCGATCCAAGCATTCGTCTTTGTTTCATTGATGCTTACATATTGATCTCAACCGATCAAAGCAGCCGAAAATGCCGCTGAAGAAAAGGGTCAACAAATGATCGAGAACCAACGACTAAACGTGAAATAATTGTTCATTCAAATTATTTCATCACACAAGTTAAAAATTAAATTTTTGTAAAATTCTATAAGAAAAAACATTTAAAAACTAACACTAAGGAAATAAAACCATGAATATATTTTTAGTAATCCACGAACTAATTAACCAAGCAGACCAAGTCAATGTTACTCTAACTAACCATGTTGGTGCTTATATTGGTGCTGGGATGGCGATGACTGCTGCTGCTGGTGTGGGTGTTGGTCAAGGGTTTGCATCTGGTCTTTGTGCTACAGCTTTAGCACGTAATCCAGAATTACTTCCAAAAATTCAGTTATTCTGGATCGTTGGTTCAGCAATTGCAGAATCAAGTGCGATCTATGGATTAATTATTGCGTTTATTCTAATTTTCGTAGCACGATAGTTATGTGATCTACAAGAGTTAAAAAACTTTTATTATTAAGTTTTAACTTCTTAATAATATCAGCAATTGTTAGTTCTTGTTCTATCCCTGAAGAGTTACAAGCAAAAACAATTGTTAATGAATTTTTTCCTAACTTCTGGGTCTTTGTTGCCCATACTATTGCATTATCAATCATCATTCTTTTAGGGATCTTTTTATTGTGAAAACCAACCAAACGGTTTTTAGCTAAAAGAAGTGAATTAATTCAAGCTGAAATCAATAATGCTAATGAGATTAAAAAGCAAGCACAATTTTTATTAGATAATGCTAAAAAGCAAAAACAAAATGCTGAATTGCAAGCACGCGAGATTATCAATTTAGCTACAAACCAAGCTTATCGTTTAAAAAACGATCTTGAAACTGATGCCAAACGTAAAGCTAATCGAATTATCGAAAACGCTCACGCTGAGATCATCAAACAAGAATCGATCTTAAAACGGGAACTAGAAGGTCGGATCGTTGATGTTGCTCTTGAAGCAACTTCAACCTTGATCCAAAAAAATGTGGCTAAAGAAGATCATGAACGATTGGTTAATGAGCTATTAAGAAATTTAGACTAAACTTATGGATACTAATATAATGGGGTTTGCTAGAGCATTAGTTGATCTAGCCCATGAAGAAGATAAGGTACATTTGTTTTATGACAATCTTAAAGTCGTTTTTGACTTGGTTAAAGAAAACCAAGACTTAATGTCATTAATGAATAGTCAAGTCTTATCTAAAAACCAAAAACATGAGATTATTGATGTGGTGTTTAAAGACCACTTAACCCAAACGATCGTTGATTTCTTAAAAGTAGTGATCGATAACCGCGAGTTTTTTCATATTAAATCGATCATTAAAAAGTTCTTTAGAATGATCGAAGAAGAAGAGCATACGATCTTTATTAATGTCGTCTCAGCACATGAACTAAACGACGATCAAAAAGCTCAGTTAGTTGAAAAACTCCATAAGAAGTTTGCTTCACAAGTCAAAATCTTATATCAAACTGATCCCAGTTTGATTGCTGGAATCAGGATCCAATCAAATGATCTCTTAATTGATAACTCAATTGATGGCAAACTCAAACTACTAAAACATCAACTTAGAACCTTCTCCAAGGAAAACTAGACTATGGCAATTAATTTAAATGAATATTCTTTATTAATTAAAGATCAAATTAAAAAGTATGCTAATAAGATCATCAGTGATCAAAAAGGGTACATCATTACTATTGGTGATGGGATTGTGCGTGTTAGTGGACTTGACGATGTGTTATTAAACGAACTTGTTGAGTTTGAAAACGGTGCTTATGGGATTGCATTAAACCTAGAACCTAACTCTGTTGGGGTGGTAATGTTATCAGATTATTATGATCTGAAAGAAGGTTCTTCAGTTAAAAGAACTGGTAAAGTAATCCAAGCACCAGTCGGTGATGGCTTATTGGGTCGGGTGATTGACCCAATTGGTCTGCCAATTGATGGTAAGGGTGAACTAAAAAATATTAGTGGTTATGCCCCAATTGAACGGTTAGCTTATGGGGTGATGCAACGTAAAAGTGTCCACCAACCTTTAGAAACAGGGATCTTAGCGATTGATAGTATGTTACCAATCGGTAAGGGCCAAAGAGAGTTAATTATTGGTGATCGGCAAACAGGTAAAACCACGATTGCACTTGATACGATCATTAACCAAAAAGGTAAGAACGTTAATTGTATCTATGTTGCAATCGGACAGAAAAACTCATCTGTTGCTCAGATTACACGCTTACTAGAAGAAACCGGAGCAATGGCTTATACCACGATCGTTAGTGCTACTGCAAGTGAGTTAGCAGCGCTTTCATATATTGCCCCATTTGCTGGTGTAACGATCGGTGAAGAGTGAATGAGACAAGGTAAAGATGTATTAATCGTTTATGATGATCTTTCCAAACACGCAGTTGCTTATCGGGCCTTATCATTGTTATTAAGAAGACCACCAGGTCGTGAAGCTTATCCTGGTGATATCTTCTATTTACACTCAAGATTACTTGAACGTGCTGGTAAACTAAGTGATGAATTAGGTGCTGGTTCAATTACTGCATTACCAATTATTGAAACCCAAGCTGGAGATATCTCAGCTTATATTCCCACAAACGTAATCTCAATTACGGATGGGCAATTATTTACGACTACTTCACTATTTAACTCAGGTCAAAGACCAGCAATCCACGTGGGATTATCAGTTTCTCGGGTTGGTTCAGCTGCACAATTAAAATCAATTAAACAAGTTTCTGGAAGTCTAAAACTAGAACTAGCCCAATACCGTGAACTAGATACGTTCTCACAATTTTCATCTGATCTAGATGCTGAAACTAAAATTGTTCTTGAACATGGTGCACGGGTGATGGAGATGTTTAAACAACCACAAGCAAAACCGATTGATCAAACTAGTGAAGCAGTTTTATTATTCGGTATTAAAAACCGGTTCATTAAATGAATTCCAACTGATCACATTATTAAATTTAAAGAGTTTATCTTAGATAAGATCAAACAAGATCAAGTGTATAAAAAGATCGAAGAAAAGAAAGCTTTTGATGATGAGATCGAAAAAGAACTTACGGCTTTCTTTAAAGATGTCGTAAAAAAATACACTTCAACACTAGTTGATTACAATGGTTCACTTTATGGTGATCTAAAAGAATTGGAGTAATTTTTCTATGGCTTCGATGCAAGATTTAAAACGACGGATGGAATCAATCACGGTAACACATAAGATTACCAAAGCAATGAAGATGCTTTCAACCGTAAAACTAAATCGTTTTAAAGCAACTTTAGGTAAAACTAAAGAATTTTACCAAGAGTTTTATGAAGTAATTGGGGCAGTTATTACCAATTACAATAAAACCAAACCACGAACGACTACCCCTACAAACCAATCAACTAAACGGTTGTGAATCGTGATTAACACCCAATTAGGTTTATGTGGTTCATACAATACTAATGTTGGTAAATTATTAGTTAGTGAACTTGCAAAAGATGATGAGATCATCTTAGTTGGAACTAAACTAAATTCGTTTTTAAGAACCCGTAATCACGAAGATCAGATCATTCATACGTATTCAATTAATGATAAGAATATCGACTTTGAAAGTTCATATATGATTGGTAAACATGTTCTTGAACTACATGAAAAAAACCAGTATGATTCAATTGATTGTGTTTATACCAATTACATTAACAGCTTAAACTTTGAAGCAAAAAAGATCCAATTGATTCCTGCTGATCCTTCGATCTTTCAAGCTGATACTTTAGATCGAATCAATGACAAATTCCCTAAAAACATTAGTTTTGAACCAGGGGTGGATGTGATTATCCCAGCACTTGAAAAACAACTCTTACAAGTGATCTTATATGGTTGTTTAATTGAATCCAAAGTGTGTGAGTATGCTAGCAGGCGGAATGCAATGGACACAGCTGCTAAAAATGCGGATGATTTATATAACAAGTACAAGTTGTTATATAACCAATTACGTCAAGCCAAAATTACACAAGAAATTAATGAAATTGTTGCAGGAGCTGCAAAATAGTTTATGAATACAAAATACAGTTATGGTAAGGTTTACCAAGTAGTTGGTCCAGTTGTGGATGTTGTTTTTGAAAAACAAGATGACCTACCTAAGATCTATGATTGTTTAATCATCGATGAACCAAATATGAAACTTCATCTAGAAGTTGCTCAGTTAATTGGTGATGATATTGCAAGATGTATTGCGATGGGTCCAACTGAAGGGTTGGCTAGAAATGTGAAAGTAACTTCAACTAACCAACCGATTTCAGTACCTGTAGGGACTGAAGTATTAGGCCGGATGTTTAATGTGATTGGTGAACCGATCGATGAGAAAAAACCGATCGATGCATCAGTAAAAAGAATGTCAATTCACCGTCCTGCTCCCAGTTTTGCTGACCAATCTAACGAGTTAGAGATCTTTGAAACCGGGATCAAAGTGATCGATCTTTTAATCCCTTATGCAAAAGGTGGTAAGATCGGTCTATTTGGTGGTGCTGGTGTTGGTAAAACGGTATTAGTACAAGAATTAATCCATAATATTGCAACTGGTCACGGTGGTTTATCTGTCTTTGCTGGTGTTGGTGAAAGAACTCGTGAAGGAAACGATCTTTATTATGAAATGATCGAAGGTGGGGTGATTGATAAGACCGCATTAGTTTTTGGTCAGATGAATGAACCTCCCGGTGCCAGAATGCGTGTGGCGCTTACGGGATTAACGATGGCTGAATATTTCAGAGATGTTAATAACCAAGATGTCTTATTATTCATTGATAATATCTTCAGATTCACCCAAGCTGGTTCAGAAGTATCAGCACTATTAGGTCGGATGCCTTCAGCTGTAGGTTATCAACCTACTTTAGCTGAAGAGATGGGTTCATTACAAGAACGGATTACTTCAACTAAATCTGGTTCAATCACTTCAGTTCAAGCGATCTATGTGCCTGCAGATGACTTAACTGACCCTGCACCATCAACAACGTTTACACACCTTGATGCTAAAACAGTTTTAGACCGTAATATTGCTTCACTAGGGATCTTTCCTGCAGTTAACCCCCTTGATTCAACATCAAGATTACTTGACCCAAGTGTAGTGGGAATTCAACACTACCAAACTGCTCGTAAGGTACAGATGATCTTACAAAAATTCTTAGAATTACAAGATATTATTGCGATCCTTGGAATTGACGAACTATCTGAAGAAGATAAGTTAACTGTTTCAAGAGCACGTAAGATTAGAAACTTCTTATCACAACCGTTCTTTGTTGCTGAAAAATTCAGCGGTAATAAAGGTAAATACGTACCGATCAGTGAAACAATCAAAGGGTTCAGTGAGATCGTTGAAGGAAAACATGACGATCTTCCTGAACAAGCATTCTTCTATGTTGGTTCGATCGATGAAGCAATCGAAAGAGCTAAAACATTAACACGTAATGGTTAAACTTAAAGTCTTAAGTCCAAACGGGACTCTTTTTGATGAAAAGATCGAAATGGTCATAGTAAAAGGTGCTGAAGGTTATGCGGGTTTTATGAGAAATACCCAACCTTCGATCTTTGCCATCAACAACTCCGTAGGTTATATCACCTATCCTGATAAGACCAAAAAATCAGTGGTGATTGAAAATGCTACCCTGTATTGTAATAAAGATCTAATTAAGATTTTTGCTTTAGATTTTGTGATTGCTGATAACTTATCATATGATGAGATTATGAAAAGAAAAAAAGACCTGGAATCAAAGATTAAAGATACTACTGATACAAAAGAGTTAATTCGTTTACAACACGCTTTGGACATTGAATTATTAAAACTAAAAGAAGCTAAATAATGGATCGTTTAGACTTAACTAACGCTTCGAAATTACAAGAGCGAATCAACCAGATTGATTCTAGTCATTTTTATAGCGCTCTCACTTATTATTCTTGATCTTTTTATGGACTTAATATTAGTTATCAGTTTCATGAAAAAGGGATCAGTTTTTTTGGTGAGATTAATTTAGAAAAAAACCTCTTGCACGAAGTCTTGCAAGATAAATATTGTCCAACCCAAAAAGTGATCTTTGCACCGATCACTAAACCAAATCAACCAGATGATTTTTTAGATCTAATAAAAGGACAAATCGAACAATTAGATAATCTCCAAGCAATTTATATTGATGATCTAACCGGGATTGAGCTTGAATGAGTAAAGTCAAAATATGATGTTGAAATCATCCATGAAAGTTCAACAAACTTTTTGTATGAAACTAAAAAAATCATGACTTTATCCGGTAAAAGTTTACAAAAAAAGCGTAACCACCTTAATTTTTTTATTAAGCAATACGAAAAGGATGCAAAGATTAAGATCAACCGAGAAGTTGATCTTAATCAGTTAGAAAAATTCTATCTTACTTGAATTAATGATTGTGAGGACCCAAGCGCTTACCAATCTGAATTAGCCTTATTCCGTGCGATTAAACCATTAATTCAAGACGGTTCACTTAAACTGACAGCGTTATATTATCTAGATCAGATTATTGGGTTTTGTGTTTCATATTCACTTAATAATCGTTGTGAGATCTTTATTGAACATTGTGATGAAACATACCGTGGTTCTTATCAATATCTGTTAAGTAACAGTTTAAGAATTCATCATAGTAATGATGCGCTAACTGACCGTCAAGATGATATGGGTAGTGCATCAATTTCATATTCCAAACTGTCTTATAAGCCTGAATTTATTATTAAGCGTTATCTTGTTAAAGTGATATGTTAGAACTAACCAAAAATCCCCAAATTATCCAACAATTTAAGTATTTTTATCTTCGTGCTTTTAAAGAAGAAAATGAATTTTCTTGAGATTATTTAGTTAATGCTTACTATGGCAAAGCGATTAAAATCTTCGTTGAAAAAGATATTAAAAAAAACTTTAAATATGGTTGCTTTGTTTTAGATAAAAAGTTAATGATTAACAATGAACCAAAAACAGCAGCACTCGTTTTTGGTGTTGTTAGTGATGAACGCTTTAGGGGTAAAGGGGTACTTAACACTGGTTTTGAACCGTTTTTAATCGAACTATCCCAACAATATGATCTGGTCTTAATCCAAAGTTTTAATTGAAAAATCTATCGCAATTTTAAACTTGAACCATTAGATAACTTACATAAGTTTGCGATCCTAAACCAATTCAAAAACCATCACTACTCAAATAAGATCGATCTATTTAACTATCATATCAACCAAGATAAGATCAATGATCTTTATCAGATTAGAAAACAATACCTAGTTAAAAATAAGATTGATAACTATTGTGATTATTCCTTAAATGAATATAAGAAATACTTATTATTCAATTTCTTAATTGGGGATGTCATCTATTATTCTGAGAATAGTTTTTGTCAGATCAACAAGGATTTTGAAGCTTACCAACTTTATTATTTAGATAAAACCGAAGTTAATGATTTCATCTTAAGGATCCCTACGATTCTAACCTTAAGTTTAAACGATTATCAGTTTGATGATTTTAAAAGTAATCAAGCCTTAATTAAGACGAACCAAACAAATTTTACGCGTTGTTATTACCAATCGAAATTAAAAATTAAGCAGATATTCTTTAATGAGCTGAATTAATTATGTTATAATTCATATGGCAATCACGACTGGAAGTATAGCTCAGCTGGTTAGAGCACACCCCTGATAAGGGTGAGGTCGATGGTTCAAGTCCATTTACTTCCACCAGTTTTTTTGGGGACGTAGCTCAATTGATAGAGCACCTGATTTGCACTCAGGAGGTCGAGGGTTTGACCCCCTTCGTCTCCACCATTAATTCTACGAATTTTTACACTGACCTAAGATTATTAATCTGGGATCAATCCATTCAATATACGAACAGTTAGCAAGCTAGCTTTTCGTATATTTTTCATATATAATAGTAGAATTAATATCGTTACTTACGTTAATGGATTTAAAAAATATGAAAAAGATCGCAATTATCACTGATTCATCATCAACAATTAGAGCAAACGAATACAACGATGTTTTTGTTGTGCCACTCCAGATCACAGTGAATAACAATAAAACATACCTAGATGGTGTTGATATCGAACAAGAAGAAGTTTATGATCTTTTAGTTAATGATAAAAACGTTGATATCAAAACATCAATGCCAGTTGTGCAAACGATGCTTGAAGTGACTAAGAAAGCAGCAACTGATTATGATCATGTTTTTGTCTTAACGATCTCTGGTGGGTTAAGTGGAACTTATAATCAGTGAAAAATAGTGATCGATTCAGAACTAAGTAATTATAAGAATATTAGTATCTTTGATACGTCAGATACAGCGATCTCATTACGATGATTAGTTAATGATGTTCAAGATTTAATTAAGAAAAATCAATCAATTAAAACGATTGAAGAATACATTACTAATTGAAAATCACGGATCTGTTCAATGATCGTGGTTAATGATCTTACCCAACTACGTAAGGGTGGACGGATCTCAAAGATGAAATCACTAATTGCAGGGATCTTAAAGATCAGTCCGATCATCGCATTCCATAAAGGAATTAACCAATTAGTTGATAAAGCAATTAACCTTAAATCAGCAATTGAAAAGTGTGTAAGCTTTGCTAACAATACTTTGAAGTTAACCAAAAACAAATTAGTTAAAGTTGGTTTTTGTCACACCTTTAAAGAAGATAAAAAAGTTAAAGAGGTGATTAAACTAATCAAAGAACAACTAACAGATTTAAATATTCAAGATCTTGATGTTGTTTTAATCACACCAGTGATTGGAGTTCATACTGGGGTGAATGCTTTTTCGATGAACTTTTTAATTCAGTAAAATTTCGAATTTTTTAAACTGATGGTTTAAAAAATTTTTTATCAATTATTAATAATAATATTAAAATTAAAAACGAGAGTTAATTCAAAATATAAACTATAAAGAAAGAGAAAACTTAAATGTCAAAAATTAAAATTGGTATTAACGGGTTCGGACGCATTGGTCGTCTGGTTTGTCGTGAACTACTAAATCACGAAGATGTAGAAGTTGTAGCCGTTAACGACTTAACTGATGCTAAGACACTTGCTTATTTACTAAAATATGATACAGCTCACGGTAAGTTGAGTCACAACGTGAGTTCAACTGATAGTGAGATCGTAGTTGGTAAACAAAAAATTAAAGTTTACAGTGAAAAAGATCCTACACAAATTCCATGAAAGAAACACAAAGTTGATTTAGTAGTTGAATCAACTGGTCGTTTTTTAACTCAAGAAGCTGCTAGTGCACACCTTAAAGGTGGTGCTAAGAAAGTAGTTTTATCAGCTCCAGCTAAAGAAAAGAACGTGAAAACTGTAGTTTACAACGTGAACCACACTGAAATTAAACCAGATGATACTGTAATTTCAGCTGCTAGTTGTACAACTAACTGTTTAGCTCCACTTGTTAAAGTGTTAGAAGACAAGTTCGGAATTAAAGTTGGTTATATGACTACTGTTCACGCTTATACTGCTGATCAAAGATTACAAGATGCACCTCACTCAGACTACAGAAGAGGACGTGCTGCTGCATTTAATATGGTACCAACTTCAACAGGTGCTGCAAAAGCTATTGGTTTAGTTGTACCTAAAGCAACTGGTAAGTTAAACGGGATCGCTGTAAGAGTTCCAACAATCACTGGTTCATTAGTTGATCTAACTGTTAAGTTAGAAAAAGATACAACTGTTGAAAAGATTAATGCTGCAATGAAAGCTGCTGCTTCTGAATCATTCTTATACTCAGAAGATGAGATCGTTTCTTCAGATATCTTAAATGAAACCCACGGTTCGATCTTTGATAGTAAATTAACATCAGTATTAGAAACTAATGGTGAAAAACTATACAAACTATACGCATGATATGATAACGAATCTTCATACGTTTCGCAATTAGTAAGAGTTGCTAAATACTTTGCTAAACAACAACCAAAAAAAGCTAGCGCTAAAAAATAATTAAGTAATGATTAACTACAATAAGAAGACCTTAAAGGATGTTGATCTAAAAGATAAAACAGTAATTGTACGTGTTGATTTTAACGTACCAATTAAAGACAATAAGGTTATAGATGATACAAGAATTGTTCAAGCATTAGATACGATTAAATATCTAATCGAACAAAACTGTAAGATCGTTTTATTAAGTCACTTAAGCCGAATTAAGTCATTAGAAGATATTAGTTCTAAAAAGAAGAGCTTAAGACCAGTTTATGAAAACTTAAAAACCAAACTTAACAACGTTAAGTTTTTAGAAGAAAACGTTGGTTATGACGTTGTTGAAGCGGTTAAACAATTAAAACACCAAGAAGTTTTATTATTGGAAAACACTCGTTATAACGATGTCGACAATCAAGGTGAAGTTGTTAAAAAAGAATCTAAAAACAGTCCAGAACTAGGACGTTTCTGAGCTAGTTTAGCTGATGTTTTTGTCAACGACGCATTTGGTACTTCACACCGTGCGCATGCTTCAAACGTTGGGATTGCTGCAAATATCTCGCAATCTTGTATTGGTTTCTTAGTTCAAAAAGAACTAGAAGCATTATCAAAATTAACAAACAACCCACAACGTCCGTTTGTTGTGATCTTAGGTGGTGCTAAGGTATCAGATAAATTAAAAGTAATCGAATCATTACTAAAATCTGCTGATCAAATTCTAATCGGTGGGGGAATGGTTAATACCTTTAATAAGGCTAAAGGTTATCATATTGGTAAATCATTATTCGAACCTGAGATGTTAGAAACTGCTAAGAAGATCTTAGCTGAAGATAAGGATAATAAGATCATTTTAGCGACTGATCAGATGGTAACTAAAGCTAGTACGATCACTGATATTAAAACTGCACCTGCTGGTAAGTGTGTGTTTGCCAAAGATGAAGCAGAAAACGAAGATTTTGAAGCTTTAGATATCGGTGATGAATCAATCAAAACTTTCAAATCTTATATAGCTAAAGCTAAATCAATCTTCTGAAACGGTCCTTTAGGTGTTTTTGAAAACCCTAATTACGAACGTGGATCTTATGAGATTGCTAAAGCGATCAGTGAATCTGATAGTTATAGTGTGATCGGTGGCGGTGATAGTGCTGCTGCTGCAAACCAATTTAAATTAGCCGACAAATTTAGCTTTGTCTCAACTGGTGGTGGTGCTTCATTAACATTTATGGAACAAACTGTTCTACCAGGGATTGAAGCGATCCAATCAAAATAATAAATTAAGTTCCAAATCGAATAATAATCCTTTTAATCAAAGGATTATTACTTTTTTTTATTTAAATTTTTCTATATCAAAAAAATAAATCTTTCAAGACTTTAAAGTTACTAAACCTCAATTTTTTCTTGCTAAAATTTTGCTTTAGTACAACCTTTTAGTGTTAAATTTATTGATTTTTTATAAAATATGTTGGTTTTTTTATAATATATAAACTATACAAATTTAAGGAACACCGATACTAATCGGTGTAGATGGTTAAAAAAAATGATAAGGCTCAAAACAAATAAAAATAAGATTGGGTTATTCGCATCACTGTCCATGATGATTGGATCTGTGATTGGGGTTGGTATTTTTGTTAAAAATATCAGTGTGTTTCGTGAAACGGGAAATAATCCAACTTTAATCATCGCTGCGTGAGTAATTAGTGCGATTATTACGTTATTATTAGCACTTTCATTTATTGAAGTAACCACAACAGGAAGCTCTAAATTCGGGGTTTCTGGTTATTGTGATATTAGTTTGGGTAAAAAAGCTGGACGCTTTTTTAAGATCTCTCAATCCCACTTTTATAACGGGATTATTGGTGTTGTATTGTTTATGTATGCTGGTGAACTATTCTTATTCATGGTTGATTCAAACGGTTCGATGGGATTATTAAATGACTTTAATAATCAATCACCACGAGCATCAATCTTAATGACAATCGGAATTGGTTTTGTTTTCTTCTTAATTTTTCTTGCAATCAATTCATTATCATTAACTGCAACAAAAGCATTTCAATCTGCTAGTGTGATAATTAAATTCTTACCGATTTTAATCGTAACAATCGTGGGAATTATCGCTGGTGCTAACAATTATGATCAATCATTTATAAACCAAGCTGCAACTACTACTGCTTCTAGGATGGCTAATAATCAATCATTTACAACAATCCTAATCGTTTTACCATCAATCTTATTCTCTTTTGACTCGTTCTTAAGTTTCACTTCGATCCAAGATAAGATGTTAAAGCCCCAAAAATACAGTAAGATCATCTTATCAATTGGGGTGATTACGGTTTCTATTGCTTATATCTTAATTACTTTAGGAATGATCTTTTTAGGAAACGGGTTTGCTGTTTCGAGTATTAATGAAAACCTATTAACTACTGTGTTTAAAGTTGATGCTGAAAGAGCTAAAACGATCTCTTATGCATTTAGAGTTATCTTTAATATCTTCTTGTTGATCTCAATTCTTGGTGTGGCTAATGCGTTTATGATCGTGACGATCTCTAACCACCAAGGGTTGATTAATGATGATTTAATCTTTGGTTCAAAATGATTAAAACGAAAATTCAATCATAAGTTCAACACCCAATCTGAGCAAGATAAGTTCTACAACTTCAAAAGTCAAACTATGGGGATCATCTCTTACTTATTTATTGTTGTCGTCTTTGGTGCGATCATAGCTGCAATTAGTATTGGGATGGGTAATGACCGGATTGCTGATGGGATAACTAACTTCCCAACATTATTCTTCTTTATTGTTTATGCGCTAATTCCGTTTGCGATCTTTATTAAACGAATCAAGATTATGATTAATAATAAAGATAAGCAACTAACTGCTCAAGAAAAAAGAGAATTAAGATTCTTAGCTAAAACCCAAACCCTTGATGGTAGTCAACAAGCTAAATTAAACCAATTAAAAGAAAAAGAAGCTAACTACATCGAACTATTTAAATTAACTAAAGAACACCAGATCACCAAGTTCTTTATGTTTATGGCTCCTGTTGCTTCGATCTTAGTATTTATCATCTTTATTTATCAAGGGATATGAGTATTCTTAATCAACCCAATCATGGTTTCAATTAAAAATCCATCAGCTACAACTCGTGCATTCGGAGGGTTCATTGAAGCCGAAAATACAATTGCTGGTAAGGGATTACCTACTTACATGTTAACTGTAATCTACTTTGGGTTATTAGCGACCTTCTTATTTATTCCTTGAATTAATTCAGTATTAAAGAAACGTTATCCTAACGTTTAATCTAGGATTAATCTATGATCTAGTTGGAAATTGGCTTTAGTATAATTATTAAAGAATATGAGTGACAAGATCGATCATAATTTAACCAAACGAAGTTCATCATTAGATCAACTTTCTAAGTGAGAAGCTTTTCTAGAAGGGTATAAGAACTTCTATGGTTTTGATTTTGAATGATCAAAATACATCAAAGATTGCAAACTTTATTATGGATATTTTAATATCCATAATTTCATTAAAACCTATGGAAAAGAATGTGAAGAAGATTTCAAAAGGTTTAAGCAATCAATTGCTTTAAAAAAGCAAGAAGAGATCAATAAAGAGCAAGCTGAACAAGAGATCTCAAAAGAATTATTTAATCTTTATGATCAGTTATTTTATGCTGATAGCTTAAGAAGTCGCTTATTAATTGATCTTCTTAACCCTAGGAATAGTTATGAAAAAAAAGAACTAAAACGTTCTTGAAAAGATGCTAAAGCTCAAGGGTTTAGCAAACTAGAATGGATGAAGTTACTCTTAAATATTCCCTTTAAAAAGGGTGAAGAAGATCCAAACGATTATCAATATGATCGTGATCAGGTCTACAAGATCCTTGATCAGATTAAACAGTTAAAAAAGAACTATCTTAACAAGCAGATTAAAGAAAAAGCTGATCGGTTTTCAACAACTAAGATCAATGACTTCCAAGAAGATATTAATGAAGCTTCATTAGTAGTTGATTTTCATAATGATTTTGCCACGAAATTAAATCAAACGAAAAAAGACCGGTCAGATCTACAAGTTGATTATGAAAACTACCAACAAGTAGTTAACGATTATCAAGACCAAAAAAAGGTGGTAATCAAACAAGAAGAACAACTTGTTAAAACCAAACCGTTTAGTGAACAATCTGAGATTAATAAAAGGTTACAAAAAAAATTAGATCAAAAGATTCACGAGATGAAATTAACTTCATCAATCTTAGATTCTGAGTTTAAAAAGGCTGAACTAATTCGAAAACAAAACGAATTAGAATACCAAAAAACTAAACAAGCAAGAGAAAATCTCACAAAAGAAATCGAAAATATTAATCAATCTTATACCCATAAAAAAGATAATATCTTATAATATACGAGTGTCAATTTTAGAAAAGGAGGTAATTGTGTGCCAAAAATCGAAGTAAAAGATGGAGATCTTGAATTAGCGTTACGTAAGTTTAAACGTGTTGCTAGTGAAACTAAGCGATCATTCTTAAAACACGAATACCACCTTAGAAAAGGCGTTAAAAGACGAGAAAAAGAAAAAGCAGCGCGTAAGCGTTTACAAAAAAAACACCGCATGTACTAGTCTTTTATCCATTTAAATGAAAATAAGAAGTTTCTAATAAAACTTCTTTTTTTTTATTTTCTAGGGGTTAAAGTGATAAAAAAGACAAATAGCGTTTAGCTATTTGTCAAACGAGAATGATATTTTAATGGGGCGATTGACGGGATTTGAACCCGTGCATGCCTGATTCACAGTCAGGTGCGTTAAACCGCTTCGCCACAACCGCCATAAACACGAATCATATTATACTACATAATATTTTTAATACCCAATTTTCTTAGTTCTGCTTACTAATTTTTATTCTTATAATCTTAGTAGTATCTACTCAAAATTAAAGTAAAATATTATAATTAGTTAATACAAAATAAAGAAAATATAAGTTAACTATTTTTGGGTATGAAACTATTTAAAAAAGTTCTTTTTGGTGCAAGCTTATTCGGCCTTGGAATCGGTTCCATTATGAGTGGTTTGTATTTCTATCAAAGAGAAAATGCACTTGATAAGCTATCATCATCTGAACATGCAAGCAATGAGGTTATCTCAGAACAAGAAAACCTAAACGGTTATGATCCAAATAACCCAGATGCTTTTCTAAGAGAAAATATTGCATTCAACAATCACAATTTTAGTGATGAGAAGCAAGCTGCTTCTCACTATTTAGCTGTTGAAAACAACTTTGTAGAGCGAAAATTATTCATCGGTGATCAATTCCAAAAAGATCCAATGACTGGTGAAATCATCAGTCCAGATGGTTTAAAACCGATCATTGATCCTTCATTTGCAAACAACAACTACAAACCAGCTTACTTATTAAATGATAATAAGTACACTTCAGTTCAATCAGAGGCTGCAATTCAAAGAATTAAAGCATCTGAAAGATACGTTAAAAGCGCTAATGGTTTAATTTACAGTCAAAGTGAAGCTAACAACATTCCTAATGGTCAAGCACCAACTACCCAAAATCAAGCTTCTGTTGATGAACAATTAAGCAGATTCTTCAAAGATATTTACTACTACCAATTTGAAGATGTAACTGGTAATGCGCCAAGAACGGTTGATATCAATCCACTTAACTTAATTGATATCTTAAAAGTTAAGAACTTGTCAGTTGATTCACTTAATCTTAAAGACAGTCCATTTGATCTTAAGTTATACGAACTAAATAACAATAAGAGTCAATACGCTAAAGTTGATAATACTGCTTTATACAGTAAACAAACGATCTCAGATATTAGTACTAAGATCTATGGGATTATTACTGACTTCTTAGCTAGAGGTTTATACATCAACGTTAAGGGAACGATTAATGATAATAAGAAACCATTTAAGATTTGGTATGGGATCCCTTATCTATCAATTAGTGCTACCCCTTCAATTGAATACAGATTACCTGAATACTTAACTTCAGATACTGAAAATATTAATAAGTACCAATCATTCAGTAATCTAGAATCATTTATTGATAGTATTCAAGCTTATACTGATCCAAATACGTTTAGAAGAGTATTCTCAACCCTTACTCCGGTATATACAGCATTTAGTAAGGTAATTGCTAACAATTACGCTGTTAACTATGATCAAGCTTCACCACAAGGTTTATTTGGTGGTTATCAAAATAATTTAATCCGCGCGATCGTTCATGGGGATGGTAATGGTATTGGTTGATCAGGTGATGTTTTAGGTAATAACAACGTAGGGATCTATTCAAGACCAGCAGCTAAGTTTGTTAATATGACAATTAGCTTAAATGTTAGTCAAAATGGGATTCAAAACTACCGTGTTCCAACACAATTAGTTAACCAATTAAAAGAAAAATTAAGTGCAGTAATCCCATCTTCAAGTACGCAAAAAGATGAACTAATTGATCAGTTAGTTAAAGCAGCACAATCAGTATTAACTAAAAAGATCTTTAATGGTTTTGATATCAATTCAAACACTTCACGTGCTGATATTAAAACTTATATGAGTTCAGTGATCCTTAACCAATTGAACTTAGAACTAACTTCAGCACTAACCCAATCAGGTCAAACGATTAACCTAAATGCGCAGAACGCGTTACAAGGTCTGGTTAATAATCAGTTCTCATTAAATGACACTTTAAATTCGAAAGACAAGATTTTTGTGATCCAATATAATAATCAACCATTATTTGGTGTTAACATCTTAAGTGATGAAAACTTAAAGAGTTTATTTTTAGATAAATATAATGCTGAACCAACTAGTAGTGCGATTGAGATCTTAGCTGAATCATTAAAAAACTACAAACGTCAGTTCCCAAACCGAATTAACTCATTACTAGTTAATGTTTCAAACTCAATTAGTTACAACCCAACTTCAAAAGAAGTAACACTAAAACCACTTAATGATGCCAACCTATTTGTTAAGTATAGTAGTCAAAACTTTAATTTAAATAACCTATACCAAGAACTTGGTTTAAGACAACAAAATCGTAATATTCGGATATTAAACGATCCAGCTGATAACTCTAATGCTAATCTTGATCCTAATGGAATTGTTGGACCAATTAGCACAACATTATTCAGTTCATCAGATAATGTTAATATTAAACATTTAGTTAACGTTTATGATGTCCTATTAGCTTGAAACAAAGATGGGTCGATCAAACCAACTCGATTAGCTATGATCTTCAACCAAACAGTTAACCCTTCAATTAGTAGTGCTAACTTAATTAAGTACCGCAGCCAGATCAAACCAGAGATCGCTAATGTTGCCCAAAAATCTAAAGATATCTTGGTATTAAGAAACTGATTAGGTGATATTATCTTTGAAGGTACTTATGATAAAGATAAATGACCATCTGATGATGAGATTAAAAACGTCACAGCTAGTGTTGCTAGTTTAATGAGAATCAACCCTTCAACTCGTTTCTTGTATTCAAATAATCGGTTAACCCAAGTTAATAACTTGCATTTAATTTACGAAATTCGTTTAAAGAACACAACAAAATTATTTGATAATTACCAAGATGCATTCAATTACATCTGAAGAGTAATTAAAGTAAGTGCAACTAAGATTAATAACCAACGTACAAACTAGTTTAGATAAACTTAAAAACGATCTTATTAATATTTTTCTTTAAGTTAATAAACCGTTGTTCGTATTCAGTAATTACATTATTCTTTAATAAAGCATCGCTAGAATCAAGACTGTGTAAGTCATTGGTGTAAGCGATGATTTTTATCTGTTCAAGACTGTTAATCATCTCGATTGCATAATTAAAAAGTTGATCATTATCTGTCTTGAATTCGATTATGCCATCTGCTTTTAAGATTCTTTGATATTTGTTTAAGAAAGCTAGATCAACTAACCGTTTTTTCGCATGACGTTTCTTAGGTCATGGGTCAGAAAAATTTAAGTAGATCTGATCAAAGCAAGCGTTAGGAAATTCATGATCAATTAAAGCAAAATCATCGTGAACAATGAACAAATTTGTTAATTGTTCAAGCAGTTCAGATTTATTGATCATCTTCAAGATCACCGTAGCATTTTTTTCGATCCCAAAGTAGTTGATCCCAGGGTTGGTTATCGCTTTTTGATAAATAAACCCACCCTTACCAGAGCCAATCTCAAGTGCGTTAAACTTTTTAGGATCTAACTTAGTTTTTAAGTTATCAACACCAATAATATTCTTGGCTTTATTAATCTTTAAATGAGCATCTCTGATATTTCTGATTCGCATAACTTTTATTTAACGTTTTTAAATTGATTTTGCCGACTTAATTCATATAAAGCACAGATCACGCTGTTAGCTAGATTAAAACTTCTGATCGCATTGTGCATCGGAATTTTTACTAAATTATCCTGATATTTGTTTAATAATTGATCAGGCAAGCCATTAGTTTCTTGACCAAAAACTAAATAAATTCTTTGATCATGATCCAAATATTCTTTAAAATCAATATTTGATAAATAATTATTAGCTTTTTTAGTAAATAAAAATAAATTCTCATCAATCTGATTTTGTTTAATAAAGTCGTCAAAATCAGCATATTGTTTTAAATTAAGATGATCCCAATAATCTAAACCAGCTCGCTTAAATCGTTCATCTGTAATAAAAAAACCAAATGGATGGATCAGATGTAAAGTCGCATTAAAACCAACACAACTTCTTGCGATGTTGCCAGCGTTTCTTGGGTCTTGTGGTCGGTATAAAACAACATTAATTTTTGATGACATGACGATATAATTTTAACTATTAAAATTTATTAAATTTAAAATAATAGCGCTTTTTACTTTTAACAAGAAAAGAAATTAATCCTGGTTATGAATAAAAATTATAAAGATACATTATTGATGCCTTCAACTGACTTTGAAATGAAGGCTAATTTAGCAACTAAAGAAAGTAAGATCCAACAAAAGTGGTTAGATGATCAGATCTACCAATTACGATTAGAAAAAAATCAAAATAACGAACAAAAGATCTTACACGATGGACCACCTTATGCTAATGGTGATATTCACGTTGGTCACACGATGAACAAGATCTTAAAAGACGTGATTGTTCGTAGATGATTAATGCAAGGATATTACAGTCCATTTATCTTAGGATGAGACACACACGGTTTACCGATTGAACATGCTGTCCAATCAAAACTAGGACAAAAAGAATTTTTCAAACTATCAGTGCTTGAACGAATTGAAGTTTGTCGTGATTTTGCTTTTAACCAGGTGCAAAAACAAAAAGAACAATTCTCAAGTCTTGGATTAGTAACGGATTTTAAAGTTTGTTATCACACATATGACAAACAATATGAAATTGATCAATTAAAGGTGTTTGCCAAAATGATCAACGAAGGATTGGTATACCAAGATTACAAACCAATCTATTGATCTTGATCATCTAAATCAGTTTTATCAGATGCTGAGATCGAATATAAAGAAACTAAAAGTCCAAGTATTTATGTAACTTTTAAAACTTTAGATAATGAAGTAATTGGTAAGGATGTTAATCTAGTAATTTGGACAACAACACCTTGAACCTTACCGTCAAATTTAGCAATTTCAGTTCATCCCGAACTTGAATACACATTGTTCGAAGTTAATGGTCAAAAATATTTAGTTGGTTCCAATTTATACGAACAATTAATTGCTAAATTTAATTTTGAAAATCCTAAAGTGATTCAAAAACTTAAGGGAAGTTCACTAGATAAGATTAAGTACCAACACTGTTTATATGATCAAATTACAGGGATTGTTGTTTTAGGTGAACACGTTAGTGATTCTGATGGGACAGGTTTAGTTCATACTGCTCCAGGATTTGGTCTTGAAGACTTTATCGTATGTAAAAAATATGGAATTGATGCTTACGTACCAATTAATGATGAAGGTTGTTTTGATCAAACTGTTCACGATCCCGAACTAGTTGGTGTTTTTTATGATGATGCTAATAAGTTAATTGCGCAAAAACTAGAAGCAAGAAACTGTTTATTATCATTAAATTTCATTAACCACCAAGCAGCACACGATTGAAGAACAAAAAAACCAGTGATCTACCGTGCCACAAAACAATGGTTTATTAATATTAAGTCAATTAAGAATCAATTAGTTGAGAATATTAATACGGTTAAATATCCAAATGAACGTTATGCTAAAAGAATGTTAAGTATGGTAGCAGAACGTTCAGACTGATGTATCTCACGTCAAAGAACTTGAGGATTACCAATTCCAATTATCTTTGATGAAAATCACGAACCAATTCTTGATAAGGAATTGATCGACAACACATTAAGAATTATGGAAGCTGAAGGGATAAAAGCTTGATATGAACATGATGCTAAGTACTTCTTAACTAATAAATACGATCCAAGAAAAACTTATTATAAAGAATCAGATATTCTTGATGTTTGGTTTGATTCTGGTACTTCGTTTAATGTTTTAAAAGAAAACGGTATTAAAGATAAAGCAACGATTTACTTTGAAGGTAGTGACCAGTATCGAGGTTGATTCAACTCAAGTATGATCTGTGCTACAGTTCTTAATAAAACTGCACCATATAAAGAATTAATCTCTCATGGTTTCACTCTTGATGAAAAGGGTATGAAGATGTCTAAATCTCAAGGGAATGTGATTAGTCCTTTAACGATTATTAAGAACAAAGGTGCTGATATCTTAAGACTGTGAGCAGCTTCAATTGATTATTCAAACGATCACAGAATTGGTAATCACATCATTGAACAAAATAGTGAAATTTACCGTAAAATTCGTAATAGTTTATTTAGATATATCTTAGGAAATCTTAATGATTTTGATTTCAAACCATTAGATCAATACCAACTAAGTTTAGCTGATTTACTAACAATTAATCATGTTAACAAATCATTTAAAAAGATCGATCAAGCTTACTTAAATTATGACTATCTAGAGATCACTAAAGAAGTTAATCAGATGGTAGTAGAACTATCAGCTTGATACTTTGAACTAATTAAAGATAGCTTATACTGTAATGATGAAAACGATCCAACTAGAAAAGCAATTCAAGCTACTTTAAACTACATTTTCATTAACTCATTATTCAGAATTGCCCCAATTTTAGTACATACAGCTGAAGAAGCTTATTCACATTACCAAGCTACAAATAAAGAAAAATCAGTTTATCTAATTGATCCACCAGCATTATTTGAAATAAAAACTGATTTAGATCTTGATCAATTAGCTACTGAATTCAGTAAACTAAAAGATGATGTTTATGCTGAAATTGAAAAGCTAAGAAAAGATAAAGTGTTAGCTAAATCAAATGAAGCTGTAGTATATTTATCTAAACAATATTTAGATATCAATAAACACTTAGTTAAACAACTAAAAACATGATTAAATGTTGCTGAAGTACATTTCACAAAAAATGATCAAATTACCGTAGAAAAAACAGATTTTTCTAAATGTTTAAGATGTTGAAATTACTTCAAAGAATTAAGTAAAAACAATAACGAAGTTTGTCAGCGTTGTAGCGAATTAGTTTAGATGAAAAAGATCGTAATTGTTTATGGCACTAATCTTGGCACGACTGAATTAATTGCCAAAAAGATTGAAGCTGAGATCAAATACCCAACAACACTTATTGATGTAACTAAGACAAATGTTGATTTTATTAACGAGTTTGATGTAATCATCTTTGGAACATCAACATGAGGAACTGGTGATATCTTAGACGTTTGATTAGAATTTGATTTCAAACGTCTAGAAGTTGAGAATAAAACGTTCTTATTGTTTGGTTGTGGTGATTGTCAAACTTATCCTTACACCTTTTGTGATGGAATGGGCAGACTGTTTGAGATCTTAAATCGCAAAAAAGCAACTATTATAGGTGCAACTGAGATCAAAGAATATGAGTATGATTTCGAAGAGTCAAGAGCACTTTATAAAAACAAAGTCGTAGGACTGATGATCGATCAGGATTCTCAACCAGAAAAAACCGATTTTAGAATCAAAAAATGAACGACTTGGATCAACGAAAAGTTAAGTACAATATTATAATTTTTATTCTTTTTATTTAGCAAATATCAAACTTTAATTTGTTATAATATTTTATGATAATGGACACAATTCTGATTTTTCATTATTTCAGAAGGTTTTACCATATATCTAAAATATTATTTTTATTACACTAAAATTGCAATTGGCAAATTATAATGGATAACAATCAAAACAATTTTAATCAACCTGGACAACAAGGATTTGATCAATACCAACAACAATCAGGAGCATTAGTATCTTATGGATATGATGCTAATGGTAATCCAGTGAGTGATCCTTCATTAGCAGTATATGATGCTAATGGAATGTTAATTAATCAAAACCAGTACGATCAAAATCAACAACAAGAATACGACCAATATGGCAATCCTGTTGGGATGTTGTCAGGTAATGTTTATTCACAAGAAAACGATCCTTATTACCAACAATACAACCAACAACAAAATCAGGGTTATGAACAACAATACGATGAGTATGGTAACCCAATTGGTTTATTACCTGGTAGTGAAAATCAACAAAATAACCAACAACAATACGATCAGTATGGTAATCCGATCGGTATGCTTCCAGGTGGAACAAACGATCAAGCGTATGATCCAAACCAAATGCAATATGACCAGTACGGTAATCCAGTAGGAATGTTAGCTGGTGTTAATGCTAATGATCAAGGTTATGATTACAACCAAATGCAATATGATGAATACGGTAACCCTGTTGGAATGTTACCTGGTGGTAATGCAAATGATCAAGGTTATGACTACAACCAAATGCAATATGATGAATATGGTAATCCACCAGCATTGTATGATAACAATCAACAAGACTATTATGGATATGATCAAAATCAGCAATACGATCAAGCTAATAACCAACTTGCTGTTGTTGATGAAAACTATGAACAAGAACAACAAGTTGAATCAAATGAAGAACCAGCACACGAACAAGATTTAAGAGAGTTCTTAAATAACAATAGTGATACTGAATTAGTTTCTTATTATGAAGAAGAAGAGGATGAAAAGAAGCCTCGTAATAAGAAGAAGCAACGTCAAACTGCTCAAGCTAGAGGATTATTACCTGAACTTGCCACAGTTAACCAACCTGACCAAACCCCAATCACACCTCATCTAGAAGCACCAGTTCATTATGATGAGAATGAAGAACTATCAACTGATGATCTAAGTGATGATATTAATCTAGATCAAAATCAAGCAGTTCATCACGATGCAGAAGATGATGTGATTAATATTCCAATTGAAGATATTGAATCTGCTTTATTACCTAAATTTGAAGAGATTCAAAGACATAACCTGGAAGAGATCCAAAAGGTTAAGTTAGAAGCTGCGGAGAACTTTAAAGTGTTACAACGTGCCAACGAAGAGCTAAAATCTAGTAATAACGAATTAAAAACAACAAACCAACAACTAAAGACATCTAATGAAGCGTTAGAAGATTCTAATAAGCGTATTGAAAGTCAATTACAAGCATTATTAGATAGTATTAACGACATTAAATCTAAAAATAACCAACCAAGTCAAGAAGAAGTTGATTCTAGATCTAAATTAGAACAACGTTTAGAAGAATTAGCTTACAAACTAGACCAAACTAAAGAGATTATTGACGAAACTAGTGAAAGCTCAAGAGAAAGTTTCCAACAATCAAAAGATCAGTTAATTGAAAACTTTGAAAAGAAGATCGAACTATTAACTGAAAAGTTAAACCAAACTCAAGAACCATTCAATCAAAGTCAAGAAGCAAAACAACAACAAGATAAAGAATTTGCTCAAAAGATTGAACGAATTATCGAACAAACTAAAGAAGCTAATGATTCATTACAAAACCGCGTAAAAGAATCATCACTTGATATGGAAAGCAAACTTGAAAACAAGTTTGAATCATTTGCTGATAAATTAACTGAGATTACAAGTAAAAAGATCAGTGAAAAGATGACTGAACAACAAGCAAGTAAAAAAGAAGAGATCGACAGCTTGCAAAGTTCATTCCAAAAAGCGTTATCAGAAGTTGTCTCTAAGGTGGAGAACTACGCTAACCAATCACAACTACAATCTCAACATTTAAACCAAACATTGTCTTATCACCAACAACAAATTAATAACTCACTAAGACAATCTGCACAGATGGCACAAATGGCTCAGATGCAACACATGATGCCACAACAGATGTTAATGGGAATGAACAACCCTTATGGCTTTAATCATCACACAATGATGCCTCCTGTTCATCAGTACCAACAACTACCGCCTCCACCACCTGTTCAAGCTCCAGCTCAACAATTATTACCAACAATCAATAATCCGTTACAGCTGCCAAATGAAAACCCAACATTGTTTGAGAAACTAATGTTGGCTAATATGTTTAAACAAACAATTAACCCACCTCAACCTCAACCTCAAGCATTACCACAACCTCATCCTCAACCACAACAATTACCACCACAAATCTTGGCATTACCTCCTACAGTAGTACAACAACCAAACTACTTAGTACCACAACCTCCAAGACAACCTGACTATTACAGTAATCGTTTAAACGAACGAATGATGTTAGATGATGCTTATAATGCTGGTTATGATGAAGCAGTATACGAATTAGAAAACCAATACTATCCTCCAGCTTATGAATACCCAGAATATGAAGAAATTCAACCTTCATTCCGCAGACGCGGTGGTAGAGCAAAATTCGACCCTTACAATAACCGTTAATAATTAGCAAAAGTTGCAAAAAGACTACATGAAACTACATTCTAATTCTGACTTTGATGCTGATCAATTAGATGAACATGATGACAATGTCTTTCAAGATGTTTATGACACTGGATTTGACGATGGCTACATCAAAGCAAATCAAGAAAATTTAATTGCTAATCAGTATAAAAAACTCGATAAAAATAGTTATCAAAACGGTAACAATAGTTTTTATACTAAAGATGAATTAGAAAAGCTCAAAAAGCAAAGTTTCCAAGTTAATCAAGATATTGATTATTACCAACAAGCTCAAACTGAAATCAGTAGTGAACGCCAAAGATTATTACAAGCAATCGATGATCTTGAAGCTAACCAAGATCAGTTTCATCCTGAAGATTTTCAAGCTGAACGCCAATATCTAATCAACGAATTAGATCGTTTAGATAGTGAACTTTATCATATTGAACAGTATAAGAACGATTCAATTGATTTTGTTAATGAACTAAATCAACGATTAAGTGCTGAACAAGCTAAGATCGATTCATATAATAGTAGTCTTGATAAGAATATTCGTAAAGATTATATTCAGATCGATCAACTTAAAAATAAGTTGGCAGAAGAAACGACCGAATATAATGATCTACTAAACCGTTCAACTGATGAAATCTCAGAGATCGATCGTCAGTCAGAACGATTGCAAAATCTAATTGATGAAAGAATCGCAAAACTGAATAACGATTCTTATGGTGTTAGTTCACTAGATAGTTCAACCCGTGAACGACTAAAAAAAGAGATTCACGATCTATCTGAACAACGTAAGAAATTACAAAGTGCTAAGAAATTACACTTATACAATTTAAATCTTAAAAAAGAATCGATTAGAAGATATCGTTCACAGTTAGAACAATATCTAGAATCACTAAAACAGATGCGTAACGAGCATAACAAGAAGTTAAAGGGTTATGCTCAAAATTTAGACAACATCAAAAATGAGGTTGAAAAAGCCAAGCAAAATTTCAATGATCAACAGCTAAAGATCTTACAATCAAAAGCGAATGCTGATCAATATTTTGCACTACGTAAGATCGAGTTAGAAAACTCATATAAGAAAGCTAAGAATGCGATCTTAGAAGCAAATAAAGCTCATGCTAAAAACGTTCAAGAAGAACAAGCACTTGCAAATAAAAACAATAAGACCCAACGATTATTAAACAAACTAAAAGAAGATTATGATCGTTTAAAGATTGCAAGTTTATCTTTTGAATCGATGCGCAAGCAATCGCTTGCAGCCCTAAATAACCTTCAAGATGAACTAAAACAAAAACATAACCTACTTGAACGTAAAAAACACGAACAAGACGGGATCGTTAATGAAAAGATTAGTGAACTTGAGGGTTATCGTTCTGATTTAGTTGATCAAAAACTAAAGATCGAACGTGAAAAAGAAAACCAAGAGCGAAGATATAAAGCTGCTGAAGCTTCACTAAATAAGAAGCGTCAAGAGATCGATGAACTATTTCTAGAAGCAAACACGAAATTAAATGAAGCTTCACTAAAAGAGAACGATCTTAATAATCAAAAGCGCGAGATCTTAGCTAAATTAAGAAATCTTGAACACTTAAAGAGCGAGATCGATCAACGCCGTAGAGATCTTGATCAACGTGAGTTAATTGACCAACAAACGATCAGAAAGATCCAATTAGATGTTGAATCTGAACGTGCTGATTTACAACGGATTTTGCTAATCGAACGTAAGAAAAACGATGAGCGTCAACAAGAGTTGTTACAGTATGAACGTGATATCAAGCGTCAACAAACTGACTTTGAAAACACAGTTAACTGGGAGCAAAAAAAGCTTTCTCAACGTGAAAAAGAACTAAAAGACGGTTATGAGCAGTTGCAATTAAAGCAATCTGAAGTTCAAGAAAAGATCGATGAACTGAATGAAGAGATTAACCGGGCGCAAAAAAGTAAGCAAAACAGTTTAGTTCTTGAACAAAAACTAAAAAGCGATCTTGAGCACTTAAATCTATCTAAGAACTACTTAGATAAACAACAAGAAGAATTAAATCAAAAATCAGATAAGATGATTGAAGATTTAAAAGTTTTTGAACGTGATTTAAAACGCCAAAAAGAAGATCTTTCAATCTATGAGAAGAGCTTACAACAAAAAGAAGCTTCATTAATTAATTTCCAAAACGATGTAACCGTTCAAAAAAATGAAGCCTATCATAAAGCCCAAGCAATTCACCAAGAATTAGAGCTGAAAAAAGCTGCAATTGAAAATGAATTGAGAAAATTAACAGCTGAACGTAAAGCGGTTGATGCTGATAAAGAAGAAAACACAAAATTAAAGAAATTCATCGATGAAGAGATTAGATCATTAGCTAATGAAAGAAAAGAGTTAGAGATCTATCAGAACAACATTGAAAACTTCAAAAATAACGCTGTTGATCGACTAAACGTTTTAGAATCAGATTTAGTAAAAAAACGTAATGAATTAGAACAACTTAAAAAAGAACAACAAACTCATTACAATGAACTAAACTCAAATCTAACCAACGAGTTACAAGAACTAGAAGAGCAAAAAAAGAAGTTTGCTCACCAAAAACAACAAAAATTTGAAGAGTTATTACAAGCTAAAAATAACTTAAGCATTAAAGAAAACGAACTAGTTTTATATGCTCAAAAAGTTAATGATCGTTACAACGAATTAAAAGCGATCGAAAAGAGTAATACGGCTAAAAGTGAGATGATCAATGCTAAACTTGAAGAGTTTAAGCATGCTGAGATCGATTATCTTAACTACCAAAACAAGATCAAACAAGAACAGATCAAGTTTGATAACCAAGTTAAGATCTTAGAATCACAATACAATCAACGTAATGAGATCTTATTAATTCGCGAAGAGCAAATTAAGCAAAAGAAAGCTGAACAACAAGCTCAAGAAAAACAGATCCAAAAAGATTTCAAACGACTTCAAGAAGAAAAAAATAATTTTGACGATCAAAAACGTAATAAGTTTAATAAGATCTCAAACCTTTATTTAGAGATTAAAAAACAACGTGATGAAGTTGATTTAGCTCAACGTCAGATCGAAGATCAAAAAGAAGAGTTACTCATCAAAGCACGTGAAGGGCGTTTACAAAAACAAGAGATCGAAGATCGTCTTGCTGTTTTAGAAAAAAGTGAAAAACGCTTCAGACAAGAAGATGAACTATTAGCAAAAAAACGAATCGATCTAATCGAACGGATCGGTGTTTTAAAAGCTGATATTAATAAAAAACACGAGATCTTATCATTACGTTCAGTACAGTTAACTGAAAAAGCTAAAAAACAACAAGAAAAAGATGCTGATCTACAACGTAAGTTTGATCTTTTAGAATCTGAAGTTGAACGGTTCAACGAAGAGAAGAAATCTGAGTTCCAAAAATTAAAGGTTGAGCGTGATAAATTAGCTCACCGCGAAAAAAATGTCAGTAAGAATATGAACGAGATCAATTTAGCATTAGCTAAATTAGATTTAATTCGTAAAAATAATAAGGTTGATAAAGCTAAGATCAATGAGAAATTAGCATTATTAAACGATCAAAAAGAAAAGATCGATCGTGAAAACGACCTTTTAGATGCTAAGAAAACTGAAGTAATCACCCGTCTAAGAAAGATGGAAAACGACCTTGAGTTTGAAAAACAAAAGGTTTTATTAGATCGTTCAAATATCGAACGCATCAGCTCAGATCAACAAGCGCTTGCTAGAGAACTGGAAACTAAATACCAAACTCTAGAACGCGAAAAACGCAGTTTTTCTCAACGTAAGGAAAATGAACTAAAAGAGATCGATGATTTCTACCAACAAGTTCAACATAAAGAACGAACCTTAAACTTGAAGATTGAAGATCTAAAACAACTACGTTACTTACTTGAAAAAGAAAGTTACAACGTTAATGTTAATAAAAAAGATCTAAAGGTTCGGATCGAACATTACCAACGTTTAGAACGAGCGATCAAAAACGAACAGCACAAACTAAACAACCAAAAGAATAACTTTTTTAATAAAGTTGAACTTTTAAACGATCAACTAAATAAGAAATCTTCTAAGATCGCGCTATTACGTTCAAAGATTTATAATACCTACAAACAACAACAACAACAAAAACAGATCCTTCTAGAAGAAAAACATAAAAATAGTCAATTACGTAAGTCATTACTAAAAACACAAGAAGAACTACACCAACAAAAAGCGCAATTTAGTATTGCTAAAAAACAAGAAGAAAAGAAACTAAAAAACCAGAAGGATTTAATCCAAAATACCCTTTCAGAAGTAATTAAACAAAAAGATCAGATTACAAATATTAAGCAAGAAGTTGATCTTAAACAAACGCAACTAAATAACTTAGAAAAACTGATCATTAAACAACGCGCTGATCTTCAAAAAGAACTTGAAAAGAATTCAGAAAACACGTACAGATTACAAAAAGCCGAGCGGTTATTGGAAGAGAAGAAAACCAAGCTGCGATTAGAATATGATAAGGCTAAAAAAGTCTTATCAACAGCTAAAGCTACAGATCAAGCGCTCAAAACTAAACAAGCAAAAGTTCAAGATCAATTTAAAAAATTGGTATTAATCAACAAAAAGATTATTGAAGCTAGAAATAACCTCTTAAAACAAAGAAATATTATTCAAAAAGAAATTAACAATCGCAATATGGCAAACTTCCAAAATCCTTACCCAAATTTTTTAAATCTCGCTCCTAATACTCAAGTAGTGCCAGCTCAAACGATAATGCCAGTTCAAACCCCACAACTTGTTGGTGTTAATTATCCAAATCAACCAGCTTTTGATTTCAACAACCCATTGATGCAGATGCAACAATTAATTAATCAACAACAGATGTTGATGATGCAAAAAGAACATCAATGAGCTTTAGAAGAAGCTAACAAGAAGAACTCGCGATTAGCTAAGCAATTAAAACAACTAAAACACCACAAGCAAGCACTAACTGAAAGCACTTCAGAACATTTGAATTATCACAACCTACTAAACGCTGATAACTCTTATAAGATTAATTCACTACAAAACCTATTAAGTAAAGTTGCTTACAACACAAAAAGACGCATCAACCAATTAGAACACAACCTAGATCCAGAAACAGCTGATCTAAACCAATTACATGAACTGAATGCTAACTCACAACTATTAGATGAGATTAGAACAGTTTTAAGTAATACAACAACTAACACAAACGCAGTAGTACCAGCTAATTCTTATTCAAAAGAATTAAGAATGTTATTTGACGAGATCAAAGCTGATTTTAAAAAACAAGCAGTTTTATTCAACACCCAAAAAGAAGTTTTCACTAACCAGATCAACCAACTTGCTCAAGCAGTTGAACAAGGACCAATTGAAGTAAGAAAAACCCTAGAATCACAAGATCAGAAATATCAACAGATGTTTGATAATTTTAGGGATGCTTATGAACAAAATATCAGTTTATTAAGAAATGAAAATAATGAAGTGCAAAAGAAATTAACTGATCTGTATGATGAGATTGCTGCAATTAAAACTAATACTGAAAAGATTAAAAAAACCACACTAAGACCAGAAGTGCGAAATAATGCCAATGAAGGTTTAGCTAGCTTTAATTCAGTAAATAGAGATAAGAAAGATTATCTTGATCAAACTTTACCAGTTCACCAAAACTTAAGAATTGATTTAAACCAAAATCGTGATCTATCACATGCTAAGAAAGAACGTATCAACCAATTAGCTAATGAGATTAAAACGATTAAAGAACTAATTGAGAAGAGAAAACAAACTAGCTTATAAAGATGAACAATAAAGATCAATTCAATTCGTTATTAGAAGCAAATAAACCAAGAATTAACCGACCTGAAATCATCAAAAAAGACGAAAAAGCAGCTTTTAATTCTAAGTTTAAGCACAGCTATAAAGCTCCAGAAGTTAACTATCGAATCAATTATCAAGTTCCTTATACTAGTGAAGATGAAGCTCAAGATGATGCGATCATTGCGATCTTAACTAAGCAATTAGAAGATTTAAAAGCTGAACTGTTAAGTGATCTGAATGACCGTCAGCAAACTTTAGCTCAACAAGAGCTACTAAATGATGATTCAATGATCATCAAAGAACAACTAAACTTCTTAGCAAACTTATACAAGAGCTTTTATCATAACGATTTTGAACTTACTAATCTTGAACAGTTAGTGGCAAATAACGATCTTGTTGAATTAAAAAAACAATCTTATGCACTAAATAAAACTTGATCTAAAGCACAGATTGTCTTTGAAGAGATCAATAAGTATTCAACAGTGATTACTAATGAGATTAGTAAAGTTGATCTTAAACCTTGATCATTAACTTTTAATGATCAAGAATTCAGTTCAGCTAATCAATTATTAACTTATCTATTTGATCTTAAAGTTGAAGCTAAAGCAAAATTAGTTAGTCTTGAACAAGCAATTGATTTTATTAACGTTCAGATCGACAGTTTAATTAAAACTATTAATAAAGAGCAAGTGACTAAACCAAGAACTGAAACACCAACAGTTCAAGGTTTAACTAAAGAAGATTTAGATGATCTAAATTTAAATCTGAAATTTGATCTAAGTTCGATTGATAAGAACGATTTAGAACTACTAAAAGCACAATTAGCTAATGATAATCACAAGATCACTAAAACTGATCTAGAACAGTTACGTGAAGAATTAAGGGTTGATATTAATAAGATCAATCAACAAGATCTAATTAATAAACAAGATCTAGAACTCTTAAAACAATCAGTAATTAAGACCCAATTAGAACTAATTGAAGTTAACCAAAAACAACTTAACGAACTGCGTCAAGAACACCAAGCGCAACTTGAATTAGCAAAAAATTCCCAACAATATATCGTTGATCAGTTGGCAGCTGCAATTATTAAACAAGAAAAGATCAATGTTTTAAGACAGTTACGGCCAATTAATCTAACTGAGATGACGATCCCTTCTACTGAAGTAGTTGTTCAACCTGCAACTGAATTTAAGCATGTTGATCAACCTAAAGAAGAAGTTAAGCATCTTGATCAGTCTCAAGAAAAAGTTGAACAGCTTCAACCAAACGTTTTAGTCGTTAGTGAACAAGCTGTTGTTGATCAACCTGTGATCTTAACTAAAGAGATCGATCAACTAAACCCTTTAACCCAAACTAATATTAAGATCAAACCCCAAGAAAAGATCATCCCACAGATCATTGATCAAGAGTTGATTAGTGATGAAGTTATCTTAAATCAACCGATTAACGATCTGAACAATCTACTAAAAGATATCCAAGTAGAAAACCAAAAATTTGATCAAATTAAAAAACTGATCAAAGACCAAACGATTGAACTATCTGATATTGATTCTAGTTATGTTTTACAAGAACCAGTTAGTGTTGACTTACCAAAACAAGAATTAATAAAAGAACACACTCAACCTAAAACTAATTTAGCTAATTTAAAATCAAACAATTATCAACAAGTTGTTCAACTTAACACCCCGACAACTTTTAAAGGGATTAAGGTTGATGAACTAAAACCAGAGATTCTTAGTCCAAATCTAATTATTGATCAACGTTCAGTTCTTTTAAATGATCAACTACACGATGATAAGATCGATCAATTAAAACAAAAATACCAAGAAGATAAGAAATTACTAGAATTAAGACAAGAAGAATCAAACGCGCAAATCCAAGTCTTAAATGCCCAAATTGATCTTTTAAGAAAACAACTAGTTAAAAATCAAGAACTAAACCAATCTGAGATTATCAAAAAAACTAGTGAGTTTAAAGACGTTTTACAAACACAAAAAGTCGCTTATGAATCGATCTTAAACCAATACAAACAACAATATGAAAACGAGTTGGTTAACAGTAAAAACGAATTAATTTGTTTGATCAATGAAAAGATCCAAGCTAAAACAAACGAATTCTTAAAGAGTGATGATCAAGAAAGTGATTTTGTTCAGATCAGAGATACTTATCTAAAAGTTTTAAACGAACAACAAAAAGAATACGATAAACAGATCAAACAAAAACAAAGTGAGATTATAGCTAAATTAAACGAACAAAAAGATCAGTTGGATGATATTATCCGATTAAAGAACTTGGAATGAAACCAATACCAAGAGATCTTAATTAATAAGAATAATAAAGCATTAGCTGAACTTGAAAAACAAAAACAACGTTATCAAACTCTAAGTCAAGCTGACCAATCAAAGGTTAATTTAATTAATGAACAGATTCAACAACTAAAAGCTGAACAAGTTCAAAACCAATCAATTATTGATCAGTACAACGATAGTAAAGAACAATTAATCGATCAGATTAATAATACCTACAATCATGAAAGCATTAATCTGATTACTGATCAGATCACTAATAAGATCTCAGAGAAGTTTAATGAAGAGTTAGCTAGAATCAAAGAAACGACATATAACTATTATCCTGATCTAACAGCTTATTATGATTATTATCCATCATACGAACAGTTTGATGAAGGTTATGTTGATGAAAACGGGATGTATTATGAACCTGTTGATGTTGAATTAGATCCAAGAGTTCTAGATCAGTTTAACTATGATTATGAATTATATGATCAAGTAGATGATCAACCAGTTCGAGTTGAATACGAACCTCAACAAGAAGAAGAACAACCAATGATCAGCAACGATGATCAAGATGATTTTGAATCATTAAATCATTACAACACTGAAGATGTTGTGATCATCAACGATAAGATTAAAGAACAACTAGCTAATGATCAATCACTAAAGATTAGAAAACCTGGTGGTTGATTTGCTAAGAAGATCTATCTTAGTCAGATTGGTGAAAAAGAAAAGATCCCTCAAAAGATGAGTGGACGTAGGGGTGTTTTTAAACGCGTAAATAAGGGCAGATTAACAAAAGAAGAGATCAAAAAATACGCCAATAAGATCATAAACTCAAATAAGTAGTCAATTAATATGCAATTCATTCACTCAGAACAGATTAAAACCTGAATCAGTCAAAATTTAACGACCAACTACACGCGTGGGTTCTTTGTTGATGTTTTGTTTTCAGTAAAAAAGACGAAAAAAGTATCAGTAATCTCTGGGTTAGATTACTCTGGTCAAACAGAGATTATCAGTGAGATCTACAGTCGGTTTCAAGCTTTAGATCGCCTAAATGATCTTTATTTAGTTGATCTTAGTTCAGTTTATGTTCATGAAGAAACTAAGATCGATGATTTCTTAGATAAGATTCAAACGATTGATAATGCGTTTGTCATTATCAATAATATGAACCAACAAGAAGGGACAAGAATTTGGTTTAAGCAGATCGCTAAATTAGCTAAAAAACAAAATATCACCTTCTATCTATTCGTTAATAATTCAGGGATCTTATATGATAAGATCATTGAGCATTACAACTTTAATCATTTTTATCTTAAGCCATTTAAGTTTAGTGAATACTTAATCACCAAAGAAAAGTTTAGTAATCTTGATTTTGTTGATTATTATGAATATTTAAATTCATACAGTCCGATCTTAGCTAGATTTAGTGATAAATCTGATGCACAGATCTTATTCTTTAATCAGATTGTCAATCTATTCCGACATGATGTTTATGAGTTGTTTAGTAAGAAATTTTCGATTAAAACTTGTATGGCGTTATTAAATATCGTGGTTTATGCCAAGATCCCTTGTTTTAATCTAAATTACTTATCAAAAGAGCTTGAGATCGATTTTGAAGAACTGTTAGAGATCATTCGCATCTTAGATAAAGCTAAGATCTTAAAGATGATTAGAGTGATTGAAAGTGATCTATCTAAAAAACGCGAACCACTTTATTTCTTAGTTTTCTATCATCCAATTAATTATGTGATCTTTGAACATAACGAACATTCGATCTCTGAGATGATGAATAACACTAAGGTGTTATTATCAGCTTTTATTAGTGCAACTAATTTCCAAGATCAGATCGAGATCGTTTATGATTATCATGTTTCTTGAACAGAGCAGATCGCTTTAATTGACAAACATAAGAAAAGGGGCTATATTTTAGGTATCAATCATCATGAAGTAGGCCCGATCTTTAATGCACTTAGTTGAAAATACCAATATCGCGTCAATTATTTAAATCAGAATGATTTAGTTAATCTGATTGCGAATTGGGAACTCAAAAACTTCAAGAAGTATCAAATTTTATAATGTATAAACAGTTATGGCTAGAACTAAAAAAAATAAATCAGAAACTAAAACCACTAAAAAACGTGGTAGAAAAGCTCGTATCGAACAAGAGCTTGAACAACCAATCCAAGATTATGGACCTAAACTATTAAACGTTAAGGTGCAAAGTGAATTAGATCAAGAAGATGATCTAGATTTTAGTCATAAATCAATCGTTAATGATGAAAACGAGATCTTTTCTGGTGAGATCAAAACAAATAGAAGCCAATTAAAAAACAAATACTTTGATACTGTTCTTGATGAAGAAGATCTCTTACAAAGAGAGTTTGATGAGATCAAAGAAAAATCAAAAAAACGCTTAATCTCAAAGAAAGCTAAAGAAACTGATCAAACAGCACAAGCAATTAAACAATCAATTAATAAACGGTTTGATGATTTCTTTGATGAAACTGAAAAATCACTAATCACCAACACGATCTATGATGGTGATTATCATGAAAATGAATTAGCTGATCAAGATCTAATTGAAAAAGCCCATGACTTTGAAAATGCTAGTGTTTTAATCGATGAGATTATTAACAGTTCATTAAGTCAAGAAGAAAAAAAACAAGAAGAAGTTTATGATAGTTTAGCAGAGATTACCAACTTAAATGAAGCTGAACTAACCGAATTAGAAAATCTTGATCTAAACAAGTTAGATTTTGATCATAATCAAGAACAAAAACCAACAACTGATCAACATGTTTATCAAGCGATTGCGATCGATGAAGCAACGCTTAAACATGAGATTTATGAACCTGATGTTTTATTAAATATCGAACAACCGATCGAAATTAATCAAGAATTAAGTATTCCCATTGAGATTAAACAAGATTTAGATTTAGATCGAATTAAATCTGAAGAAGTAGTTATTGATAATGCTTTAATTAATGCGATTACAAGCCCAATTCAAGTTGAAGTAGCTGAAATCACTGATCTTGCTATCGAAGTTGAAGCTCAAATTCCCAAGATCAGTCCTGAAACGATCCAAGAAGAGATCATTGATATTAAAGTTCATGATCTAACTAAAGATCAAGTCATAAAAGATAAACTAAAATCTTCTTATCAAGCAACTAGTGAAGTTGTTGATTATGCTGTTGATGAAAAACAAACTAATGATGAGATTATCAAAGTAAATGATACTACTGATAAACTATCAGTTCAATCAAATCTTAATGATGAGAATATCAGATATGAAGTTCAACAAGAAGAAAACACTAAACCAAAAGAAGTTCATATCGATGTTGATCAACTAAATATTAAGTTAAATAAAGAATTAAAAAAATTAGCCAAACCAAAAAAACCACTTGATCAACTTGAAGAGATCCCAGCAGTGATCAAACAAGATAAATACGTAAAACAAGAAGTAGAAAATATTCCTACTAATGATTATCGAATCAAAAAACCCCTGGATCAACTTCAACAGATCCCAGCAATCATCAAACAAGTTAATTTTGCAAAACAAGAAGTAAAAAAACTTTCTATTAAAAAACCACTTGATCAACTTGAAGAGATTCCTGCAGTAATCAAACAAGATAAATACGTAAAACAAGAAGTAGAAAATATCCCTACTAATGATCACCGTAATTTTGATTCATTAAAAGCACCATTAGACCAATTAAAAAAGATCCCTGTAGTTTTAAATAAAGTTGATCTTGCTACACCAAAAGCTAAATTAAGTCAGTTAGCTGAACTTGCAAGTTCAACAACTGATAAAGTTGAAAAACAACAAGTTAATTCAGTTGTTGATCTAACTGAAGTTCAAAAACTAGTTGATCAACTTGAAGAGTTAGTTAAACAAAATCAACAACTATTAGAAGAAAAAGAACCACAAACCACTCAAAGTAATGATCAAGTAGATTTACTTGAAAATTTAATTAATGAGTTCGATTACGAATTAGAACAACTTGAAGAACTAAATAAAAACTTTAATACTAACGAATTTGATCAAGATTCAAAAACTACTGATATTATTGTTGAAGATTTAGCTACAACTGAAATTGAATTTAAACCTGATTATCAAGCATTAACTTCAGAATTATTAGATGACACAATCCACCCAATCAAACATTATGATTCTGGTTGAAAACCTCAAGAAATTGATGTTAAGTATAACTATTCAGAATTTGATTTTAATGATTATCACAAGATCCTTGATCAGCAGACTGAATTCAAAATGTTTTGTAAAAAAGCGATTGATTATTCAAGTGCGCCAATGATCAAGATGGCTGATGAACAATCACAAAATCAAGATGATCTAATCGAATTAGATTATGATGAAACAACTAATTCAACAGATCAAATCGAGTTAACTGATAATGTTGCTGATATTGAAGTTTCTGATTGAGAAACAATTGAAAACCACCCAATGATTGATTTCCAATCATTAATCAACAAACATTCAGAACAATCAAAATACTATCTAGAAGATAAAAGTTCAACGACTGAATTGGTTGAACAACTTGATGAAACTGATCAAACCCAAGAAACTGACTTTAATTTTGAAGGTTTAGATGAAGATATTACGCGTTTAATCATCGAGCAAAAAGAAAATATTAAACACCGTTTAATCTCTCAAGGTGAATATAATCCTGAGAATCTAGCTAAAGAATTAAACCAAAGATTAAAAGAAGAAACGAGAAAGATCGTTGTTAAAAATATTAACAACGAATACACAAATATCAACGAGATTAATAAGTTTAAAAAACCATTAGTTTCAGTAGAGATAAAACCAGTTCATCCGTTTGCAACTAAAAGTCTAAAAGATCGTTTAATTGCTTCGCAAAAAATTGAAGCAAAAACTGTTTCTAAAAAAGTTGCTACAAAATCAATCCTTAACGACCTTAAAGGATATCAATTCAAAGGTGCTAATCTGATCTTCAAAAAATCTGAACCAAAGAAATTAACAAACAATAAATAAAAATAAGAAATAATCAGACTATCTGCCTGATTATTTAGAGTTGGTCGTTTTGACTGAATTATCTTGATTAATAGCTAAACACTTAAAAAATACGAGTTAAAAAAAATAAAAACGGTTTGCTTAGTTAATGATCAAAAAGCTTTAAATACTTGTTGTGAAGCTCTAATGTTGGAATTTTCGTATCAGGTTCATTGTAGTTTTTATAGATATTAGTCCAATTGTTCAGATACTTAAATCCCCCATCGCGGTTTCGGTATTGACCAAAGATTGAGTTATCAACTGCTTCAGCATACCCTAGTGGTGGCTTTGTAGTATTTTGCTTATAAATGTTATAAAAATCTTCGATAGCCGATGAGATTGAATCTCCAGCAACATTTGCAGCGATCCCAAGTTTTCATAAGCTAGTACCAAGTTTAGGGCTTTTTGTTTTGGCTTTTTTTGATGATTTAATTTCAGCTGTGACAGATTTTAAATCGTCAACATTACCTCCAGCAAACGCAAAATTTGATAAACCAAAACCTAAATCATCATCGATTCCTCCAAGTATTTGCTTTAATGTGCTTGAATTAAGATCAGGATCAGTTTTAACTTTTCTAGTTCTTGTTTTCTTAGTGGTTATCTTCATATCCACTTTAGCTTCATTAGCCAATGGAATAACACCAGAAAGTTCTTCACTAGTTGTTTTTATTGATCTTCTTGTAGTAGTTTTCTTACTATTAGTAGTTGATGATGCTTTTTTGGGCATAGTTAATTATTAAAATCCTGCATAGATTGCTGAAGCATAAGGGCTTAAGAATGAATAACGCGCTCTTGAGCTTGCAAAGCTTGAACTAACAGGCCTTTGCTGGGTTTGATTGGTCACCTCAACAAAATAACCATTGGAATCAGGTTGGTTTTTAATATCGTTGACGATATTACTTATACTAACTGCTGTTTTACTAATCGAGCCTAGAAACATCTGACTAATAAGTGTTCCAGTAGCTAATGCGTTAGCAAAAAACCCACCGTGAACTTTGTTCTTATCACTTGTAGTTAATTTCTTCATTTTCTCCTCCGTTAAAGCTATGTCTTTTTATCTTAAAAAGAAGAAAATAATTTTAAAATTTCTTAGGTTTTTAAAACAGATAACTAACTCTGAATTTATCTTGGAACTAATTTCTCTATTAAAAATAAAAGATGAGCTTTTTTATTCTAAGTAAACTGGGACACAAAATATGGACAATCTCAATTTTGTCTTGAGTGTAATCTCCATTAGTACAGGTCACTCAAGCAATATCCTCTCATTGAGAATATTTTTTAACACCTTTATTTTTATTTATAGTTTTTAATTTTTCTCAAAAACAAAAAAAGAGCCATCTTTCCATTATGGTTAGATGGCGTATTTATTTTACTCAATTCTTGTTAGTCGTTTCTCACTAATTCAACGATATAATTGTAACGTGGATTTAAAACGTAAACTTTATCGTACTCCTCTCCATCTCTTGCATATTTATTTATTGAATAAGCAAATAGTTGTGCTCTGTCTTCAAGAGAAATAGAAGCGTCTTTTTTAGTTTTGAAATCAATTAAACAATTGTTAATCAGTAAATCGGAATCACCTTTAATCACCAGCTTGTTTTTGTATAAAACATGACCTGCTGGGTGAAAATCAATAGATGTAATGGTAGGAAATTTCGAGTAAATCAGTTTTAGAGCTATATCAGATAATATTCTCGCCTTATTAATTATTAAATTTTTATGCTCTTTGATTTCCTCTGTATAACCCATACCAGATCTATAAATAATATCTGGTTCATATAAATAAAAGGCTAGATCTTCATCGCTCAAATTTTTGTATTTTTGTTTCTTAACATCATCAAAAAATTTAAGTTCTTCTAAATCAACATTCAAGTTTCTGGCAAGTTTGATTTTTGTAAGATATTCACTCACTCCACCACAAATAGCTGGATGTTCTTCTTTTCGCACATCAATGTAATTTTCTTTAAACATTTTACCCTTTACAACTAGAGCATTACTCTTGTAGAACTCTTCCAACCCAGTATCTTTTAGTTTTGGGTTTTTTAAATAATGAGTTACAGCTCAGCCAAAAAATATTGTTTTACTTAAATTCATGAGTAAATTTTCATATTCCTTATATAAATCTGACATTTTTTGTTTATTTTGCATTTTTATTCCTTTCTAATATTCACTTAATTCTTTAAAAGTTCGATAATCTCAGGAGTGATTTAACAAATATTGAACTCCTTTAATTACTAAGGCCATAAAGTCTCTTGTATCTTTAACCAATCCCTTTGTAAATTTCTTCTCACTTAAATCTTCTCTAATATCTTAAAAAAGTATTTTTTATATTTTACTTAACTTTTTAAATGCTTCATAAATTACTTCTCTATGAAAATAATGTGCGATTGCATTAACTTTTTTCTTAAAAAAAAAGCATATTTGATAAACTAGGGCACGAAAAATTGATTTGTCAATTTTTCGTGCCCTAGTTTAAAGCTCACCTTTTATTTTTTAATCGGATCTCGGTATAGCGGCATACTCATACAACGCGCACTCCCCATCCCCAATGATAATTGGTCACCATTCCAACTGATAACTTTAACACCAGCATCTCTTAGCGCTTGGTTAGTCTTATAATTGCGATCATAACCAACAACAACACCTGGTTGGATCACTAAAAAGTTAGTCGCATCAAAGTTGGTTTCAACATCGATCTCAATTTGGGTTGAATCTTCACCAGCAACCGGAATTAAAGTCGCTTTTTTACCAATAACCATTGATAAAAACCCTTCTAGTGATTCATTTAACTCTCTTCAAATTAAAGTTGGATGTATCAGATCGATCTCTCAGATCTTTAATACTCCCATCATATTAGGTGAGTATAAGAACTTATCATAATCTAGCATCGTTAATCAAGTATCTAAATGCATTAAATTACTCATCTTAGGGACATTAATTGCATAGATCTTTTCAAAGCTAGTTTCATCATTTTGCCTTAATTTTTCAGCTAATGACTGAATTGCTTTTTTCTCAGTTCGTTCTGAAACACCGATCACTAAGGTCTTATCATCATAAACAAATAGATCTCCACCCTCGATACTGTATTTATCTTCTCTTGAATAGTATTTAGGTGCATTTTTATATTCTGGATGGTGGGAGAAGATAAAATCAGCAAAGATCGTTTCGCGTTTTCTTGTTGGATGAAACATTGAGTGTAAGGTGATTCCCTTACCAATACTAGCAAACGGATCTCTTGTAAAATACAGATTGGGCATTGGATCTGCTACTAATTCAACTTCAGATTGTATCCCCACTTCTTTAGCTAAGATCCCAGACATCATCTTGCGAATCATAACTTGTGGGTTGGTTGCTAAACTTTTTAGATAATCATAAACCTTAAGACGATTAATCTCAGATAAAACCGGAAGACATTCATCTAACCAACGGTTGATGAACTCTTCTTGGATCTTGCTATTTACTGCTTGAAATGTCTGTGCTGTTAAAGTTGATAATTGCACGCATTCAACATCATGATCTTCTAATAACTTAATGAAAGTTTCATGTTCTTGTCTAGCTTTGATCGGGTTAAGTAAAGAACTAAATAAGAGTTCATCCAATCTTTGTGGGGTAACATAATCTAATTCTTTACCTGGAGTGTGAACTAAAACTTTTCTTAGTTTGCCAATTTCACTATAAACTCTGATCTTATTAAACATAAACTTTCTTCTTAATTATTATTGTGCTAAACCAAATCCTTATTCTTTAAGCAAGTAATCAGTTGCTCTAAGATAAGGGTTGATCGTATCATTGATATGTTTGATTGCTACTGTTGCTTCATACATACCTGATAAGATCAGATTAGGCCGTTTACTAAAATTACTAGCTAAACCGATTGCATAGATATTAGGATCTGAGGTTTGGTGGTGATGGTTGATCACAAAATTATTATTTAAATCTTGTTCTAGATGATCAAAACACTCAAGTGATTTTAATGGTTTTAAACCATATTGAACGATCAGATAATCAAAGTTTAATTGGGTTGATTCACCGCTTTGATTATCTTTAAAACTAATCTTATTATCTTTGATCAGTTCGATCGTTTGATCAAGATATTGGTTAATTGGTTTTTTATTAATTAGATCAACCAATGCTTGAGCTGCACGGTATTTGTGGTTGCGGTGGATGATTGATAGTGATTTAGCGATCTTTAGATCGGCTAGTTGATTTATCAATTCAACAGCACTATCACCCCCACCTAGAAAACATAGATCCTTATTTTGGTATTGAGTTAGATCGTTAATCTTATAATGAATACAATCAAGGTTTTGATCTTGGATTAGTTCGTCCTTTAATTTAATTGGTTCAAACCCACCATTACCAGTGGCTAAAATAATTTTTTTAGCTTTAACGTGTTGGTTATCTGATAACTTTAGTTCAAAAAGTTGTTGATCATCTAAATAGTTTTGTTCTTGAATTGTCGTATTATGTAAATAAGTTATTAACCCTTGAGTAATGTAGGGTTTTTGTTGTTGGTACAACTGATCAACAAAATCCTTAGCTAAGATCCCATTAGCGGTGGGAAAATCGTAGATCTTTTTAAAGGGATAAACGTGTGCTGGTTGACCACCAATTCGGTCGGTCATCTCGATAACTAAAGAGCTTAACCCCTTCATAGCACCATAACTAGCACAGTAAATTCCGCTAGTTCCAGCCCCTAAAACAATTAGGTCATATATATTCATTTATTTTTAAATATAATATAATAATTTAGATATTTATATTTTATATAAAATTTTAGTTTTTGATGTCTAATACTGATAAAGTTTTTAGTTTTGATGAAAGTTCAAAAGAACAAATTCTTCAAGATTTTGATAATTACAAAGCTGAATATTGTACCAGCACATTTTTAGCACAACACCCACAAGCTTCTGAGTATGATTTACGCGACTTTTTAGAAAGTGCAAAAAGAAGCTATCTTCGAGCTAAACGCAATCATATGTCAGATGAATTATGATTAGAACATCTACATAAATTCATTAAGAGCTACAAGCTAGTGGCGCCATTACAAAGAGAATTAGATAAGTTGATTCTAAATAAAGACTTTACCAATCTAGAACTAGAAAAAGCTGAATTAGCTAAACAAAAAGCTGAACTAGAAAAAGAACGGATCGCTTTTTTAAACGAACAAAATGAGTTTATTCAAAATGGGAAATCAAAACATTTTGATCATATTGTTACTGCATCAGAATACGAAGCAACAAAGAAAGAATTAGAACTAAAATACTATAAAGAGATCGAAGCGATCAAAAACAAACATCAAGAAGAATTAGTCAAAAACCAAGAAGAAACTAAGAAGATCTTTGATGAAGAAATCAATAACATCAAAGATTTTTATGATCGTAAACTAGAAAAGGTTTCAAGCTATTACAACAAACTAAAAGAGAAGTTAGCTGAACTTAAAGAAGATAATAATAAGTTAATTAGTGAGATCTATGAGCGTGATTTGGTTAGTGAAAATCAGCTTGCACTAAGAACTAAAGATTATTATGAAGAGATAGAAAAAGTTAGAAAGATCTTAAGAAACTACGAAGTTTTATCTTTTGAATTAAAAACTAAGATCAAAGAAAAAGATTATCTACTTAACCAATTAAAAAATAAACTAAAACACAAAGACGATGAATTTAAGAAATTCATTAAAGATCAACCTGAGATCGTTAACCAACTAATTAATGATGGGATTAAACAAGGTGTTAAGGTTAAGTTTAATCAGTTAGAAACTAAATTAAAAGAACAAGTTAAACAGTATGAAGATACTGTTGGTCGTACTTATGAAAAACATAAGAACGAAGTTGATAAGATCTTAATTGCCAATGAAACCAAGGTTGAAGTGATGAAAAACGCTTTAATCCAAGCTGAAGAAACAGCTAAATTGACAACTAATGAGCTTGAACGAATTAAGTCTGAGTATGATCTAGTGATCTATACTAACCGCGAACTTAATGAAGCAATTAAAGTCGAACAAGAAAGAGCTAAAGAGTTAGCAGCTAAAGTTGAGATGCTTACAGCTGAAAACAAAGATCTAGATAAATTAAATAATTTATTAGTAAAAAAATACAACGATAATGATCATTTATTATCTGTGTCAAAATCAATCTCAGAACAACTAGATAAGATTAATGCTTCACAACTATCACTACAAAAGGTTTTACAAACTAGTGATGATGATAAAACCAACCAAAAGATCATCGATCTAAATAAAGCGATCGATCAAGTTAATGCAACTTACAAACGTTCTAAAGCATTAAAAAACGAACCGATTGAATTACCTAAAACAACCCCAACTAAAGGTAAGATCATTGAATACATCGATGAGGATGAAGGTTTAGATTCACAATGAGCTAGACAGTTCTCTGAAGCCACTAAGAGAATTAAAGAAAAGAAGCTTAATAAGAAAAAGAAAGCACTATTAGATAAAGAAATTAGTGAATTTAAATAATCGTTATATTAAAATAATCTAGCCATTACAACAATTAACACGAACCATGTCAGGTCAGAAATGAAGCAGCATTAAGTATCTTAATTGTGTGTAATGGCTTTTTTATTTATTAGAATATAATAATTAACCCTTATTGAAGGGAATAGTCGCGATGGATAATAAAAATAATAATAAACGCAACCGGTTTTACTTTAATCAACGTCAACCTCACCGACGGCCAAAAATGAGCAACCTTAGTGAGTTTGATTTAGATATTATTAAAGAGCTTGGTCTTGATGATGATGAATCAACAAAAAGTAAACAAAAATCATCATTTGATGATGATGCCGACTTTTTGGATGATGTCATTAGTGATTATGACAATTGAGAGAAGAAAAAACCTCAAGAAGCTAAAAAAACCGTTAATGATGATCAAACTGTTTTAAGCGATCATCAAGATGATGACAATGATGAAGACGATCTAAATTTTGAAATCCACCGCTCAAAATATTTTAGTTCTAATACAGACCAAACTAAAGACAAGCCAGTTAATAATGATAAAACCCGTTTTGTTGGCCAAGATTTTGGTGATCAAGAACTAATCCAAGCTTATACAAAAAACTTAAGTTCATACATTAATGATCATGATGATGAACAAGTAATCGAACCAAAAACTGAACCAACTGAAGATAATAATCCAACCCAAAGTTTTAGTAGTAAACCTATCGATGAATTAACCAATGAAAAAACTGATATTATTACTAAAACTGCTCAAGAAGACGATGATGAATACTTAATCACCAAAAACGATAGTGATTATAGTTTTGAATCAACCGATCAACCCCTAGAAGAACCCCAAGTCGATCTAACTGATCTATTAGATGATGATCAACTTGTTCAACAAGATCCTACTAGAGATCTACCTTCAACAAGTGAAGTGATGAATGCTAAATTTGATGAGGATGATTCAAGTGTTAAACAGATCAAATCTGATCTAATTGATGATCAAAATAACCAGTTTGAAAAAACTAGTTTACCAGAAGAGTTAGTAACTAAAAAAACAATCTATCATGATGATCAATTAGAAGAGATTACAGATCAAGAGATTATTGATGCAACTACACCCGTTAATTTTGAACAGATTCAAGAGACCAGTATAAAAGTTCAAGCAAACGATTTACCTGAACTAACTAGTAATCTATCAGAACTAACCCGGTTAGCGATGAAAGATGTTCAAGAACATTACTTATCAAATATCTCAAAATTAGATCAGTATAAAAAACAATTAGAAGAACGATCAAAACAACTAGACGAACTAAACGAAAGTTTAGATCGGAGACAGATCGATATTGAACTAATTAGTAATAATATCCAAGAAAGTATCAAGACGCACAAACAAGAGATGAGTCTTGAAAAACTTAATCTGCAAAAAGAAAAAGAAGAGATTATAGCTAAAGCTAACACTCAAGCAGAAGCGATCATAAAGCAAGCTTATGAACAAGCTAACCAATACAAAGAGTTAATTGAGAAAAAACAATCTGAAGAAAAAAACGAAGTAGAAAAACAGCAGCTTACTCAACTTGAAGAAGGGTTTGATCATAAGATCCAACAACTATCAACTAAGATCAGTCACCAACTAGAAGCACGTCTAGTGAAAAAAGATCAGGTCTTAACTCAGTTATTATCCCAAATTAAGATTATGGCTGAGACTACTCATGCTAACCAATTAAGAATTAATGAACTATTCTTAGCAGTTAATAACAAAGACAAAGAGATTGTTAATCTTAAACGTGATATTGCCATCCTTAAAGCCAGTTCAGATTCACTAATCAATATTAAAACTGAACAAACCCGTGAGATTGCTAAAAAACACTACCAAGATTTCGAACTAGACAATTCGTTCAAAGATCCTTATTTAGAACATAAGCTTAATAGCTTAACAAGAGATTATATTAATCTATCTGGAGAAGTGATCTATGAACCTGAACTTGAAAATGAACCACTACCCACTAAAAAGATCTTAAAAACTTTTAGTCTATCTGATCTTAATCAGTCACTTGAAGAAGATAAGGAGATCTTAGCTTCGATCAACAAACATTTTGAACGCCCAATTCAGATCACTAAAACTGATAAAAGAATTAATAAAGAAAAAGTTCATAAACCAAGTATTATTAAACGTTATCAAAAACCAGCAGTTTATGATGATGAACTTGATGATTTCAACTTAACATTTATTGATCAAGATTTTGGTGATGAATACAACAGTTTAATCAAAAAAGATCTGAATCAAAAAAGATCAAGTGATCCAAATAAAAAACTAACCACCAAAAAAGTGCAATTAGTTTTTGATTCAGACAACTAGTTATTTTTTATCATTAATTAACCCACTAATAGATCGTAGCAAACAACGATGGTATGTTTAACTAATTCATTCTTTGCGCACGAAATAAATAAAAAAAAGCATAAGTATAATGCTATCTTTGTGCATGGTTTTAGCTCTTCTCATGACCGTCACTCTGAGATTTTTAAGCGCTTAAATAACCAATTAGTTAACTATTACACATTTGATCTACCCGGACACGGCCAAAAACAAGTAGATGAACAACAAGAACTGAAATTAAATTATTTTGCTGATCTTGTTGTTGATTTTATCAAGCAAAAACAACTTGATAATCTGATCTTGATTGGTCATTCGATGGGTGGAGGGATCTGTAGTATTGTTAATTATCTAATTCCCAAAAAGATTAAAGCCCTAATTCTTGAAGCACCACTAAACCCCGCGATCTTTGCTTTTGATAAAAAACGAATCTTTGACTCGTTTAAATCTTTTGGCGGTCGATCTTTTCTTAGTGAACTTAAGTCTCAAGACCAATTTTCTGACCAAATCTCTTTAGTTGGTTGGATCAAAAAGATCTATAAAACCAACAAAGATAAGATCCCTTTATTACTAAATCTAATCTCGTTAAAATCCAAGAATTTACTAGATAATGCTTACAAAGCTTTAAACAATAAACCAGTCTTATTAATCTTTGGCGAAAACGATCCAGTGATCCCACCAACTAAAACAATTAAGTATATCAATCAATATACGAACTTTTTAACGACTAGAATCATTGACGAAGCAACACACTCACCCCATTCAATCAACAAAGAATTGTATTATTATTTCGTAAAAGATTTTATCTCCAAATTAAATTAAATTAAATAATATTAAAATCTATTATATTTCTATTAGTTATAATAAAGAGAAAGTATATAAGCAGTTTACTAATCTTTTAGTTGATTAAAAGTGAAGATTTTATGGCAGAAAAACGCGATTATTATGAAGTATTACAAATAGACAGGGACGCAGAAGAGCAAGAGATAAAACGCGCGTTTAGAAAGCTGGCTAAAAAATACCATCCTGATACGAACAAGGATGATGCGAATGCTGAAAGCATTTTTAGAGAAATAAATGAAGCGTATGAAGTTCTATCTAACCCTGAAAAGAAAGAACGCTATGATAAGTACGGACATGATGGTCTTGATCGCGAAGACGATCTAGACTTTGATCCGAACATTTTTAATTCGTTCTTTGAAACGATTAATGCAGCTGATGAGTTTGATGATATCACTTTTGATGGTGATTGATTAGATGATGACAAACCATCTAAAAAGAAGAAAAAGAAGACTAAAAAAGGTGGTTTTTGAGCCAAGTCAAAAGAGGCTTCAAAAACGATTGAAACTGAACCTGAGATCATCGATGTTGGTGCTAGTGTGAATCAAGCTAATGAAACAAGATTGTTTGATGACACTTTAGATGATCAATTAGAAGAATCAGTTAGCACGCAATCAACTGATGATGGTGAACGGTTATTTGATGATAATAAAGAACCATCATTTACAGCTGGTTTAGATGAAGAAGTTCAATCAGAACCCCAACCTGAAGAAGATCTATCATGAACTCGGTTTATTGGAAACCCTGATTATGGTCATTATGATGAGAATAATGAATGGATCTGAGAAGGGTATTTTGATGATGATGACAACTTCATTTCAACAAGAGAGCTTGAACAAAAAGTTGAACCAGAACAAGCTCAACCACAAGATGATAGATCTGAACAAGAAGAAGAAGAAGCTTTAGATTCAAAACCTCAAGATGATTCTGAAGATGATTATGTGATCCCTGATGCTGAGATCATCAGTTCACCAACTTTAGAAGTGACTGCTCCTAAAGAAGTTGAACAACCACTTCAACCTGAACAAGTTGCTCATGTAGAACAAAAAGAAGCTGAAGAAGAATCGGTTGCTCAAACTAAAGCTGAAGAAGTTAGTCAACCAACCCAAACAATTGAAACTAAACCAACATCAGCAGTTGAATCAACTTCAACTTTTGATCTAAAGCAATTACTAAAAGTAATGCAAGAACAGCCAACTGAAGAAGCACTAACAACAACTGAACTAACTAATGAAACAACTTCACCAACTACTGAAGTTAGTGAACTAGAACAAACTCAAGATAAATCAGAAGATCAACAAGAAGAAAAAGCTGAGAAAATCGATGATGCTTTTGTTGAGTCAAATCTACCAGAGATCGTTGACTTCTCAACTAAATCATCAGCATCATTAGGTACAGCTAACCTATATGATCTATCATTCTTAATTAAGAATCAACCAACTCAAGCTGTTCAACCTACTAGTGAAACTATATCAACAACTCCAGTTGAACCAACCGATCAATTAAAGCCAAAAGAAGTTGATCAGATCCAAGAAGAATTAAAGCGAGCAGCTGAAGAGTTAGTTGAAGATAATTTAATTGATGATAGTTCAATGATTACTCCACCTTCAGTAATCAAAACTAAGGAGATCGAAGTTGAAGAGTTACCAACTAAAAAGAATGATTTAGTTGAGATCAACTTTGATGACTTAGAAGAACTAAAATTTGAACTAGTTCAAACAAACCAAGAAAAACTACCAGAAAAAGCTGTTGAGAACTGAGCACAGGATTATCAGTTAGATGAACCAACTCAGTCTAATATTGATTGATACAAACAAGAAGATCCTAAAGATCTTGAACAGTTAGTTCAAGATCAAGCAACTTTAGAGATTACTGAAGAAAATCAAATTAGTGAACGAAAAGTTGAAGAACAACCTAGTGTTGAATCTACTAAGGTTGAAGATCAAGTCGTTCAAGCTATAAAAGAAGAAGAAGAGCTACTTGAACAAAAGAAAGCGGCTGAATTTGCTGAACTGTTTGGTGAACAAACACCAACTACTAAAGAAGATGATGATTACTTATCAATTGAAGAGTTATTAAATAACGAACAAACTCAACCAACTGAGTTCAATGAGATCATCATTGAAAATAATCTTGATAATGTTAGTGTTGCTGATGATCAAAATTATCAACTAAAAGATGATAATAAGAAGTTCATCAATATTAGCGAACCAACAATTGTTAGTTCAAATCTTAGTTTTGATCAACAATTAGTTAATGAAATCGAAAGTGATGATCTGATCAAACACCAAGAAGAGAATCAAGAAGAATACCAAACTGTTGATTATGATCCACTACAACAACCAGTGCGACCGATGCATACATCTGATTCAGAGATGTACGATTTCAGCATTAAGTTATTAAGAAAACAAGTAGGTGCAAAAATGGAAGGTAATGATAGTTCTAATAAGAACCTTGCTAATAAGATCAACGACTTAAGCTACTTTAAGTCAAGATTACTAAAGCGGTTAAGTGAAACCAATCCAAGTAGCCAACCACCAGCTAGTAAGTATCAAGAACCAAACTTAATTCAGATCGAACGTTTAACTGAAATTAATGTTGTTAAAGAAGTAGAAGTTCACCAAGTATTATTATTTAATAATGCGATCAAACGAATTAAATACACCAGACACACTCCGTGTAATAACTGTTCAGCAACAGGGATTGATCTAACTTCAAGTCAACCATACAAACTTTGCCCAGCTTGTCGTAATGTTGAAGGGAATGTCGAATCATGTATGGTATGTAACCAGTATGGCAAACTGATTCGGATCCCTTGTAAGAACTGTTTAGGTAAATCTTATACAAATGAAGCGATCACTTTAGATATCAAGTTACCAATTACCTCACAACTTAATATCTCAGTTAACTACCCAGGATTTGGTCATATCTTCCCAAATAATTTGAAGGGAGATCTAACTGTTGTCTTTAAAGTGATCCCATCTAACTTCTTTGTGATCAAGAATAATGATATCCACGTAAAAGCATTAGTAGATCCGATCCTAGCTTCAATTGGGGGAATTATTAAAGTACCAACGATTAACAAGTTAATTAATGTAAGAATCCCTCCAGGTACTAAGGTTGGTGATCAAGTGATCATTAAAGATATGGGTCTAGATGCACGTTATGATCTAGAAACGAAAACTTATTATGATAAGGGTTCATTAATCATCCAAGTAGTGTATGCTGATATTATGAAGAGTAATGATCGTTCATTAGGGCTTGAAGAAGCAGCTAAACTACCAAACGTTCAAGTTGAACACTTTAATAAGTTAGCCTTACGTGAGATTAAAGAATTAAAGTATAACCAACAAGAGTTACAACAAGAACAACAAAATTGAAACTTTCAATCAAACGATAGTAACGGATTTGATTCACTAAACGACCAAAAAGCTCACCAAAACCTAGCATTTAATCGTGTCTTAAACACGATTAAAGATATCAGAACGCTAGATGATATAAAAAAGATTCGTGAGAAAGCCAATAAGAAATAAAGATAACTAATCACAGATGTTAAATATGAATAATCAAGAACATAAGAATCAAAACGAAGAAGTGCAAAAAGAAGTTAAAGAAAACCCAGCTCAAGAAGAAGTTAGTCAACCAAGTGATTCTAGTAATCCCACTAGTGAATCTGCACCAACACTAAATGCACAAGATCCTAATAATATTAATTTGGCTAATGAAAATATCCAAATTAAATCATCACTTGATGATTTAAAAAACTTCGTGCAAAACCCAAAGAGTCAGAACCAAAAGATTAAGGCTGTTAACCAATTAATGTACAACGAGTTTGTTAAGATTGAAACAGCAATTAATAATATTAACAATTACATTGAAAACCTGACCCACCGCCTAGAGTTAACTAATGAAAACTTCAAGACTAAAGTGCAAGAAGTTGAATCTAAAGCCCAACAAAAGATTAACGATCGGATTGAAGAATTAGATAAGCGTAAAAAAGAAGAGATTGAAAACGCTAAGAAGTATGCGATTGAAAAATCAATCGATTCAGCAATTAATATCGTTGATCAATTAGAGATCGCTTTAGAGTTTGCTTCACTTGACCCAGCTGTTAAAAATTACGTTAGTGGGTTTAAGATGGTACTAAACTCATTTGTTAACTGGTTAGCAAGTGTTAATATCCACCGAATGGATATCAAACCTGGTGATAAGTTTGATGAAAAATATATGAGTGCTTCAGATAAAGCAAGTGATCCTGACTATCCAGCTGATCATGTTTGCAAGGTAATGAAGTCTGGTTATAAATTATATGATCGAGTTGTTCGACACGCAATGGTAGCTGTATCTGATGGTGTTGGTTATGTTGAACCAGCTTCAAGTGAACAAGAACAACTTCAAACACCAGCAAAATCAACACAAACACCTCCAGCGCAAGAAACTGCTAGTGCTCCAGCTAAGACTAAACCAACAGCACCTCCAACAAATAACTTGAATGCTAATAAACCACCAGTAGTATCAAACCCACCCCACCAAAAACCAGTTCAACCACCACAATCAAATACTCCTGGTCCAAAGCAACCAATCACTCACAAAGTGATTAAAAAATCTTAAATTTTAAGATTACACCATTCACTTTAAAATCAGATAGAGTAAAGCACTCTATTTGTTTTTTTTCAAGATAAGCTTAAATTACTTAGAATCAATCATCCTAAGGGTTTTTAACCTATTTAGATTGATTCTTAAACACTTGTTTTAAAATCAATCCACCAAATTAAAGCTATAAAAAAAATAAATTACTAAAAGCAGTTAGCTTACTTGGAGTGAGCTTATTAATTAGCTTGTCATTAGCTAGTTGTACTTCAATCATCTCTAGACACTTAAGAAATAGTAGTGGTACAACTCCCCAAGACCCGATTGTTGATCCCAATATCAACAATAACCAATCAGAGCAATTACAAGCAACAAGAAATTCTCTAGCAACTTTACTTAATGGACAAACTAACACATTATCATCATATAATGATTATGCTAAGTTAAAGCAAAATTTAATGGCAGCATATAGTGCTGCAACAACAGTGCAAAATAATGAAAATGCGTCGTTAGAAAATCTAAGGGATGCAGTTAGGCAATTAAAAAATGCACTTAATACAGCTAATCAAACAAGAACTACTTTTAATAATGAGAATGGTGATTTAATACAAAAATATCATGATTTAGAAACTGCTTTAAATAATCATGGAATGGTTTTAGAAGGTTTAGAAAACCCGAATTATCAATTAATTAAGACTCATTTAACTGGTCTATATGATAATGCACAAACAGTGGTGGATAACACATTGATTCCAGCTGAAGATGTAAATAAACCTGTTTTGCAAAATCTACAAATTTTAACTCAAAGTCTTGGTGATTCAACAACACAAGAATCCTTAATGATGCAAAAGCTAGCGCTGATCAGTTAGTTTCTGGATTTGATAAATATGCATTAACTAAAGAAGGTTTGGGAATGGTTGAATCAACTCATGATCAACCTCAACCTTGAAACTATGGCTTTGGTGCTTATAGTGTTGATCTTGGTGCTGGTGCTGCTGGTAGTACAACACCAATGGAACAATCAGTTCTTAATTTTAATTATTTTAGAAGAATGCCTTGAGCAAACGATACAATGTTGGCTCAAGATCAACCAAACGCAACTGATGTTTCTTGAGTTTATGGATTATTTGGTGACAATACTAAATATACATTTAATTTTAACTATTATTGCCCACAAACTGGTTATTTATATTTTCCTTATAAGTTGGTTAAAACTAGTGATAAAGTCGGGCTTCAATATAAATTAAATCAAGCAGATCCTGTAGCGATTCAGTTTAGTGAAGTGGCTGCTACTGCTTCAACTCCAGCTCCAGCTGAAACAGATGGTACACAAGAATCAGCTGAAACTACAACTGCTAATGAGGAAGTTAACCCAATGCCATCAATTAATACTATTAATGTGGCTAAAGTTACTTTAACAAATTTAAAGTACGGATCTAACACAATTGAATTTAGTGTTCCATCAACTAATGAAGAAGCTAATACTAAAGTAACACCAATGATTGGGAATATGTACATTAGCTCATCTCCTGATGCTAAGAATAAAGTGTATAACGATATCTTTGGTAATGAAGTAGCTTCTAATAACAATGATCTTACTATAAACTTTGTTACAGGTTATACACTAGCAGCTGATTATTCGACTTTTATGGTTCCATATACCACTAAGTTAGCTAATATTAGTGATTCTCAAAGTATTAGACGTTTCTTAATTGGTTTTGTTGGTGGAACAATTGTTCGGAGTAGTAAAACTAATGGTGACTGATTTAACACTGGAAACAACCCTCAAAAAGCTCCAGGTAATAGCGGAACTAAGAGAACATTTACATTTATGTAAATGTTCTTAAAACTGGAGATTATTATTTAAAGGGTGAATATTATACAGCTAGTACTAGAATCTTAAGTTTCTCAATCGATGGCAAAACTGGTACTAATAATCAAGTAAACATAAACAACCTGTTATCTTTTAAAAAATGAGATGGAATTTTTAAGACAGTTTGATACTGGTAGAGAAAACGGTACTGATGATACTAATAAACAAAGTGTTAGTAATGCTAATTTATCATTCTCGCACAAAACTTTACATCTAACTGAAAGTTTTAACAGAATTGTGGTTACTGGTGCTTCTAATGGTGATGACACTCCATTCTTTGGTAATGTTACATTTACATATATGCCACCAGCAGCTACTGAAAATCCAGCAGGGCAAGAAGCTAATCAAAATCAACCCTCTGCTTAAAAAAAAACACAAAATCTTTTAACAAAATCCTAAATAAATAAGCCGTTAAATTAACTAAAGAATTAAAAAAATGGTTTTTCTTATCAACCAAAATTCTTTAGTAATAAACGCTTATTTATTTTTATTTTTGGTAAATATTTTAAAATATAATATATTTTAATATTCTATGAATAAAAAAAGAATTATCTTAAAGACTATTAGTTTGTTAGGTGCAACATCCTTTCTTAGTATTGGGATTTCTAGCTGTATGTCTATTACTAAAAAAGACTCAAACCCAAATAATGGCCAAACCCAATTACAAGCAGCGCGAATGGAGTTAACTGATCTAATCAATGCTAAAGCAAGGACATTAGCTTCACTACAAGACTATGCTAAGATTGAAGCTAGTTTATCATCTGCTTATATTGAAGCTGAAACAGTTAACAATAACCTTAATGCAACACTAGAACAACTAAATATGGCTAAAACTAATTTAGAATCAGCCATCAACCAAGCTAATACGGATAAAACGACTTTTGATAATGAACACCCAAATTTAGTTGAAGCATACAAAGCACTAAAAACCACTTTAGAACAACGTGCTACTAACCTTGAAGGTTTAGCTTCAACTGCTTATAATCAGATTCGTAATAATTTAGTGGATCTATACAATAAAGCTAGTAGTTTAATAACTAAAACACTAGATCCACTAAATGGGGGAACGCTTTTAGATTCTAATGAGATTACTACAGCTAATAAGAATATTAATAATACGTTATCAACTATTAATGAACAAAAGACTAATGCTGATGCATTAGCTAATAGTTTTATTAAAGAAGTGATTCAAAATAATAAACAAAGTTTTGTAGGAATGTTTACAAACACTAATGTTCAACCTTCAAACTATAGTTTTGTTGCTTTTAGTGCTGATGTAACACCTGTTAATTATAAATATGCAAGAAGAACGGTTTGAAATGGTGATGAACCTTCAAGTAGAATTCTTGCAAACACCAATAGTATTACTGATGTTTCATGAATTTATAGTTTAGCTGGAACAAACACGAAATACCAATTTAGTTTTAGCAACTATGGTCCATCAACTGGTTATTTATATTTCCCTTATAAGTTGGTTAAAACAGCTGATGCTAATAATATTGGATTACAATACAAACTAAATAATGGAAATGTTCAACAAGTTGAGTTTGCCACTTCAACTAGTGCAAATAATACTACAGCTAATCCAACTCCAGCAGTTGATGAGATTAAAGTTGCTAAAGTGACTTTATCTAATTTAAAGTTTGGTTCTAACACAATTGAATTTAGTGTTCCAACGGGTGAAGGAAATATGAATAAAGTTGCCCCAATGATTGGTAATATGTATATTACTTCATCTAATGCTGAAGCAAATAAAAAGCAAATTTACGATAGTATTTTTGGAAACACTTCATCACAAACTGCTAGCCAAACATCTGTTAGTGTTGATCTATTAAAAGGATATAGTCTTGCAACTAGTTCAAGAACATATATTCGTCAATTTACTGGTTTAACAGATAATGGCGTACAAACCTCTGACCCTGTTTATTTAATTGGTTTGATTGGTGGTCATCAGGATCGTACAGTTGCAACTGGTCCAACGAATATTCAAAATTCTCCTAATGTAGATAATGATAATAGAACATTCACAATATATGTAAATGCACCAGTAAACGGGAACTATCACATAAGTGGTGCGTATTTACAAGGAACGCGTACAGCAAGAAGTCTGAAATTCTCAACCGGTACAAGTAGCAGTAATAATGAAGTTACAGTCCTTGGTTTAGAACAAAGGGATTGAACAATATTAGGTCACTTTGATACTAAGATGGATGGTACTACTACTATTTCATGAACAAATACAGCAAGCAAAAGAACTCTAACCTTAAATAAAGGTCTAAATAAAATTATTGTAAGTGGAGGAACTCAAGATAACACAAATGCTCCATTTATCGGTAACTTAACATTTACTCTCCATCTAACGTAGAAACTTCTATTGCAAGCTCTCAATCTGCACAACCAGTTAAAAAATAAGATGTTTATATTACAGAAGCACTGAGTTAGTTAAATAAAATTATTAGTCCAGAACCAATCAAACGGTTCTGGTTTTTTTATGCTTGATTATTTAATGATTGATAAAGATGTGCGGTTTTAACTATAAAAACTAATAAAACTCTTTGTTTTTAGAAGAAGAAGAAGAAGAAGAAGAAGAAGAAGAAGAAGAAGAAGAAGAAGAAGTTCTTAGGAGTTCTGGGGTTTTCGTTTGGTCTGATCGGCGAAAATAAACCCGATTTATTACTTACTGAACTTTATACATTCTTTCTTGATGAATATCTTTTTATCTAAGTTCATCAATTTAACTTTAAGTGAAGAAAAAAAACATTTTAAAGTTTGTTAGTTTATTAGGTATTGGTTCGTTTGTAATGGTAGCTGCAGCTAGTTGTACTTCAGCAACTACACCTAACCCAACACCAACTCCAAACCCTGAACCAAAGCCAAATCCTGGTGGTGGTGGAGGTATGTCTGGTGGAAATACCAACCCAAGTGATGGGCAAGGCATGATGAATGCAGCTGCTAAAGAATTAGCAGCTGCTAAAACAGCTTTAACTACTTTATTAAATGGTCAAACTGAAAAAGTTGGATTATATAATGACTATGCAAAAATCAAAGACGATTTAGTAAAAGCTTACACTGCAGCTAAAGAAATTTCAGATAAATCTGATGCAACTTTACAAGAAGTAAATAATGCTAAAACAAGATTAGAAACTGCAATAACTACTGCTGCAAGTTCAAAAACTAGTTTTGATGAAAAAAATCCTGAATTAATCAAAGCATATAATGCTTTAAAAGAAACATTAAAAAATGAAAAATCTAATTTAGATTCTGTAATGACTGCTGAATTCGCAGCAATTAAAAACAATCTTGATAGTTTATATCAAACTGCTAAAACGCTTGTTGAAGGAACACTTCAGCCTAAGATGGGAAATAGCCCTCAAGTTGAAGTTGTAAATCAAGCTAATACTAATATTAGTAATGCTGTTTCAAAACTTGAAACCTGAAAAACAAATGCTAATACTTTAGCTACAAGTTTTGTTAAAGAGGTTTTAGTTAAAAATAAATTAACAGGAATTGATACAACTAATAATCAAGAATAACCTGGAAATTACAGCTTTGTTGGTTATGGTGTTGACGTAACAACAGGTTCTAATAATGCTCGTCCTAACTGAAGTTTTGCTAAAAGAATAGTATGAACTAATACAGGTGGTAATAATCTTCCTTTAGCCTACGAATCTCAGAATTCAGTTCCTTTAACTGATGTATCATGGATCTATAGTTTAAGTGGTACAAATGCTAAATACACTTTAACATTTGATTATTATGGTGCTTCATCAAATGGTTATTTATATTTCCCTTATAAGTTAGTTAAAAAAGAGGATAAAGTTGCGCTTCAATATTCATTAAATAGAACTGCTCCTAAAGCTATTGAATTTAAGCCTGCAGCAACTAAAGAAATAACAACAACTCAATCAGGATCTTCAGATGCGAGTTCAGCATCTTCTCCTGGTTCTACAGTACAACAAAAGCAATCAGCTCCAGCAGCAGCGCCTGCAAGACAACAATCACCAGAAGCCGCTTCTGAAACCAACCAACAAGGCTCTAGTTCTGCTGCTAAGACGATGTCTGAAACTAATACAATGAACGAAGCTCCAACAGTTGATAGTATTAATGTAGCTAAAATTACATTAACAGATTTAAATCTTGGTCAAAACACAATTGAATTCAGTGTTCCAACAGGTGATTCTACTAAAGTAGCGCCAATGATTGGTAATATGTACCTTTCTTCAAATCCTAATAATTTTGATAAAGTGTACAACGATATCTTTGGTAACAGTGTAGCTGAAAACAATGCTGTAACAGTAGATCTATTAAAAGGTTATGGATTAGCAGCTAGTTATCGAGAATACATTCGTGCATTTACATATTTGAATAAAGAAACTCAAGTAAGTGAAAACGCTACTATGAAATCTCCAACCGTTTATTTAATTGGGTTAATTGGTGGTAGTGAAACTCGTTCAGATGCTACAACCGTTCCACAAACTGTTATGACTCCTAATGTTAACGGTGATAAAAGAACATTTATCATTTATGTAAATGCACCAGAAGCTGGTAATTATTCTATTAGTGGTTCATATCTTACAAAAGATAATAGAGATTTAAGATTCTCAACAAGCGATAATAACGCTGTTGCAATAAATCTTAAAGGTAAAAATAATTGAACTACATTAGCAACTTTTGATACTGCTAATAATACAAATATTATGAATGGTACTACTGGTGCTCAAGCTGCTATGCAAACTGCTAATAAAACCATTCGCCTGATGAAAGGATTAAATAAAGTTATTATTGGAGGAACTAATAATAAAGACACTCCTTATATTGGAAACTTGGTATTTACATTAAGCACTAGTATGCCTGCTTCTAATTCTAATACGGCTAGTGAAGCAAAAACTAGTGGCAGTCCTTCATCTAATGGTGTTCAAGCTGCTGCTTAATCATAAATATGTTGGTTTATAACAAAATGATAAAACTGAAAAGTAAAAAAGAAATACTTATATTTGAATAAGTCGCTAAGTTAGTTAAATAAAATTATTAGTCCAGAATCGTTAAAGCGGTTCTGGTGTTTTTTTGTTCTGTTTAAATAAGCAATTTAGTTGTTGTATTCACTATATAAAACGGCTAAAAGCCTTTAAACATCGAAGAAGAAGAAGAAGAAGAAGAAGAAGTTCTTAGAAGTTTAGGAGTTAGCGGATGCTCTGATCAGCGAAAATAAACACGATTTATTACTTACTGAACTTTATATATTCTTTAGACAATAATAGACGTGGTGAACGTAAGTTATTGGCTTAATTTTAAGTGAAAAGAAAAAACATTTTAAAGTTTGTTAGTTTATTAGCTATTGGTTCGTTTGTAATGTTAGCAGCTGCAAGCTGTACTACACCAGTCAACCCAACACCTAACCCAGCACCAACTCCAAACCCAGCACCAACTCCAAACCCTGAACCAACCCCTCCTAGTAATGGTGGTGGTATGAATGGCGGAGATAATAATCCAGGGAATGGCGGAGGAATAGATAATTCTGCTCAGCAATTAGCAGCCGCTAGAACTGCTTTAACAACATTAATTAACTCTAGAAGTCAAAATACAGAGTTGTATGTTGATTATGCAAAAATTCAAGATACTTTAGTAAAAGCATACGATGCAGCTGAAGCTGTTCTTGATAATACTGTTTCAACAACACAAAATATTAATCAAGCTAAAACTACATTAGAAACTGCAATTAATGCAGCAGCTACTAGTAAACAAACTTTTGACTCACAACATGCTTTATTAGTAACAGCATACAAAGATCTTAAGACGGCTATAAGTAATGAAGAAACAACTCTAGCTGTTTATACGCAAGAACAGTTTTCCGGAATCAAAATGCACTTAACTGCATTATATAATGCAGGCAAAGCACTTACTAATAGAACCTTAGAAACGGTTGAAGGGGTTGTACTTGATACTCAAGCAGTAGTTGATGCTAATACAAAACTTAGAGAAGCAACTAAAGAAGATGTATTAACACAACAAAAGCAAAATGCTACTATGCTAGCTGATAGTTTTGTTAAACAAGCGATTAACAAAACAAATATTACTGGTACAACAAACATGGCACCTCAACCAGGTAACTATAGCTTTGTCGGTTTTAGTGTCGATATAAATACTACTGCAAATGCAAAAAATGGTACTAACCCTACCTGAAACTTTGCTAGACGAAGTGTTTGAACGAATGTAAATAAGAAAAACCAACCATTATCTGAAGAAACTTCTGCTGGTTTAACTGATGTTTCATGAATCTATAGTTTAACTGGAACAGGTGCTAAATATACATTAGAATTTAGTTACTATGGACCATCAACAGGCTATTTATATTTTCCCTATAAGTTAGTTAAAGAAAGTGATAAAGATATGGTAGCGCTTCAATATTCATTGAATGGGGCTACTACTCCAGCAGCAGTTGAATTTAAAGCTGCTACAGTTACTCAACCTGCACCAGCTGGACAACAATCTTCAGAAAATTCTAGAGGTGAACAACAAGTAGCGCCTAGATCTTCATCAACACCAGCATCTACAAGTCAACCAGCAGTTGCTTCTTCTGAAACAACTAAAGAAGCCAATTCTGCTGATCAACCAACACCTGAAACAACCACAATGAATGAAGCTCCAACAATTGATGGTATTAACGTAGCTAAAGTTACGCTAACAGACTTAAAGTTTGGTCAAAACACAATTGAATTTAGTGTTCCAAAAGATAAAGTTGCTCCTATGATTGGTAATATGTATTTGACTTCATCAGATAGTGAAGCTAATATGAAAAAGATTTATGATGATCTTTTTGGTAACAGTTTAGCTACTGAAAACAATGCTGTAACAGTTGATTTATTAAAAGGTTATAGTCTTGCTGCTAGTTATATATAATACATTCGTCAATTTACTGATTTGAAGAATGAAGCCCAAGATAGTCAAGACACTACTATGAAATCTTCAACCGTTTACTTAGTTGGATTAATCAACGGTTGAAACGGTTATGCTCGTAATGATGCTGAATCTGTTCCAAAAACCGTTATGTCTCCAAATGTAAATGGTGATAAGAGAACATTCACAATTTATGTAAATGCTCCAGCAGAAGGTGATTATTCTATTAAGGGATCATATCTTCTTTCAGGTGGGAACAGAAACTTAAAATTCTCAACAAGTTCAACTGAAAGTACAGACAACTCTCTTACAATAAATGTTAAGACTCAAACTGATTGAAATACACTAGGAACATTTGATACAGCTACTAATAAAAATATTGTTACAACTAATACTACTAGTGGTGGTACTAGTCAACCTTCTGCTGCTACGCAAAACAGTATTAAAACTCTACATCTACAAAAAGGATTAAATAAGGTTGTGATTGGAGGAACTGGAAATAGTGATACTCCTTACATTGGTAACTTGGTATTTACACTAAATACCAACACAAATATGTCTAGTTCTGACAGTAATGCTCCGATGGCAGAAAATCCTGGTAGCGCGTCTAACCAATCTTAATTATGTTGTATAGAACAAAAATGTTAAAACAGAAAAATAAAAAAGTAAATACTTATTTTTGATAAGTCGCTAAGTTAGTTAAATAAAATTATTAGCACTAGAATTAATAGTTCTGGTGTTTTTTATTTACTAGTTGGAATTATAGAATCGTAGTTGTGGTTGAAGTATAAATATCAACAAAAGCCTTTGTTTCTCGAAGAAGAAGAAGAAGAAGAAGTTCTTATGAGTTCTGGGGTTTGGGGCTGGTTTGATCAGTGAAAATTAAGCAGATTTATTACTTATTGAACTTTATATATTCTTATATTAATAATAGACGTGTTTAACGTAAGTTATTGGCTTAACTTTAAGTGAAGAGAAAAAACATATTAAAGTTTGTTAGTTTATTAGGTATTGGTTCGTTTGTGATGTTAGCAGCTGCTAGTTGTACTACACCAACACCTAATCCAAATCCTCCTAGTGGTGGTATGAATGGTGGAGATACTAATCCAGGTGATGGACAAGGTATGATGAATGCTGCATCTCAAGAATTAGCTGCTGCAAGAATGGGGTTAACTACTGTATTTGATTCTAAAGCTAAGAATCTTGGATTGTATGTTGACTACAAAAAAACACAGGACACTCTAACAAAAGCATATGATGCTGCTAAGACTGTTCTTGATAATTCATCATCAACAACACAAAATCTTAATGAGGCTAAGACTAGATTAGAAACTGCAATTAGAACAGCTGCTACTAGTAAACAAACCTTTGATGAACAACATGCCGAGTTAGTAAAAGTTTATGAAGAATTAAAAACGACTTTAAGTAATGAAACTGCTACTTTAGCTCCATATGCAGCTGCACAATATGCTGGAATTAAGATGCATTTAAGTGGGTTATATGATGCAGGTAAAGCAATTACTACTAAAACGTTAGAACCAGTTGAGGGAGATCCACTTACAGCATCTGCTGTAATGATGGCTAATACTAAGATTGTTGAAGCAATTAAAGATGAAGTATTAAATCCTCAAAAAGAAAACGCAACAAAACTAGCTGATAGTTTTGTTAAGCAAGTATTAGTAAAAGAAAAAATTACAGGAGTTGAAGAAGCTCATAATAAATCACAACCTGCTAACTACAGTTTTGTAGGTTACAGCGTTGATATAACTGGAACTGCTAATGGACAAACAAGTATTCCTAACTGAAATTATGCTCAGAGAACCATTTTCACAAACGGTGATGAACCTAGAAGTGTTTCTAATACTCCTGTTGATGGTCAAACTATGGCACAACCTTTATCTAATGTGTCTTGAATTTATAGTTTAGCTGGTACCGGTGCTAAATATACTTTAGAGTTTACTTACTATGGACCATCAACAGGTTATTTATATTTCCCTTATAAGTTAGTTAATACTAGTGATCAAGTGAAACTAGGTCTAGAATATAAATTAAATGATGCGACTAAACCAAGTGCGATCACTTTTGGTAGTGAGCAAACAATGAATGGTAAAACTCCAACTGTTAATGATATTAATGTAGCTAAAGTTACTTTAGCTAACTTAAATTTTGGTTCAAACAAAATTGAGTTTAGTGTTCCAGTAGAAAAAGTAAGTCCGATGATCGGTAATATGTATCTTTCTTCTAGTCCTAATAACTGAAATAAGATCTATGATGATATTTTTGGGAATAGTGTTACAACTCAAAATAATAGAACAATAATTTCAGTTGATGCTTTAAACGGTTATAGTTTAGCTTCAGATTGATCAACATTTATAGCTGAATATAGTGGCACAGGTCTAACATTAGATAATCAAAGTGTTTCGGACCAAAAATATTATTTAATTGGGTATGTTGGTGGAACTAGTTCTCGTAATGATATGATGATTCCAACGAACAATGTTCAAAAATTCCCATTAGCAAGCAACATAAGTAATAGAAACTACATATTTTATGTAAATGCTCCAAAAGCAGGTGCTTATTATATTAAAGGAGTGTTCGCTTCACGAGATCCTAGAGATCTTAAATTCAGTACTGGAGATATGTCTTCTAATAATGTAACTATAAGACAATTGTCTACAGAAAATCTTACTACATTAAGAACCTTTGACACCTTTGCAACAACAGGAGCTACTCGAGATACAACTGTTTCTGATAGAAAGACATTAACTCTAGTAGAGGGATTAAATAAGATAGTAGTTAGTGGAGCTACTGAAAATACGGGTAATGCTCCAAATTTTGGATATTTAAAATTTATTCTTAATGAAACCCAACCTGAAACTACTAATGATTCAAATCCATCTTAGTAATAGAAAATATATGTAATCAAGCTGAGTTAGTTAATTATTTTATATAAGTTATTTTGTTTGTCATTTAACGTCAAAATCAATCGGGATTTTGATGTTTTTTTATCTCGGGAATTTTTTTTAAAAAACATTTCTCTGAATTTGTTATAAAAATTAGTGAAACCTTTGATTTTCGAAGAAGAAGAAGAAGAAGAAGTTCTTAGAAGTTCTGTGGTCTGGGGTTGGTTTGATCAGCGAAAATAAACCCGATTTATTACTTACTGAACTTTATATATTCTTAATTGGTGAATTTTTTAATTTTTTAAAAATTTATCAGATCGACTTTAAGTGAAAAGAAAAAACATTTTAAAGTTTGTTAGTTTATTAGGTATTGGTTCGTTTGTAATGTTGGCAGCTGCAAGCTGTACTTCAGCAACTACACCAACTCCAAACCCTGAACCAAAACCAGATCCAATGCCAAACCCTCCTAGTGGTGGTATGAATGGTGGAAATACCAATCCAGGTGGCGGACAAGGTATGATGGATTCTGTAGCTCAAGAATTAACTGATGCTAAAAAAGTTTTAAGTGATTTAATTGGTGAAGAATCTAAGACTGTTGAATTATATGCAGACTATGCAAAAATTAAAGCTGACTTGACTTCTGCGTACGCAGTTGCTAAAACGACTTCAGATAGTTCAACATCAACTTTAGATCAAGTTAAAACAGCAACATCAACGTTACAAACAGCAATTGATGCAGCAGTTAAAGCTAGAACAGATTTCGATGCAGTTAATGGTCCATTAGTGACTGCATATAATGCTTTGAAAGAAACATTAAAAAATGAAAAATCTAATTTAGATTTAGTAATGGCTGCTGAATTCGCAGCAATTAAAAATAATCTTGATAGTTTATATCAAACTGCTAAAACACTTATTGAAGGAACGCTTCAGCCTAAGATGGGAAATAGCCCTCAAGTTGAAGCTATAAATCAAGCTAATCAAGCAATTGTTAATGCTACTCAAATGCTTGATACTAGAAAAAATAATGCAAGCATACTAAATACAAAATTCCTAAAAGAAACTTTAAAAAGTGCTTCTTTATCTGCAGCTACTGGAGATAATGCGACTACAGTTCAACAACAACCAGGTAACTATAGTTTTGTAGCTTATGCTAGTGACATAACAAGTCCAAATTGAAATTTTGCACAAAGAACAGTTTGAACAGCAGATAATAATCTTGTTACCAGTCCATTACCTAATAATTCACAAAACTCTGCTCCTTTAACAGATGTGTCATGAATCTATACTTTAAGCGGGACAGGAGCTAAATATACATTAACATTTGATTATTATGGCCCACAAACTGGTTATTTATATTTTCCTTATAAGTTAGTTAAAGATGCCGATAAAAATAATATCGGGCTTCAATATAAATTAAATGACGGTAATTTTGAGCAAATCAATTTTGCGCCAACACAACCTGTTGAATCAGCATCAACCGAACCGGCTAGATCAACTATGCTTCAAACAGCATCAGAAAATCAAACTTCTGAAGAAAATATGACTGCTGGTAGCCAATTAAATACAACTCCTACAGTAAGTGATATTAATGTTGCTAAAGTGACTTTATCTAATTTAAAGTTTGGTTCTAACACAATTGAATTTAGTGTTTCAACGGGTGAAGGTGAAATGTCTAAAGTCGCTCCAATGATTGGGAACATGTATTTAACTTCATCTGATAGCGATGTTAATAAAAAGAAGATTTATGATGATCTTTTTGGAAATAATTCAGTTCAACAAGATAATCAAACAGCTGTTACAGTTGATTTATTAAAAGGTTATAGTCTTGCAACTAGTTGAAGAACATATATTCGTCAATTTACTGGTTTAACAGATAATGGCCGGCAAATCTCTGACCCTGTTTATTTAATTGGTTTGATTGGTGGTAGCGGGAATCGTTCAGTTGCAAGAACTCAAATGAATATTAAAAATATTCCTCATGTGAATAACGATAAAAGAACATTTACAATCTATGTAAATGCTCCTACACAAGGTGAATATCACATAAGTGGTGCATATTTACAAGGATCAAATCGAGCAAGAAGTCTAAAATTCTCAACCGGTACAAGTAGCAGTAATAACGAAGTTACAGTTACCAATTTAAAACAAGATAATTGAACAACATTAGGTCACTTTGATACTAAGATGACTAGCACTACTGTTTCAGGAACAGATGGACAAATGAAAAAAACTCTAAACTTAAATAAAGGTTTAAATAAAATTATCTTATCAGGTGTAAGTAATGGAGACACTCCATTTATTGGTAATTTAACATTTACTTTAGAAAGCAATCAAACGACTAGTGAACAAGTTGAGCCTAGTTCTGCTATTGCAGAAAAGAATATATAAGCGCTAAGTTAGTTACATAAAATTATTAGCCCAGGATCGCTAAAGCGGTTCTGGTGTTTTTTTTGTTCTGTTTAAGTAAGCAATTTAGTTGTTGTATTCACTATATAAAATGGCTAAAAACCTTTAAACATCGAAGAAGAAGAAGAAGAAGAAGAAGAAGAAGAAGAAGAAGTTCTTAGAAGTTTAGAAGTTAGCGGATTCTATGATCAGCGAAAATAAACCTGATTTATTACTTACTGAACTTTATATATTCTTATAGACAATAATAGACGTGGTGAACGTAAGTTATTGGCTTAACTTTAAGTGAAAAGAAAAAACATTTTAAAGTTTGTTAGTTTATTAGGTATTGGTTCGTTTGTAATGTTGGCAGCTGCTAGTTGTACTACAGCAACTACACCAACTCCAAACCCTGAACCAACTCCAACTCCTAATCCAAATCCTCCTAGTGGTGGTATGAATGGTGGAAATACATCAACACCTAATCCAAATCCTCCTAGTGGTGGTATGAATGGCGGAGATACTAATCCAGGGAATGGCGGAGGAACGGACAATGCTGCTCAACAATTAGCAGCCGCTAGAACTGCTTTAACAACATTAATTAATTCTAGAACTCAAAATACAGAGTTGTATGTTGATTATGCAAAAATTCAAGATACTTTAGTAAAAACATACGATGCAGCTAAAGCTGTTCTTGATAATACTGCTTCAACAACACAAAATATTAATCAAGCTAAAACTACATTAGAAACTGCAATTAATGCTGCTGCTAGTAGTAAACAAACGTTTAATCAGCAAAATAATGCATTAGTAACAGCATACAACCAACTTAAGACTGCAGTAGGTAATGAATCTGCTGCTTTAGCAAAAGTGGAAGATGCTAAGTTTGCTAGAATTAAAGAAAATTTAGTCACATTGTATAACGCCGGCAAAATGCTTATTGCTAAACCATTAGAAGGAATCGATGGCGCTGTGTTAGATGTTGATCAAGTAACTCAGGCTAATACAAAACTTCAAGAAGCAACTAATGAAAATTCATTAACACAGCAAACACAAAACGCAACAAACTTAGCTGATAGTTTTGTTAAACAAGTAATCAATAAAACAAAGATTACTGGAACAACCAATACAGAGAAACAACCAGGAAACTATAGTTTTGTAGGTTATAGTGTCGATTTAAATACTATAACTACTCGTACTGGAAACAATTCTCAGACTTCTAGTTCAAGTGATAATCTTCCTAGCTGAAACTTTGCTCAAAGAATAGTTTGGACTAATACAGCTAATAAAAATTTTCCTTTAGCTGATCAAACTGAAAATTCAGTTCCTTTAACAGATGTATCATGAATCTATAGTTTAAGTGGAATGAATGCTAAATATACTTTAACATTTAATTATTATGGGCCAGATACAGCTTATTTATATTTTCCTTATAAGTTAGTTAAAACTAATGATAGGGCAGAATTACAGTATTCATTAAATGGGGCTAATGCTAAATTGATAGAGTTTAAGCCTGCTTCAACTGTTACACCGGTTCAGCCACCTGCAGCACCTGCACCTGCAGAACGAGCAGCTACAGAAACTGCTGCGAATTCTAATCAAACAAATCAAGAAGGCTCTGATACTAATCAAGCAATGCCTGCTACTGCTACAATGAACGAAGCGCCAACAGTTGCTGACATCAATGTAGCTAAAGTTAAATTAACAGGTTTAAAGTTTGGTGAAAACACAATCGATTTCAGCGTTCCTCAATCAACAGGAAGTGATATGTCTAAAGTTGCTCCGATGATCGGGAATATGTATCTAACTTCATCTGATACTGATGCTAATAAAAACAAGATTTATGATGATCTTTTTGGAAATACATTAGTTAAACAAAATAATGAATCAACTGTTACAGTTGATTTACTAAAAGGATATAGTTTAGCAACTAGTTATTTTGAATACATTCGTCAATTTACTGATTTGACTGCAGAAGGTTCTGCAACAAAATCTCCAACTGTTTATTTGGTTGGTTTAATTAATGGTAGTGCACGTCGTACTGATGCTGAAAATGTTCCAACTACACCTAGAAGCCCTAATCTTACAGGTAATAGTAGAACATTTACAATTTATGTAAATGCTCCACAAGACGGTGATTATTATATTAGTGGGTCGTATCTAAATGGGGATAATACAAGTAGACAACCAACGGCAAAAAGATATCTAAAATTCTCAACAACTCAAGGTACAGAGCCAAACATGAACTCTTCTCTTGTTATAGATGTGAAATCTTTAAATAGTTGAACTATACTAGGAACATTTGATACAAAAACTAATAAAAATATTAATGAACAGAGTACTTCAACTGGTAGTGGTCGAGAAGGTAGTAGCGCTCAAAGTGCTAATAAGACTCTACACCTTAAAAAAGGATTAAATAAAGTTATTATTGGAGGAGATAAGGATCTTAATACTCCTTATATTGGTAAGCTATCATTTACATTAAAAATCAGTGCAGATGGTAGTAGTTCTACACCAGAAAACGTTTCTGGTGCAGCAGCTTAAATAGTTATGTTATTAAATAACAAAATGTAAAACTTATAAATAAGAAAAAAAATACTTACAGTTTAATAGCGCTAAGTTAGTTAAATAAAATTATTAGTCCAGAACCCATAAAACGGTTCTGGTTTTTTGTTCAGTAAGTTAAGAGTTATGAGTTGTGATGGTTTTAACTATAAAAACTGATAAAATCTTTTGTTTTCGAAGAAGAAGAAGAAGTTCTTAGAAGTTTAGGAGTGTCGGGTTGAGCTAGTGAGCGAAAATAAACCCGATTTATTACTTACTGAACTTTATATATTCTTTAGGCAATAATAGACGTGGTGAACGTAAGTTATTGGCTTAACTTTAAGTGAAGAGAAAAAACATTTTAAAGTTTGTTAGTTTATTAGGTATTGGTTCATTTGTAATGTTAGCAGCTGCTAGTTGTACTTCAGCAACTACACCAACTCCAAACCCTGAACCAAAGCCAAATCCAATGCCAAACCCTCCTAGTGGTGGTATGAATGGTGGAAATACACCAACACCTAATCCAAACCCTCCTAGTGGTGGTATGAATGGCGGAGATAATAATCCAGGGAATGACGGAGGAATGGACAATGCTGCTCAACAATTAGCAGCCGCTAGAACTGCTTTAACAACATTAATTAATGGTGAAACTGCAAATCTAGCGTCATATGAAGACTATGCTAAGATCAAAAATGAATTAACAGCAGCGTATGAAACAGCTAAAGCAGTTTCAGCTAAAACTGGTGCAACTCTAAATGAGGTTAATGAGGCAAAAACTACATTAGATGCTGCTATTTTAAAAGCTGCTAGTGCTAAGAATGATTTTGATAACAAAAATCAACCTTTAGTAACTGCATATAATAATTTAAAAACTACACTACAATCTAAAACTACTAGCTTAGAAGGATTATCTGAAAATAAATATAGTAGTATTAAAAATCACTTAAGTAAACTGTTTGATACAGGTAGTGCAATAACGGCTAGAACATTAGATCCTACTAATGGTGAAAGACCTACTTTAGAGAAAGTAAACGAAGCTAACAACGGCATTAAAATGGCTATTAGTTTTGATTCGTTGAAGAAATGAAAAAATAATGCAGATAAATTTAACGATTTTGAGAAAAAACCGTTGTCTAAAACTCAATTATCTACAGGAACAGATTCAGCTCATAATCAAGAACAACCAGCAAATTGAAGTTTTGCAGGTTATAGTGTTGATCTAACAACTAGATCTACTGGTAATTCGCAAAATCTACCGAACTTAAACTTTGCTCAAAGAAAGGTTTGAACTAGTGAAAATCAACCAACCGGAAAGACAGCTCTAGTTTCTTCCCCTGTTTCTTCAACTGATGTTTCTTGGATTTATAGTTTAGCTGGAGAAGGAACTAAATATACCCTAAGTTTTGAATATTATGGTCCTGATACTGCATTCTTGTATTTCCCTTATAAGTTAGTTAAACAAGCTGATTCAAGTTCAGTAGCCCTTCAATACAGTCTAAATAAAACTAGTTCGAAATTAATTAATTTTGAACCAGCTAAAACTATGCCTACAAACGCTGATCAAAGTGAAAATGGAGTAGCAACTACTAGTACTACTGAAGGTAGATCATCTTCTGAAGTTTTAGTTGCTGATGAAGTTGCAGCTGTTAATAATGAAATGAATCCTACTCCAACAGTAAGTGACATTAATATTGCAAAAGTTACTTTATCTGGGCTGACATTTGGAGAAAATACAATTGAATTTAGTGTTCCAACAAATAAGGTAGCTCCAATGATTGGAAATATGTATCTTACTTCAAATTCCGGAAGCCAAGGAAAGATCTATAATGAAATCTTCGGTAATACTAGTAACTCAAGTGACAATTCAACTTCTGTCACTGTTGATTTATTAACAGGTTATAGTCTTGCTTCTGGTTGATCAACATATATCGGTGAATTTAAACAATTAATGGACACGCAGATGGGAGAATCTTCAGATTCGCAAACAAGAAAGCCAAGTTATTTAGTCGGATTTATTGGTGGTCCTGGTTCAAGAGGTCTTACTAATGTTGATAATCCTATTGAAAGTCCTTCAACTAGAAATTCAAAGAGAACTCTTACAATATACGTTAGTGCTCCAAGAGCTGGTGACTATTATATCAGCGGTTCTTTCATTTCAACAAATACAAGTAATAGACTATTAAAATTTTCAATGGATAACAATGATTCTAATTCCGTAACAATTAATGTTAAAGCAAAAAGTAATTGAAATGCGCTAGATACTTTCAATACAGGAGATATGAGTAATACTAATGTTGTGCAAAACCAAATGATGAGAGCACTAAATTTAAAAGAAGGGGTTAATAAAATAGTTATTAGTGGAGATAACCACACTCCTTATATTGGTAATTTAACGTTCACTTTGAATGCTACCCCGTCAAGTAATACTGAAAGTGAGACTCGTTCAACAACATAATAATGAATCAAATAAAAAGATCTTTATCTTTGAATAAAGCGCTAAGTTAGTTATATAAAATTATTAGCACCAAACCGTTAAAGAGTCTTGGTGTTTTTTTTATTTAAAAATGCTGATAAATTATTTCTGAATCAACTGTAAAAACGAATAAAAGATTTTCTTTTCGAAGAAGAAGAAGAAGAAGAAGAAGAAGAAGTTCTTAGGAGTTCTGGGGTTTGGGAATCCTGTGATCAGCGAAAATTAAGCGGATTTATTACTTACTGAACTTTATATATTCTTTAGACAATAATAGACGTGGTGAACGTAAGTTATTGGCTTAACTTTAAGTGAAAAGAAAAAACATTTTAAAGTTTGTTAGTTTATTAGGTATTGGTTCGTTTGTAATGTTAGCAGCTGCTAGCTGTACTCAAGCTAGCACTCCAACTCCTACCCCAACACCTAACCCTGAACCAAAACCAGATCCAATGCCAAACCCTCCTAGCGGCGGTATGAATGGTGGAAATACTAATCCAGGTGGTGGACAAAATATGATGGATGCTGCAGCTCAAGAATTAACTGCTGCTAAAAAAGTTTTAAGTGATTTAATTGGTGAAGAATCTAAGACTGTTGAATTATATGCAGACTATGCAAAAATTAAAGCTGACTTGACTTCTGCGTACGCAGTTGCTAAAACGACTTCAGATAGTTCAACATCAACTTTAGATCAAGTTAAAACAGCAACATCAACGTTACAAACAGCAATTGATGCAGCAGTTAAAGCTAGAACAGATTTCGATGCAGTTAATGGTCCATTAGTGGCTGCATATAATGCTTTAAAAGAAACATTAAAAAATGAAAAATCTAATTTAGATCTAGTAATGGCTGCTGAATTCGCAGCAATTAAAAACAATCTTGATAGTTTATATCAAACTGCTAAAACGCTTGTTGAAGGAACACTTCAGCCTAAGATGGAAAATAGCCCTCAAGTTGAAGCTGTAAATCAAGCTAATCAAGCAATTGTTGATGCTACTCGAATGCTTGAAACTAGAAAAAATAATGCAAGTACACTAAATACAAGCTTCTTAAAAGAAACGCTAAAAAGTGCTTCTTTATCTGCAGCTACTGGAGATAATGCGACTACAGTCCAACAACAACCAGGTGACTATAGTTTTGTAGCTTATGCTAGTGACATAACAAGTCCAAACTGAAATTTTGCACAAAGAACAGTTTGAACAGCAGATACTAAACTTGTTACCAGCCCTTTACCTAATAATTCACAAAACTCTGCTCCTTTAACAGATGTATCATGAATTTATAGTTTAACTCGAACAGATGCAAAATATACCTTAACATTTAATTATTATGGGCCAGATACAGCTTATTTATATTTTCCTTATAAGTTAGTTAAAGGTGCCGATAAAAATAATATCGGGCTTCAATATAAATTAAACGACGGTAATTTTGAGCAAATCAATTTTGCACCAACACAACCTGTTGAATCAGAATCAGAATCAGCAGCAACTGAACCGGCTAGATCAACTATGCCTCAATCAGCACGAGAAAATCAAACTTCTGAAGAAAATATGACTGCTGCTAGCCAATTAAATCCAACTCTTACAGTAAGTGATATTAATGTTGCTAAAGTGACTTTATCTAATTTAAAGTTTGGTTCTAACACAATTGAATTTAGTGTTCCCACTCAAGCTGAAGATGAAATGCCTAAAGTCGCTCCAATGATTGGTAATATGTATTTAACTTCATCTGATAGTGATGTTAATAAAAACAAGATTTATGATGATCTTTTTGGAAATAATTCAGTTCAACAAGATAATAAAACAGCTGTTACAGTTGATTTATTAAAAGGTTATAGTCTTGCAACTAGTTGAAGAACATATATTCGTCAATTTACTGGTTTAACAGGTAATGGCGCACAAACTTCTGACCCTGTTTATTTAATTGGTTTGATTGGTGGTAGCGGGAATCGTACAGTTGCAAGCGCCCAAATGAATAAAAAAAATAATCCCCATGTGAATGGCGATACAAGAACATTCACAATACATGTAAATGCACCAGTAAACGGGAACTATCACATAAGTGGTGCGTATTTACAAGGATCGACTTCAGCAAGAAGTCTAAAATTCTCAACAGGTGAGATGGCTCAAAATGTTGTTACAGTAACAAATCTAAAACAAGATAATTGAACAGCATTAGGTCACTTTGATACTAATAAGATGGATAGTACTACTGTTTCAGGAACAGATGAACAAATGAAAAAAACTCTAACCTTAAATAAAGGTTTAAATAAAATTATCTTATCAGGTGTAAGTAATAGAGACACTCCATTTATTGGTAACCTAACATTTACTCTAGAAAGCAATCAAACGACTGGTGAATAAGTATAAGCCTAGTTCTGCTATTGCAGAAAAGAATATATAAGCGCTAAGTTAGTTACATAAAATTATTAGCCCAGGATCGTTAAAGCGGTTCTGGTGTTTTTTTGTTTAGTTAAGACAAATTGAGTTGTTGTATTTAATATATAAAATAACTAAAATCCTTTAAAAATAGAGAAGAAGAAGAAGAAGAAGAAGAAGAAGAAGAAGAAGAAGAAGTTCTTAGAAGTTCTGGAGTCTTGGTTTGGCTTGATGAGCGAAAATAAACCCGATTTATTACTTACTGAACTTTATATATTCTTTAGACAATAATAGACGTGGTGAACGTAAGTTATTGACTTAACTTTAAGTGAAAAGAAAAAACATTTTAAAGTTTGTTAGTTTATTAGGTATTGGTTCATTTGTGATGTTGGCAGCTGCAAGCTGTACTACACCGGTCAACCCAACACCTAACCCAACACCTAACCCTGAACCAAAGCCAAATCCAACACCTAACCCTGAACCAAAGCCAATGCCAAATCCTGGTGGTGGTGGTGAAAGTATGGACAATGCTGCTCAAGAATTAGCAGCTGCTAGAACTGCTTTAACTAGTTTGTTAGCTAGCAAGAACGCAAATGTTGAGATGTATTCTGATTATGCCAAAATCAAAAACGACTTAACAGCTGCATACACAACTGCTGAACAAACTTCTCAAAATTCATCTGCTACACTAGAACAAGTAAAGAACGCTACATCAACTTTACAAACAGCTATTAATACAGCTAATAGCAATAAACAAAAATTTGATCAAGATCACAGCGAGTTACTAACATCTTACAAGAATTTAAAAACTGTAGTTGGTAAAAAAGATGCTGTTGTAATGGAGTTAAAAGATTCAAAATATAGCGCAATTTTAAATGAAATTAACTCTGCATCTTTAAAAGCTGAAAAGATCATAAAAGAAACATTAGATCCAATTAGTGGTGAGATTCCAACATCTAAGATGATTACAGATGGAACTGCTAATATCGAAAAAGTAATAAATAGCGAAACTCTTATGTCGCAAAAAGAGAACGCTGATCAGTTTGCTAATTTCAAAGCTTATACAATAGTTAAAGAAAAAATTATGGGAACTGATGATACTCATAATCAAGCACAACCAGCAAACTATAGTTTTGTAGGTTATAGCGTTGATGTAACTGGAACTACTACAGCTCCTGGTTCAGAAACAGCTCTTCCTAACTGAAACTATGCTCAGAGAACGATTTTCACAAGTGGTGATCAACCAACTAAGATTGATACTCCTGCAGCTTCAGACGAAACTCCAGCTCAACCTTTATCAAATGTTTCTTGAATTTATAGTTTAGCAGGTAATGGAGCTAAATATACGCTAGATTTCACCTACTATGGACCATCAACAGGTTATTTATATTTCCCTTATAAGTTAGTTAAAAATAGTGATAGTGTTGGTTTACAATATAAGTTAAATAATATTCCTACTGAAACAGCAATCACTTTTGGTAATATGCAAAATGCCAACGGTCCAACTGCAACAGTGGATAGTATTAATATAGCTAAAGTTACTTTATCTAATTTAAATTTTGGAGCAAACAAAATTGAATTCAGTGTTCCTGCAGAAAAAGTAGCTCCGATGATTGGTAATATGTATCTTACTTCATCAGCTGATGAAGCTAATAAACAAAAAATCGAAAATAGTATTTTTGGTAATAGTGTTACAACTGAAAATAATAGAACAATAATTTCAGTTGATGCTTTAAGTGGTTATAGTTTAGCTTCTGATTGATCAACATTTGTTGGAAGGTATACAGACCAACAGTTAACCTTAGATGGAAAAATGATGCCTGATCAAAAATATTATCTAATCGGTTATGTTGGTGGTAATACTGGCGCTCGTAATGTTACTGGGATAACAGAAAAAACAAACGAGCAAAGATCTCCAGTAGCTAGTACTCCAAAAACAAGAACTTATACATTCTATGTAAATGCTCCAAAAGCAGGTGCTTATTATATTAAAGGAGTGTTCGCTTCAAAGGTTCGTAGAGATCTTAAATTCAGTACCGGAGATATGTCTTCTAATAATAATGTAACTGTAAGACAATTGTCTACAAATAATTTAACTACATTAAAAACCTTTGATACCTCTGCAACAACAGGACCTACCCGAGTTACAACTGTTCCTGATAATAGAAAGACATTAACTCTAGTAGAAGGATTAAATAAGATAGTAGTTAGTGGAGCTACTGCAGATATGGGTAATGCTCCAAATTTTGGATATTTAGAATTTATTCTTAATGAAACCCAACCTGAAACTACTAATGTTTCAAATCCATCTTAGTAATAGAAAATATATGTAATCAAGCTGAGTTAGTTAAGTATTTTACATAAGTTATTTTGTTTGTCATTTAACATCAAAATCAATCGGGATTTTGATGTTTTTTTATTTTGAATTTTTTTAAAAAACATTTCTCTGAATTTGTTATAAAAATTAGTGAAACCTTTGATTTTCGAAGAAGAAGAAGAAGAAGAAGAAGAAGAAGAAGAAGAAATTCTTAGGAGTTCTGGGGTTTGGGGTTGAGCTAATCAGCGAAAATAAACCAGATTTATTACTTACTGAACTTTATATATTCTTATAGACAATAATAGACGTGGTGAACGTAAGTTATTGGCTTAACTTTAAGTGAAAAGAAAAAACATTTTAAAGTTTGTTAGTTTATTAGGTATTGGTTCATTTGTGATGTTGGCAGCTGCAAGCTGTACTACACCGGTCAACCCAACACCTAACCCAACACCTAACCCTGAACCAAAGCCAAATCCAATGCCAAACCCTCCTAGTGGTGGTATGAATGGTGGAGATACTAATCCAGGGAATGGATAATTCTGCTCAGCAATTAGCAGCTGCTAAAACAGCTTTAACTACTTTATTAAATGGTCAAACTGAAAAAGTTGGATTATACGTTGATTACGCAAAAATTAGTGCAAAACTTTCAGCAGCTTATACTACTGCTAAAAACGTACTTAATAATTCTGCTTCCACTACTCAGAATATTAATGCTGCTAGAACAACATTAGAAGCAGAAATTGCTGCAGCAGCTAAAGCAAAAACTGATTTTGATGCACAGCACGGGCCACTAGTGGAAGCATATAACAATCTAAAAGAAACGTTAAAAGAAGAAAAAACTAATTTAGATTCTCTTGCAAACGAAAATTATGCAGCAATCAGAACTAATCTTAATAGTTTATATGAAAAAGCCAATACTATTGTTACAGCTACTTTAGACCCTGCTACTGGAAATATTCCTCAAGTTATGAGTGTAACACAAGCTAATCAAGATATTACTAATGCAACTTCAAAACTAGTAGCTTGAAAACAAAATGCTGATAATTTAGCTAACAGTTTTATCAAACAGTCTTTAGTTAAAAATAATTTGACTGGAGTTGATGAAGCAAATAATCAGGAGCAACCAGGAAATTACAGTTTTGTTGGTTTTAGTGTTGATGTTAATGGTCCGCAAAATAATAATCGCCCTAATTGAAGCTTTGCTGAAAGAAAAGTTTGGGCCTCTGAAAATACTCCTTTAGCAACTACACCAGCTGAAGATGCAACACAACAAGCTGCACCCTTAACAGATGTTTCATGAATCTATAGTTTAAATGATGCTGAAGCTAAATACACATTAAGTTTTCGTTACTTTGGAGTTGAAAAAACAGCTTACTTATATTTCCCTTATAAATTAGTTAAAACTGGTGATAATGTTGGTTTACAATATAAGTTAAATGGTGGTGATACTAAACAAATTAACTTTGTACAAACTCCAGCTTCTGGTCCAAGTGATGGTGCTGCTAGTGAAGAAGAAACTATGGCTAGTCCTGCTGAAATGCAGTCAGCACCAACTGTTGACGATATTAAGATTGCTAAAGTCGCTTTATCTAATCTAAACTTTAATTCAAACACAATTGAATTTAGTGTTCCTACAGGTAAAGTAGCTCCGATGATTGGAAATATGTATTTAACTTCATCTAATGCGGAAGTTAATAAAAACAAAATTTATGATGATCTATTCGGCAACACTTTTAATAATGAAAATAATCCAACAGCGGTTACTGTTGAACTATTAAAAGGTTATAGTCTTGCTGCTAGTTGAAGAACATATATTCGTCAATTTACTGATTTAAGAGATAATCGCGTACAAACCTCTGACCCTGTTTATTTAATTGGTTTGATTGGTGGTAATGCAAATAGATCAACTAGCGGCCTATCAAATGTAAAAACTTCTCCTGATGTAAATGGTGATAGAAGAACATTTACAATCTATGTAAATGCGCCTATGAATGGTGAGTATTCTATAAGTGGTTCATACCTTACTAATAATGATAGAAATTTAGTATTATCTACATCTAATACTGAAAGCTCTTCAAATCATACTGTTACAATTACTGTTAAAGGTAAAAATAACTGAACTACCTTAGGTACTTTTGATACATTTGAAATGAGCACCACTAATGGTAATTCTGTTAAAGATATGAAGAAAACTTTGACCTTAAAAAAAGGTCTAAATAAAATTACTCTTGCAGGTGGAAAATTACAGAGTAATAACGCCCCTTATATAGGTGATTTAAGTTTTACATTAAGAAATTCTGTTTCTAATACTGATAGTAGTACAAATGCCGTTGAAATGCCTAAATAAATTCTTCACATGAAGATAAACCCGCTAAGTTAGTTACATAAAATTATTAGCACTAGAATTGCTAGAACGGTTCTGGTGTTTTTTTATCTTTAAAAAAGTTGATAAGTAATAACTGTATGTGGTTTCAACTATAAAAACTTATAAAATCCTTTGTTTTTCGAAGAAGAAGAAGAAGAAGTTATTAGAAGTTTAGGAGTTAGCGACTGCTCTGATCAGCGAAAATAAATTCGATTTATTACTTACTGAACTTTATATATTCTTTAGATAATAATAGACGTGGTGAACGTAAGTTATTGGCTTAACTTTAAGTGAAAAGAAAAAACATTTTAAAGTTTGTTAGTTTATTAGGTATTGGTTCGTTTGTGATGTTAGCAGCTGCTAGTTGTACTTCAGCAACTACACCAACACCTAACCCTGAACCAAAACCAGATCCAATGCCAAACCCTCCTAGTGGTGGTATGAATGGCGGAGATACTAATCCAGGAAATGACGGAGGAATGGAGAATTCTGCTCAGCAATTATCAACTGCTAAAACAGCTTTAACAAATTTGTTATCTAGTAAAAATACAAATGTTCAGATGTATTCTGATTATGCCAAAATCAAAAGCGACTTAACAGCTGCATATACATCTGCTGAAGCAACTTCACAAAACTCATCTGCTACATTAGAACAAGTTAAAAGTGCTACATCAACCTTACAAACAGCTATTAATACAGCTGCTAATGAAAAGAAAGTTTTTGATGAAAATAATTCTGAACTTGTTACAGCTTATACTAATTTAAAGACAACATTAGAAGGTGAAAATACAACCCTTGCTGCATTTAATGATTCAGCAAATTATGGTGGAATCAAAACTCATTTAATGAGTTTATATAATCAAGCAAAAACAATTACAACTTCAACTTTGCTTAATGATGCTGGACAATCACCTAATAAAGACAATGTAGTAAAAATTAATAAAGAGATTACAGATTCTATTAATCCAACACTTTTAAATCAACAAAAAGCTAATGCAGATATGCTTGCAACTAGTTTTACAAAACAAGTACTAAATGATGCTCAATTAACATCTGGTAGTAGTGAAACTAGTATGCAAACACAACCTCAACCAGGTAACTACAGTTTTGTTGGTTATAGTGTTGATGTAACAACAGGATCTAATAATGCTCGCCCAAACTGGAATTTTGCTCAAAGAAAAGTTTGAGATACTAATAAAGCACCTTTAACCCAAACCGAACAAAGTAATAAATTAACAGACGTATCATGGATTTATAACTTATCGGGAATGGGTGCTAAATACACAGTTACTTTTGATTATTATGGTGCTTCAAACAATGCTTACTTATATTTCCCTTATAAATTAGTTCAAGCGAATGATAATGTTGGGTTGCAATATGTATTAAATAACACTACTCCAAAATTAGTTAATTTTGCCACAGCTCAACCAACAGCTTCTAGTGCTGAACCATCACAAGTACAACCTGCTGCTGAAATGATGGCTCTAGCTAATGAAGTTCCAACTGTTAACGACATTAAGGTTGCTAAAGTTGTTCTATCTGATCTGAAGTTTGGAACTAATACCATTGAATTCAGTGTTCCAACAGGCAATGATCATACTTCTAAAGTAGCTCCGATGATCGGTAATATGTATCTTACTGCTAATGATCAAAATGTAGATAAGGTATATGATGATATTTTTGGTAATACTGTAGCTAATCAAGATAATGCTACAGAAGTTAGTGTTGATCTATTAAAAGGTTATAGTCTTGCAACTAGCTATTCAATATATGTACGTCGTTTTACTAATTTAACAGAGAGTGGAGAGGGTAGAACAGCTATATCTAGTCCTGTTTATTTAGTAGGATGAATCGGTGGTGATGGAGTTAGAACTAATGATAGATCTGTAGAAAATGTTTATAACTTTCCTGCAGTTAATGGAAATTCTAGAACATTAACTGTTTATGTAAATGCACCTAAAATTGGTGACTACAACATTAGTGGTTCGTACATTTCAACAACTACGGAAAGAAAATTAAAAATTTCAACAGATAATAAAGATTCTAATTCTGTCACGATTGGTGTTAGAGCAACTACAGCTTGAAATACATTAGAAAAGTTTGATACTTCAGCTACTATGAATAGTCTTGTTACTATAACAAATGAAAAGAAGACTCTTCATTTAGAACAAGGATTAAATAAGATTATCATTGGCGGAGTTTCGGGTCATACTCCTTATATTGGTAATTTGAAATTTACATTAAATAATCCTTCGCCAACTAATGCAGAAAATAACACAAACACTAGAACAGAACAACCAGCAGGAAAAGAAAGAACGGGTAAATAAAATATTGGTTATATTCAAAATAAAGCGCTAAGTTAGTTACATAAAATTAGTTAATGATCAGAACGAATATCCGTTCTGATCTTTTTTTATTTAACTCAGCTCACCAAATTCCAGGAACCAACCTAGGCGCAATTAATCCTCCAACGAAGCTAAAAACTTAGCAAAAGGTTTAAAGAACACTTTAAAGATCTTACTCCAATTAAAATTGGGATAATCTTTAATATGTTTTTTAATCCGTTCAAAGGTTTTATTATCAGCACTAACATCTTTTTATAATCATCTTTGTAATTGATCTTATTTAGCAACTTTTGACAAAGTTCTAAATAAAAAGTCCTAGCTAAAATACTTGCTACTGCCACACTTAAATATTTAGATTCGGCTTTTTCTTCCATTAAATCAATCTTAATAATTGGCTCAACTTTAAAATCAGTTAGGTACTGATAATATTTATTTTGATTAACAAACTGATCTAGAACAATCAGATTGTTAATCTGATATCTTTGCTTAAAAAACACAAAATCTTTTAACAAAATCCTAAATAAATAAGCCGTTAAATTAACTAAAAAATTAAAAAAATGGTTTTTCTTATCAACCAAAATTCTTTAGTAATAAACGCTTATTTATATTTTATTTTTGCTAATCATTTAAGATATATCTATATATATCTTAATATTCTATGAGTAAAAAAAGAATCATCTTAAAGACTATTAGTTTGTTAGGTACAACATCCTCTCTTAGTATTGGGATTTCTAGCTGTATGTCTATTACTAAAAAAGACGCAAATCCAAATAATAGCCAAACCCAATTACAAACAGCGCGGATGGAGTTAACTGATCTAATCAATGCTAAAGCAATGACATTAGCTTCACTACAAGATTATGCCAAGATTGAAGCTAGTTTATCATCTGCTTATAGTGAAGCTGAAACAGTTAACAATAACCTTAATGCAACACTAGAACAACTAAATATGGCTAAAACTAATTTAGAATCAGCCATCAACCAAGCTAATACGGATAAAACCACTTTTGATAATGAACACCCAAATTTAGTTGAAGCATACAAAACACTAAAAACCACTTTATCACAACGTGCTACTAACCTTGAAGGTTTAGCATCAACTGCTTATAATCAGATTCGTAATAATTTAGTGGATCTATACAATAAAGCTAGTAGTTTAATAACTAAAACACTAGATCCACTAAATGGGGGAACGCTTTTAGATTCTAATGAGATTACTACAGCTAATAAGAATATTAATAATACGTTATCAACTATTAATGAACAAAAGACTAATGCTAATGCATTAGCTAATAGTTTTATCAAAGAAGTGATTCAAAATAATAAACAAAGTTTTGTAGGAATGTTTACAAACACTAATGTTCAACCTTCAAACTATAGTTTTGTTGCTTTTAGTGCTGATGTAACACCTGTTAATTATAAATATGCAAGAAGAACGGTTTGAAATGGTGATGAACCTTCAAGTAGAATTCTTGCAAACACCAATAGTATTACTGATGTTTCATGAATTTATAGTTTAGCTGGAACAAACACGAAATACCAATTTAGTTTTAGCAACTATGGTCCATCAACTGGTTATTTATATTTCCCTTATAAGTTGGTTAAAACAGCTGATGCTAGTAATGTTGGATTACAATACAAACTAAATAATGGAAATGTTCAACAAGTTGAGTTTGCCACTTCAACTAGTGCAAATAATACTACAGCTAATCCAACTCCAGCAGTTGATGAGATTAAAGTTGCTAAAATCGTTTTATCAGGTTTAAGATTTGGTCAAAACACAATCGAATTAAGTGTTCCAACGGGTGAAGGAAATATGAATAAAGTTGCCCCAATGATTGGTAACATTTATCTTAGCTCGAATGAAAATAATGCTGATAAGATCTACAATGATATCTTTGGTAACACAATCAACCAACAGAATAATGCTACTTCTGTAATGATTAATATGGTTGAGGGTTACAATTTAGCTAGTAGTTATTCTCCAGCATATAAACTAATTAATGTTTCCGCTGGTGGTGGTGGTCAAACTCAACCATATTATGTAATTGGTTGATTGGGCGCTAGTGATCAGAATGCTAGAACTGCTATGGGAACCAACATGAACGTACAAAGAGTTCCAGCAACAACTAGTACTCAAGGCGGATATGCTAGATATCTCTCTTTTTATGTTAATGCTCCACAAGCTGGTTCATATTATATTAGTGGTAACTATAATAGTTTAACAAATAGAGGTCTAGCTGTGTCTACCGACACTAAGTTTACAACCAATGTGATCAAGATCACACACTTACAAGTAATTGATGCCACAAATAGAATCTTAACCTTTGATACTAAAACAAAAAGAGGAACTGATAGTAATAACGGTAATATTACATTAGAAGCAAACAAAGACACAATAACATTAACTAAGGGCTGAAACAAAGTTTATGTTTCAGGTAATAATAATGATAGTGTAGGTATTGGTAATCTTACTTTTACATTAATGCCACCACAAACTAATTCATAATTAAGATATATTAAACATACCCATTTAGATAATCTAAATGGGTATGTTTTTTATTGAAAATGGCGCATGATGAAATCAAAGTTAAGTTCACTAGTACTTTGATAAATTAGATCTGCTTTAGAAAAATCTTCATTACTGCCATGGATAATGACAACAGCTTTCATTTTGGCTGCTTTGATTGCTTTCAATCCTGAGATCGCATCTTCAAACCCAATAGCTTGATCAGTGCTGATATCTAAGCCTTCTGCAGCTTTAAGATAGATATCAGCTGCTGGTTTGCCTTGGTTAATCTCACTTGGATTAACGATATAATCAAAGCTATCTAATAAACCTAATTTTTCTGAAATTAACGGCGCGTTATGACTACTAGAAGCTACTGCTAATTTAATCTTATTTGCTTTTGCTTTGATTATTAATTGATCAATACCTTTTAATATCGAGTTTTGATAAATCTCAGTTGTTAAGAGCTTTTTATATAGATCATTTTTTTGTTCACAGATCTTGATTAGTTCAGCTTGACTTAAATCATTCTTAGGTTTTTTTAACCTAAGAATTGCTTTAAGAGTATCTAATCTAGATAACCCTTTTAGTTTTTCGTTTTCTTCTTCTAAAAAGTTAATTCCTAGTTGTGCAACAATCTTTTTTCAAGCTATATAGTGCAATTTAGCTGTATCAGTAATCACACCATCTAAATCAAAGATAAATCCCTTAATCATATTTAATTTCAAACCTTTTTAGTTCGTTATCAATCAGATGTTTTTGATCAGAGATGATCAGTTCTCGAGCGTGTGAATTATTAATCGTTTTAATCAAGAAATGATCTTGTTTGATCACAACTTTAAACTGTGAATTTTTATATTGGAAACGATAAGTTAGTTCTTTCCAATGTTTTGGTAAGATCGGATTCAAGTGTAATTCATCATTATGTCAATCTAATCCCCCAAACCCAAAAAGGATCATCTGATAGATTGCAGCCAATGAACCAGCATGGATCCCAGCATCAGATGAGTGCATATTTTGACCCATATCAATGTTAATTCCATATTCAAACAACTGATAAGCAAGATCTAACTTTTTTAATCTAGTGGCTTCAATCATATATGTTGCTGCTGATAATGATGAGTCGTGAGTAGTAATTGCTTGATAATAATCAAAATTAGCAGCTCTAATCTGTTTTGAATACAGATGGGGTAAGATGTTTAACAATAAAACAACATCAGCTTGCTTTACTAACTGACCACCTAAAAGTTTTTGTCCCGCTGCTGTACTAAACAATTTCTTCCCAGCATCACCCAACATCTGAAAATCACTAATATCATTCACACCTTTATCAACTTGAGCAGCATCTCTGAATAATTTAATTACCTTTTCTTTAGGTGTATTTGGTGTTGCTAAAACATCAGCTACCTCAGCATCAGTTACTGGTGTTGGGTTAATTTGTTAATCTTTAAATGATAAAATCTTTGATTTAGTTTCAATTGGAGGCTTATCATTATCTGCAGGTCGACAAGAAGATAAAATGGTTGGAGCAATTAATAATCACCCTGCTGATAAACCAAATAAGTATTTTAGTTTTGTCTTCTTCATAGTGTACCTTCGATATTTTTTTAAATCTCAATCGTTATTCAAATGCTAATTCATTCTTTTGATAAGCAATTAGGAATAAGATGATTGTTAAGGGTGAAATTAATAAAATTGCGGTAATAGTGTCAATGATTGGGTAGATTTTATTGAACTCTGTTTTAGTTAAGATGTAATAAGTGTGGATACAAAGAACGAAATTGATCAGTCGATTTATGATGATGATTGTGAATAACAGTTTTAGTAAGAAACTTGTTTGCAAGCTTTTAATAAAAGTTCCTATTAATAATTCTTTATTATTGTCTAGATATAGTTTGATTAATTAATATGAGATAACAATACTACAGATCAATGTGATGATGTTGTTTAAAATAAAGAAGATGTATTCTAGAATTTTCGGTCTTGCTTTTCGTTCTAATGGTAATTTACCAATCAATAGTCACCTTAACTTTGTGTTAAAGGAAACTACCCGGAATTTTATTTTATTCATAACTCCTATTTATATTTTGAATTAAGAAAATCTCTAAAACTAAGTTGGGTATGACTTTTATGATTTTATTAAGATCCATCTACTTGATCCATCAAGCAGATAAGCTTTTAACTTAACGTGCAAATTTCTTTAAAATCTTGATTTTATTAGACTTTGGAAGAATATTCTTTATTTTAACTTAAAAAAACTAAGCACAAGTTAGCTAAATCAAAAAATAAACAATAATCAAGTTGAGAAAAAACTGATTATTGTTTATTGAAGAAGTTTAGATCTTTAATTTACTTTTTTAAGTTCTTTTTAATTGCTTCAATCACTTGTTCATGACCCATCTCGTGTTTGATTAATAGATCTTTATTATCTCCGTGTTGAGGGATCGTTTTGAAATTATAAGAATATAATGATTTATTTTGGTATTTCTTTTCAACGATCAGTCGATAAAACTCATTAGCCAACCCAAGATTTTGATAAATCTCTTCATAAAGATAGATCTGATCATATTGATCTAAGATCTTAGTGATCATTTGATCTAATTGATCACCATGAACTAAGATTGCATCAAAGCAATCAACATCGTTAAGTTGTTGTTGATCTAATAACCTCTTAAATAAGATCAGGTTGTTATTATATGAAATTAATGCTGTTTTATTTTTAGTATTAGCTGGATTTAACTTAACCCATTGATCAATATGATCAAAGTCTTGATAATACGATTCGTATTGGTTAAGTTCAACAAAATAGCGATTATATCTAATCGCGATTACTTGAGTTGTATTATTAATTACTTGATCAAGTAATCTTTTTAATACGATCTGATTACTAGCAGCATAGATCTTAGCATGCGGGGTGTTTTTAATCATCCCCACATCAAAGATCCCATGGTGAGATGAACCTTCAGTTCCATTCAACCCACATCGATCAATCAAGAGATTGATCCCTAAATTTAATCGTGATAAATCATGGATTAATTGATCATAACTTCTTTGTAAAAAGGTTGAATAGATCGGTAAAAAGACCGGAACCTGATTTAAACTTACTCCAGAAGCCATTGATAATGCGTGTTCTTCAGAAATCCCAACATCGATGTAATTCTTTGGGTATTTTTTAATCAGATCAATAAATCCAGTTGCATAAGTCATCGCGGGATTAATCATGCAAAACTGCTTTTTATCTTTTAGTTTTGCTTCTAAATGACTTGCAGCAATAAACCCAGATTGGTCTTGGTAAGTTTTATTAGACCGATTGGAATTATGATAAGTTCCAATCAGATCTGCTTCAGCTTGCTCAACCCCCTTACCCTTGATTGTTTTAACATGAACGATCACTGGTTTTTGTTTAACCAACTCTTTAGCTTTTTCTAACCCAGCAAAGATCTGATCTAAATCATGACCATCTTCAATCTTTAGATACTCATAATTTAATTGCTTAAAGAAGTTGGCTTGATCATCTTTTAAATTGGTTAACAACTTATTAAACTCACCAAAGTTTTCTGAGATCGACATCTGATTATCATTAAGGATAATAATCATCTTATGATGATGAAAACTAATATTGTTGATTGCTTCAAAAGCGATCCCATTAGCAATACTACCATCCCCGATTACGGGGATGATTAGTTGTTCTTTATCCAGTAGTTGGTTACTAAAAACTAACCCACTAGCTACACTAAGTGAATTTGAAGTATGACCACCAGCATAATAGTCATACTTAGATTCGTTTAGATCTTGTAATCCACTTAACCCATTTGTTTCACGGATCGATCTCATCCGATCAAACCGACCAGTCACCATCTTATGAACATAAGCTTGGTGACTGGTATCATAAAAGACTTTATCTCGATCTAGATTAAAAAAGTATGCTAGTGCAATACTTAGTTCAACAATCCCTAGATTGGATGATCAGTGGATACTTTTTTCTTTACCAAGATTAATCAGATAATCCCTGATCTCAGTTGCTAATTGTTTAAGAGCAGCTTTTTTGATCTTCAAAAAATCAGCATAACTTTTAATCGTATTTAATAGTTTCATTATGATTCTTTATTAATCTCTTCTAAAGGCAAGTTGAGATGATCAATCTTTTCAACTTGCTCTTTTAAGATATTTAATAAACCCTTGATCTTCCCATATTCCATCCGGTTGGGTCCAACGATTGCAATTTGGTGTTTATTTTGTTCGGTTTCAATTAAGGTTGAAGCAACTGAGATCCCTTCAATCCCAATATCTTGACCAAAAGTGATCACTGACTTCCCGGTTTTTTGTTGCATAAATGAGATCTGTTCTCAGATTGAGGTGTTCTCAAGTAAGTTTAAGATCTCACTTAACTTATTATGGTCATGAAACTCGGGATGGATCACCAATTTTTTTGTCCCCTTAATGTTGATCGTGCTCTTTTCATTAATATCAAAGATATAGTTAACGATCCGTTGCATCACGAATTCGTATTCGTGAACTTTAGTTCTAACGATCTCTTTGATCGCGGTTAGTTTTTCTTTCAATTCAATAAATGGGGTATCAACTAACCGATCATTAAAGATCTGCACACAAGTTGATACATCATTGTATTGAATTGAATTTTGGTACTTAATCGTTTTTTTAATCACCTCACCAGAAGAAGAAACAATCAAGATTATTGCGGTATTATTATTAATCTTGATTAGATCCATTCGTTTAAGTAGATCATAAGATTTGAACTTGGTAATGACGGAAGGCAAGTTGGTGACATTATTAATGAATTCAACTGATTGTTCAATCACCTCATCAATTGAATGATATCGTTTATTTAAGATCGCCATCAATTTTTGTTTTAATCGTTCTGAGATCTTAGTTTCAGCTAAATTAGCTTCATAATATTGATACCCCTTTATTGTGGGAATTCTTCCTGCTGAGGTGTGGGGTTTTTCGATATACTTTTCTTTTTCTAACACCGACATCTCATTGCGGATCGTTGCACTAGATACTTCGTTGTTAAAGTATTTTTCTAAGATGATCTTAGAACCAACTGCAGTTGCAGTTGAGATATATTCATTAATAATCGCCTTCAAAATTAAGATCTGGCGTTCCGTCAATTTATTATTCATAATAATAAAATTATATAAGACAATGAATTTTAATCTCAAACAAAAACTAGATCTGGCCCCAAAAAAACCAGGGTGTTACCTATGAAAGAATCACCTTAATGAGATTATTTACATAGGTAAAGCTAAAAATATCTACAAGAGGGTGCACCAATACTTTAATGGGCCAAAAGATCTGAAAACATCAAAGCTCGTTAATGAGATCTTTTATGTTGAATTCATTGAAGTTAATAATGAAAATGAAGCTTTATTATTAGAAGCTAATCTAATAAAAAAGCATAAGCCTAGATATAATATCTTATTAAAGGATAACAATGGTTATCCTTATATCTTGATGACGAAAGAAAAGTATCCAAGACTAATTTATACACGTAACTTTGATCCCAAAAAAGGTAAACATTACGGCCCTTTTGCTTCAAGTGAGATGAAAGCATATGATCTTTATAATCTTTTATTAAAACTGTTTCCCTTAAAAAACTGTTTTAATAAAAAGGGCCGTAAGTGTGAGTTTTATGATCTTAATTTATGTATGAAAGCATGCACTCACGAAGTTAGTGAAGCTGATTATGAAGTGATGAAAAAAAAGATCGATTATTTTTTTCACAACGGAGCTGATCAAGTTTTAAAAGACTTAAAAGAAAAAGAGTCGATTGCTAGTGAAAAATTTGATTTTGAACAAGCCAAAAAATATTTAGATCTGCAAAAAGCGATCAATCTAATCTTTGATAAACAGATTATTAATCTGTATAGTGCAAAAGAACGAATCGATGTTCTAGCTTATCAGATCAAAGAAAATGTGATCTGTATTGTTTTATTTTCTTATGTTTCAAGTCAGCTGGTGTCCAAAAACACGATTTGTGATTTTTATTATGGTGAAGAACAAGAAGTAATTACTTCTTATCTTAGTCAATACTATAAAGATAATATCAAACCCAAGATCTTATATGCTTCTTTAGATCAAGCAAATGCAACCTTATTAAAGGACAGTCTTGGAATTGAGATTATCAATCCCACAAGTGGGAAGATGAATGAGATTATGTCATTAGCACTTCAAAATGTAACTAATGAACTATCCCAAAAATATGATTCCTTAGTTAAAAAAGAACAAAGAATTAATCTAGCCCTTGATCAATTAAAAAAATTGATCAAGGTTGATAAACTCAATCATCTAGAAGTGTATGATAATTCCAACTTGTTTAATACGGATAAAGTATCAGCAATGATTGTTTTTGAAAACAATCAGTTTAATAAGAAGAAATACCGTAAATATAAGATTAAAGATCAACAAGCACTAGGTGACTATCATTATATGTATGAAGTGATCTATCGCAGGTTGTATCAAGCTTTAAAAAACAATTTTGTTGATCTACCTGATCTGATTATTCTAGATGGTGGTAAACACCAAGTGTTAGCAGCAAAAAAAGCGATTGTCGATCTTCAGATTGATAAAAAGATCAATCTGATTGGTTTAGCTAAGAACAATAAACACCAAACAGATAAGATCGTCACTTTTGATCTTGATGAGATCAGTTTAGATAAGAGTTCGGCGTTATATTTTTTCTTAGCCAATCTTCAAGAAGAAGTGCACAAGTTTGCGATCAGTTTTTTTCGTAAAACCAAAGCAAAATCATTATATGATTCTATCCTTGATCAGATCAAGGGTTTGGGTAAGAAAAGAAAGCAACAATTGATCGAACATTTTAAAACGATTGATGAGATTAAAAAAGCTTCGATTGCTAGTTTAAGTCAAGTCTTACCAATTGAGATTGCTAAAAAGTTGAAGCAAAAATTAGATCAATCGTAGCACTCGCAGTTTTGCGATAAGCTTTAATCAACCCACCAGTACCTAGTTTTATCCCACCAAAAAACCGAATTACAAAAACCACATAGCCATACAATCGTTTAATTCTTAACAGATCATAGATCGGTTTACCTGCGGTGTTTTTGGGTTCATTATCATCACTAAACCCCGCTGTTTCAATTCCGTTATCTTTAAAAAGATAACCATAACAGATGTGGGTGGCTTTCTTATACTGTTTTCTTAGTTGTTCAGTTAATAATTTTAGTTCTTGTTTAGATGAGATCTGATGAGCGATCCCAATAAATCTAGAGTTCTTAAAATATAGTTCAACCATTTTAGTTAAGATTATATATAAAGTTAAGATCGATAAATATATTTAAGGTTGATCTTTAAAAATCAAGCTAGATCTAAAAAAGAATGTGTTATAATTACAAGGATGATCTTCAAATAGTTATTTGAATATAAATCGCATCATCAAATCATATCAGATAAGCAGTGTTACACTCACCTATATCTCTTAAATGTAGATCATGGTTGATTATTAGTTTCTTATAACTTAAAATCTTGTTGCTAACTAAAGATGATAATCTAATAAGAAACTAAGCTAACCTTTTATATTTATATATTAATAATATAAATGTCACACTGCTTTTGTTTGTGTGACATTTTTTATTTAAAAAGGATTATATGAATCAAGACAACAATCAAAGGAACAGAAGACCAAAACCTAATTTACCTCCAATTAATAAGAACATTAAATTTGATAGTTTCACTTTAATTGATGAAAATGGAACTAATCTAGGAGTTGTCACTAAAGAAGCCGCATTAGCGATGGGTGATAGTAAGGGTTTGGACGTTGTTGTGATCTCAAATAATCCCAGCACGGTAATTGCTAAGTTAATGGATTATGGTAAACATGTCTATGAACAAAAGCGCAAGAAACGTGATAGTAAGAAAAAACAAACCGTGGTTAAAGTTAAAGAGATTAACTTTAAAGCCGGAGTGGGTGATCATGATATCGAGTGAAGAGCAAAAAAATCGATTGAATGATTAAACGATGGATTCCATGTTAAGTTTACGATCAGAGCGTTTTCAAGAATGATCACTCGTGAAGAGTTAATCAAAGAAGTTTATGATAAGTTCTATCAGTTCATTCAAAATTATGCTGATGTGCAAAAACCATATACAAAGGTTTCACGCAATATGTATGAGGCGGTTTTTATTCCGACTAAGAATAAGAAGAAAGCTGAATTAAATCAACCAACTGGTCAAGAAAGTTAAGAAATTACTATGCCAAAAATGAAGACAAAAAGTGCTGCAGCTAAACGTTTTAAAACAACTAAAAGCGGGAAGATTAAGCGTAAGCAAGCTTACACTTCACACTTAGCACCAAATAAAACAACCAAGCAAAAACGCCACCTAAGAAAAGATGGCTTAGTGCACAAAACTGATTTCAAAAGAATTAAGCAATTAATTGCTAAATAAAGATAATTTTTAGGAGAAAACCAAGATGAGAGTTAAAGGCGGACCAACTACTAGAAGACGCAGAAAGAAATGATTAAACCAAGCCGAAGGAACATTTGGTACTCGTCATGCATCATATAAGGTTGCTAAGCAAACCGTTATTAAATCTGCAAAATACGCATTCAGAGACCGTAAGAATAAAAAACGTGAATTCAGAGCGCTTTGAATCCAGCGTCTAAATGGTGCCCTACGTGAGTTAGGGGTAACATATTCAGTGTTCATTAACCTTTTAAAGAAACAACAAATTACGATTAACCGTAAGATGTTATCTGAAATTGCGATCCACGATCATGAAGCTTTCAAAAAGTTAGTGAAAGAAGTTACAGGTAAATAGATCATATGCTTTTAGACCTTGAGAAGTTAATCGAAAAACAAGCAGAGCTTGATACTATCATCTTTAAAAAGACTAAAAGCTCTTATAAGAAAAACCAGAAGCAAAGAAGGTTATGACTTGCTGTGGAGATTGGTAACTTAGCAAAGCAGATCGAGGCATACAAGTTTTGAAAAAACGGACCCAAAGAAGATGATCATGCAATCTTAGAAGCTTGTGCTAACGTTTTACACCTATCATTAAGTTTTTTAATCCAGTTTAAAACTGAGATCGATCAAGATAAAAAAACCGAACTTAATTTTGTTTTTGATGTGAAACAACAAAAACAAAAACCCTCAAGTTTAATCGCTTCAAAGCGTTTTTTAGAACTATATGAACTTTGTTTATCAATGGAAGATTGATGATCATGTCAGAAGTTCATCGATGAACTATTAACTTTAATTAGTTTAATGCGTCTTAACTTTAATGATCTATTCAAAGAATACATTAGACAAAGTGCCAACATCTTAAAACGCATTGATGAAGATATTTGAAGCTAACCACTTTAAATATCTTTTTTATCTTATACGCCTTATTATTATATGGATCAAATCAAAAAAATTATCGATAATTTTAAACAGACAATCAGTTCAGTTGATAATCAAAAAGAACTGATTGTAACTAAAAACATCTTTGTTAAAAAACACGTCACCCCACTATTTCAACAACTACGTGAGTTAGAAGAATTAGCAGTTAAAAAAGCATTTGGAAAAGAATTAAACTTCTTACAAGAAGCGATTCAAGAGTTATTTGAAGAAAAAAACCAACAGTTAGTAATCAACTTAGATCAGAATCAAAAACCAGCTTATGATCTAATGATTCCAGCTTTAGATCTAGTTGATGGTTCAATTCATCCCTTAAATTTAGTGGTAAATCAGATCGTTGATTTTTTTAAGAAGTTTAACTTTACGATCGTCAATTACCCAGAATTAGTGACAACCAAACATTGTTTTGATGATCTAAATATCCCTTTAGATCATCCTGGTAGATCTAAAACAGACACGTTTTATGTAAGTGATAAGCAATTATTACGAACACACTGTACAGCAGGAACGATCGAAGCGATTGCTGCTATGAATAAACATAAAGATATTCGTGTGATTAGCTTTGGTAATGTTTATCGTAATGACACCGATGATGCAACTCACTCACACCAGTTTATGCAAATGGACTTTATGTGGGTTAATAAGGATCTATCTTTATCAAACCTTAAGTGGTTTGTTACCAAATTCATCGAACATATGTTTGGTAATGATCTTAAAACTCGGTTTAGACTTTCACACTTTCCGTTTACTGAACCAAGTTTTGAAGTCGATGTTGAATGTTGAAACTGTCAAAGCGGTTGTTTTTTATGTAAAAAAACCAGATGGATCGAGATCATGGGTTCAGGAATCTTACACCCTAAAGTGTTAGAAGCTGCACATATTGATCCTGAAAAGATGGTGGGGATTGCTGCTGGAATTGGGATTGAAAGAATCGCGATGCTAAAAAATAATATCACTGACATTAGGGATTTTTATTTTAATGACTTTCGGTTTATCAAGCAATTTTATGAGTAGTAAATAATTATGTTGTTATCAAAAAAGGTAATTGCCAATTTCATTCCCACGATCACTAAGATCGAAGATAAAAAGATCGTTGAAGCACTCAATGCGATCGGTGCTGAGGTCGAATCAATTAAGACCTTTAGTATGATCGATTACTTAATAATCGGAAAGATCTTTACGATTAAAAAACACCCCCATGCTGAAAAACTAAATATCTGTTCGATCCAGATTAGTGATAATAAGTTTATTAACATCATCTCAGATTCGCCCAACCTTTTTGACCAAACTAAGGTACTTAATAAGTATGTGATTGTGGCGATGGAAGGTGCAGAACTACCCAACGGAATCACGGTAATTAACCGTGATATCCGGGGAATGAATAGTAGTGGGCTTTTATGTTCTTATGCTGATCTAAACCCACAATCAAGTGAGTATCTATCTGAATATGATAGTAAGAATATCATTATCCTTGATAAGGCTAATTTAGGTGATACTGAAGTTTATAAGTATCTAAATATCGATGATACGATCTTTGATATCTCGATCCCTTCTAGTCGTCCTGATTGACATGGGATTAGATTTTTAGCTAAAGAATTAGCTGCTTATCTAAACTTAAAATACGTTGAACTAATTGGTAGAGCTAAACAAACTGATTTTCATCAGATTAATTTTAAGGTTTTAGATGAAACAGATAATAAAGCCAAATACTTTGGTGGGATCCATTTAAGGAACTATCAATTACAACAATCAAGCTGAAACACCAAGGGGATCTTGATTAACAACCACATTAAACCTATTAATGATCTAGTTGATCTTTCTAATTTAATTCCGTTATTTGTGGCTAACCCAATCCACATTCACGACGCTGATAAGATCGTGGGTGATGTAAGATTAGTGCAAGCCACTAAAAAAGAGCAGTTTTTAGCTTTAGATAATAAGTGATATACAGTTCAAGAGAATGATCTTTTAGTTGTTGATGATGAAAAGATCATTGCGCTTGCTGGTATCATTGGTTCAATGGCAACCGCTGTTGATGAGAATAGTATTAACTACTTTATTGAAGTAGGTAACTTTGATCGTCACCAGATCATTAAATCAGCAGCATTTCATAAGATTAACACATACAGTGCTAATCTATTTAGTAAAGAAATCTCTTTATACCAAACCAAAAAGACCTTTGAATACTTATACCAATACTTATTGACAAAGGTTTATAATCAACAGTTATCTGAACTGTCAAAAACATTTAGTGTTGATGAGTATCATCAACAAGTAAAAGTTAATTATGATAAGATTCGCAGCTTACTTGGAAGTATGAACTACTTACCAGATGCTATGATCCAAAAATCATTAACAGACCTAGGGTTTTTAGTTGAAGATGATCTTGTATACGTACCAAGTTATCGAAACGATATTTATAACTGACAAGATCTAGTAGAAGAACTATTAAAGATCTTAAATATTAATCTGTTCCAACCAATTCCGATTAAGGCTGATTATTTACTTGAAGTAAATAATGAAACAAACGAACTGTTAGATCGGCTATCTAAGAAGTTAAGATCATTAAAGTTTAATCATATAAGAACTTATAACTTAACTTCTAAAAAACGGGCTGAACTACTAAATCTGTTTAAGTATCAAGATCCAGTTGTTGTGTCTAAACCAATCTCTGAAACTAGACAGTACTATCGTCAAAATATCTTAACGAACTTATTAGAAGTTTATCAACTAAACCGATCATATAAGAATAAGTTATACCCAATCTTTGAGATCCAAAGTTTATTAACCAAAAATGGTGCTAACCACCATATTGGTTTAGTGATGGCTAATAACTTATTTAATCATAGTTATGATCCATCATCAGGGATCAAACTGGATCTAATCACGATCAAAGGGATTAGTGATATCATCGTGCAAAACTTTGGGTTTAATTGTAATTACCAAACGATTAATGATGATACTTATCTAGTTAAAAACGATTCATTAAAACTAGTAGTTTATGATGAAACGATCGGTTATATTGGTAAGATTAAAAAATCAATCCTAAAAGAATTTGATTTAGCTGATCAAGATATCTATTGTTTAGATATTAATCTGGAACGATTAATTACTTCAATTAATCGTTATGTCAGAACATATGAAGCTTATGATCACTACCAAGAAGTTACTAGAGATATTACTTTCCAACTAAAAAATGAAGTTGATTTTAATAGCTTTATTAATGTCATTAATAGTTTTAATAAGTTATCAAAATGAGAGATTATCTCGATCTTTGATGCAACTAATCAGATTGATACGAACAAGACTTATCAACCAACCAAATATACGGTTAGATGTTATCTAAAACAAGGTGATAAGACTTATACAACTAAAGAGATCAATCAAATCTTTGATGAATTGATTGATCTGATGAAAACTAAACAGATCTTGATTTAGAATCAACGGATTATTTGATTAATTTTTATTTAAAAATAACGGTAAATTTGCATAATTAAATAAGAAGTAAGCTTAATAACAACAAGAAAAAAACACCAAGATGATCTTGGTGTTTTTTCTTTAATTTATTTAAGATAATCGTTCTTGTTTAAACGTATCAATCAGTTCTTTATATTCATCTTTTTTAAGATATTGATTTACCCCATAAACGTAGTTGTTTTTGTATTTTTTTGATACATAATCAACAAAGGTTTTTTGGGTTACGATGATATCAATATCATTAGGGAGATCTTTAATTGCCCAGTTAGCTACTTCTACACCTTTAACACCAAGATTGTTAATCATCTTTTTAATCATCCCAGCACCCATCGCAGATGAACCCATACCAGCTTCACAAGCAAACATTACTTTTTTAGCTTTAGCTACATAAGTTCTTAGTTCATTGTTTGTGCTGGTAGAAGATAAATCATCTTTTAGATTAATTGATTCAAGTGTTTCTTTAGTTGAAGTGATTGGCACGAAATCAATTTGATCTTTATAATAAGGTTTATTGATTCATTTGCCATCAACTTCAACTTTAGTTAATCGAATGATCTTTTCATCAGTTTCTGCTGTTAGATTATCTTCTCGAATCTTTCGGTCGGTTGGATCTGTTGATCTAATCGCACTAATTTGAGTTGCTAACTGTGTTTTTAACTGTTCAACCATACTTTTATCTAGATCTTTTTGTTTGATAGAATCTACAAACTTAATTGTTCGTTTGTAGAATTCCATTTGTTTTTGTAGATAGTCAACTGCTTTAATTTCGTTTTCTTCAATCGGTACTTTAACCCGTTTTGCATCACTGTGTTTAGTTCTTTTAATCTTAAATTTCAAGAGATCAATCTGATGCATGAATTTGTAATCAGCATCAGCAATTTTTAGATTGTAATCTAAATTAACGTTTTCAATACTAAATGTATCTTGTGGATTTATCTTTGAAAGTAGATCATTCTTTCATTGGTTAATCTCATCAATTCTAGCATTGTATTGTGTTAAAAGATGATCGATTTGTAAACTTCAGGCTTTAATTTTTTCTTGATATTTTTGTTCTTTTACCGATGGATTAAATCCTGGTTTATCATAATACTTTTCTAGGTATTTTTCTTTAAGTCCGTTCTCTTTTTGATATTTTTTATATCTAAAGCTTACGATCCTCTTATCATTATCACGGATTGGGAAGTATTCTTTTGAACCATCTTTTAGTGTAATAATCTCTCATAAGTAATTGTGCTCATCAGTTACTTTTTCATAATCAATTGTTTTAATTTTCTTGGTGATGTTGATATCTTTAGCAAGATCAAATTGTTCTGATTTGTAGATTCTTGCAATTAATCTTAATTTTGTTGGAGAGAAGATAATTCTTTCACCAGTACGAATATTTTTTCACAATAGACTAATTGAAGTAAGTGTAAATACGATAGCAGCTGAATCAAATTTTGTTAACAACTTTTTAAGAAATTTTGCCAATCTATAAATCTAGTAAGCACTGATATGTTATTAAATAATAAAAAACCTCCTTTAATTAAGATTAAAGGAGGTTTAAGAAACTTATATTAATGGTGGAGATGACGGGAATCGAACCCGTTTCCACAATCGACTCAGCAAATTAGTTTTATTTACAGTTTAGATACTTATGAAGCTCAAACCAAGTGATAAGTATCAACATCTTGGTTCGTAGTAATCGTTGGGTCAAAAAACTAATTAATCAGTATTAATAGTAAAACTAAAAACGAGTTACAAAATCTAGTTTTATCCTATAAATCTAGGTTTTTAAAAAACCTAGTACGCTATTTATTATTTATTTAGAAGTTTAAAGCGTAGTTGTTTGATGCTAACTGATTTAAAACAAAGTTTTCGTCAGCTAGTTCTTTAGAAGTTTTGTCGGTTATTATTACCTTGAGCTATAAAGGGCAGACCCTACTGAACTAATAAGTTTATCAATCATGTCGAAGCCTTGACATCCCCATGAATAATAAATATTGTTTATGTCTATTTAGACATCTAAATTTTAATTTAATAAATTATTTTATTAAGTCCATATAGGTTATTATTTATTCTTTAATAAGGTTTATCTAATAACCTATATGGATAAGAAGTGCACAGAACAGCTATCATCAAGCTTTGAGCCAATTTCACTAGATAATTTTATAATCTTATTGCTAATTGATTTTTAGAAGAAAATAAATCCTTGTCATTTATAATGACAATAAACTATTTTATCGTTATTTCTCATCTTACAAATAAGCTTGACTTTAAGATAAAATCAAACGCAACGTTGATCAGAATTTGCTAACTAATTAAGACACTGCACGAGTTATATCATCAATAATTTAAGAACAAAGCAATGGATTATGATTTTCATTGGAATCATTGCTTCAATTGTTTATGTAGTTGTTGCTGGGTTTGTTGTACTAATCATTCAAAACTTTGTTGATTTAATTAGTGGAATTAAACAACCAGACTGACTAGTCCATGATCCTAATGATAAACTAAGAGCTACGATTAATTTTACAGCTCTTAGTTTAGGTTTAATTATTATTAGTTTTTTTATTAAAGTAATTGGTCGAATTATTTTATTAAAACAAACGTTATTAGCGGCAAATTTATTAAAAAATCAATTATATTACAAGATCAATTCGATTAGTTTAGAACAATTTTATCAATACCAAAGATCGACGCTAATCAATAGGTTAAATGTTGATTATTTTAAATTAGAAAAAGCAGCTATTAACGTCTTGGTTTACATGATTGAAAACATTTTTGAAATCTTTGTTTATATTGGGTTTTCAATCGCTTTAAGTGGTTACTTATCATTAATCTATTTATTCTTTATTCCGTTAGTAATCTTCTTAATTATCCACGGATCTAAGAAAACAAAAGATCACTACAAGAAAACTTATCAATCACTTGATAATTTAAATCAAGTGATACGAGAAAATATTATTGGAGTAAAAGTAGTTAGAACTTTTAATTTAGAAGATTTTCAAAGTTTAAGATATGACAACCATCATAAACAATGATTAAAATCAGTATTAAGAGCTGATCTAATCCTTGCTATGATGTGACAATTAATTTTCTTAGCAATTAATATCTTTATTACTTTAACTCTAGTTACAGCTGGGTATTTAAATAAGACTAATTCTTCATTAACACCAGGTGTAGTAATCGCGTTTTTAAACTATTTAACTTACACTAGTTATGTTGTTATTGGGATCTGTGATTATGTTTTAAATATCCTTAAAACCAGATCAGCTAAGCAAAGAATTAAGGAGATCTTAGACTTAAAATAAGAAGTAGAACTTAATACAGCAATTTTTGATGAAATTGTCGGTAAAATCTCAATAAACGGTCTTGATTTTAAATATGAACAAAATAATTTTAATGTTCTAAATAAGATCAACTTAACGATTAAACCTAAAGATAATATTGGCATAATCGGATCAATTGATTCAGGTAAATCGACTTTATGTAAATTAATCGCTAAGATAAATAATGCTCCTGATAATATGATCATGATTGATAATGTCGATATTAATAAGTATCAAACTAGACATATTCGACAATCGGTAGCAATTGATTTTCAAAAGAAACAATTATTTTCTGGAACGATTAAATCAAATATTTTAAAAGCTAATCCTGATGCAAATCAAGATCGGATTAACCAAGTATTAGATCATTCTTGTGCTAATGAATTTATTAATAATTTAGATGATAAATTAGAGCACAATTTAATCGAGTTTGGTAACAACCTATCAGGTGGTCAGAAAGCAAGAATCTGTATCGCAAGAACACTGATTAGAGATAGTAAAATCATGATCTTTGATGATTCATTAAGTGCGCTTGATAATATTACTGCTAAAAAGGTTTTAGATAAGATCTTAGCTAACTATCAAAATCGAACTAAGATCTTTGTAAGTCAACAGACCAGAACCATCAAAGATCTTGATAAAATCATCGTTTTAGATCAAGGCAATGTTGTTGGTTATGATACTCACAAAAACTTATTAACTTCTTGTGAAGTATACAAACAGATCTACGATTCGCAAAAACGAATAGGAGATGAAGTTTAAGCCTATGGCCAGATTAAAGCAACTGTTTCTTCTATTAAAAAATGATAAAAAAGTGCTGGCTTTAACGATGATTTTAACTAGCTTTAAATCAATCTTTCGGATTGGCAGTTCACTGATTTTTGGGTATGTGATTCAGAACATATTTGTTAATATTACAACCCTAGACCCTGTTGTTGCCCAAGAGAACTGAATTAGGTTATTACAGTTCTCAGCAATCCTAGCTGCTGTTTATTTTTTATTGTTTCTTTGTTATATCTCAAGTACAGTAATCACAATCAAATTAGCTTACAAAACTACGGTAAAAATAAGAGATATTGTTTTTAAGAAGATTCATAAAATTGATCTATTAACATTAGAAAAAATGATGAATGGTGAGGTTATTAACAAGATCGCTGTTGATGTTGATTTAATCTCAGCTAACCTGTCAACATTTTTAGGTGAATTGTTTTCTACGCCGATCGTTACGATATTTGTCTTTGTTGCGCTTTTTGTTGTTTCACCATACCTGACATTAATCACAATCGGATTAATGTTAATTATGCTTTTAGTGCAATTGATTGTAATTAAGAAAGCTAATGCTGCTCAAGAAAAGAGTTTAGCTTTATATGAAAAGTTAGCCACATTTATTGAAGAGCACGTTCAACAATATGAACTTATCAAGTCTTTAGATATTACAAATGTTGTTAATAAGGAATTTAAACAACTATCTGATGATTATCTCAAAGTTAATCTCAGATCAACTAAACTGTTTAGTATGATCTATCCGATTAACTTCTTATTTGAAGATACCGTAATCGTTAGCGCTTTTATTTTTTCTTTATTGTTCCAAAGCTTTAACTTAAGTTCGGGATCACCAATCCAGTTTTTAAACCAGATTAATTTAGCTCTTATTACGACCTTTAATCTGATGCTAAGATTTGCTTTAGGTGAATTGTGGTATCTATTTAAAGTTTCAGCTGATATACAAATTACTTTTGTTTCGATTAAAAGAATTCAGTCATTCTTAAATTTAAAAGAAAAGTTTAATTACCAACACACCCCAATTGAACAACTTAAATACATTAAGTTTGACAACGTTAGTTTTTCATATGATAACAAACACTTAGCATTAGATAATGTTAGTTTTCAAATCGATGTTAATACTTCAACAGCAATCGTAGGACAAACCGGTTCTGGTAAATCAACGATTATGAACTTATTATCAAGATATTACCAACCAACAAGTGGTGAGATCTATTTTAATGATCATAATTACCAAAAGCTTGATGAATACCAATTTAACCAAAAAATTAGTGTAGTGTTACAAGACAGTATCATGTTTAGTGATACGATTTATAACAATATCGCTTGTGTTAAACCAAATGCAACTAAAGAGCAAGTAATCCAAGCTGCTAACGAGGCTAAGATCCACAATTTTATCAGTAATCTTAAAGATGGATATGAAACGATCATTGATGAGAATCAAACTAACTTTTCAGCTGGTCAGATCCAACAGATCGCTTTAGCAAGAGCGTTTTTAAGTGATGCTGATATCCTAATTATGGATGAAGCTACTTCAAGTCTAGATTCTAAAACTAAAAAGTTAATCCAAGATGCGATCTTTAATCTCATGGATAAGAAAACTGTGATCTTGATCGCTCATAGATTATCAACGATTATTAACGTTGATAAAATCTTAGTGATGCAAAAGGGTAAGATCATTGAAAGCGGTAGTCATGATCAACTAATTAATAAAAAAGGTTATTATTATCAGCTTAATCAAGTTAATGTCGATGAATCTAGCTTAATGTAAGCGGTTTATTTGGTATAATATATAAGACTTATTTAAGAAAAATAAGCAAAATTAGACCAATAATCTAGTTTCAACCGTTTAGTAATGGTAACTAAGAATCAAGGATAACTTGATCACCATGATAACGAGTCTATCTGGAGGAAATACAATAAGATGTTTGCAGTTATTGCATCAGGTTCAAAACAGTACCGCGTTAAGTTAAACGATGAAATCTACGTGGAAAAACTAAATTCTCAAGTAGGTGAAAAAATCGTTTTTGACAAAGTGTATTTTGTGAACAACACTTTTGGTAAACCTTTTGTTAAGGGCGCTTCTGTTACTTGTGAAGTACTTAAACAAGGTAGGCAAAAGAAGATTAATGTGATTAAACACATTTCACAAAAACACCACTTAAAAAAATACGGTCACAGACAACCATACACCAAGCTTAAAGTTGTAGCGATCAACCACGGATAATTAGTTAACAATGATTACAATAACTTTTTATGCAAGTGCAATAAGGGTTTCAGGTCATGCATTCTTTGCTGAATACAACCAAGATATTGTGTGTGCAGGGGTTAGTGCAATCGTTTTTGGGGGGATTAATTACTTCTCACCAGAAGCAGTTAAGGTGATTAAAGATTCACAAAATAGCACAATCTTTTTTGAGTTATTAGAAGTGGATAGTAAAAATTTAATCGCAATAGATCTGATTAAAACACAATTATCAGTGATCGCTTCAGTCTATGATCAACACATCAAGATCATTGATGAAACAAATCGAATCGTTATAGGAAAATAAAATGAAAAAAATATGATTTCACTTAGACCTGCAATTTTTTGCTTCTAAAAAAGGTGTGGGTTCAACTAAAAACGGCCGTGATTCTAACCCGAAGTTTTTAGGTGCTAAATTAGCTGATGGACAACAGGCTAAAACCGGTCAAATTATCTACCGCCAAAGAGGTAATAAGATCTGACCTGGTAAAAACGTGGGACAAGGTAAGGATGATACCCTATTTGCATTAGCAGATGGAATTGTTCGTTACACTAAGTTCTTAGGTAATAAAACCAAAGTTAGCGTTGTTGAGCAATCAAAATAATTTTTAAAAATAAATAATTAAAATAAAACCAAGCAATAAAACCGCAATTGGTTTTATTTTTATCTTTCTATGAAATCAAACAAAATTAAGTATTTAGGTTGTTTTGTTGGGGCAACCAAACCTGATTTTATGCTGGGAATGGTGAAAACGGTTGTTGATTATGGAGCAACCAGTTTTATGTTTTATAGTGGTCCACCACAAAGTTTTAGAAGAACACCAACTGCCCAATTTAAATTAGATTTAGCTAAAGCATATCTAGCTAAGCATAACTTAGGTGATCTAGGTGATAATTATGTTGTTCACGCTCCTTATTTAATTAATTTAGCTAATGGTGATTCAACTAAACGAGAACGCAGTTTTAACTTCTTTTTAGATGAACTAAAAAGAACTAACGAATTAGGTGCCAAATACTTCGTTTTACACCCAGGTTCAGCCTTAAATGTCAAAGACAAAACTCAAGCATTAGATCATTTAGCTACTGAATTAAACCGGGCGATCTCAATGACTAAAGACACGATCATCTGTCTTGAAACAATGGCTGATAAAGGTCAGCAAATCTGTTCCAAATTTGAAGAATTACGATACGTAATTGATCAGATCTCTGACAAATCTAGAATCGGTGTTTGTTTTGACACTTGTCACGTTCATGATGCTGGGTATGATTTAGCTAAAACTCAAGAGTTAATCGATCACTTTGATCAAGTCATCGGACTTAAATACTTATATGTGATTCATTTAAATGATTCAAAAAACCCGATGGGAGCAAGAAAAGATCGCCATGCTAATATTGGTTATGGCAAGATCGGGTTTGAGAACCTACTTAATTTCATCTATCATAAAGAGATCTGTAATAAGATCATCATTCTAGAAACCCCTTGAATTGATGATCCAATTCGGGGTGAAGTGCCTTTATACAAAGAAGAGATTGAGATGATTCGGAACAAAAAGTTTGTTGAAGGATTAGTTAATGAAGAATCATAATCAACTAGATTATTATCTAAAGATCTTAAATAAAAACAAATACCGAATCACCAAACCTAGAAGGTTAATCTTAGAATGTTTATTAGATGATTTCAACTATCATTCGATCGAAGATATCATCCAACATATCTATAAAAAAACCAAGAATAAACCTAACGTTTCTTCAGTTTATAATTGCTTACAAACTTTTATCCAACTCAATCTTGTTGATTCGTTCTTAAACACTTCTTGTGATCTAAAACGTTATTATACAATCAAACATGAAGTTCACGAACATATTTATTTCATCAACAACCAAAAAGAGCTCAAGCAAAATCTTAGTACGATTATTATTCCCAAAACCATTAATGATCAACTAAAAGCTTATTTTGATCAATTGGGAATAATTAACCCACAATATTATATTGTGGTTAGTGGGGATAATGAAAAAATGATCAAACCTCATAAAAACAATGATGACAAAGAACAAGACATTTCATACGATAAATGAGATCATTAATGATCTTAGTAATAGTGAACTAGCTAATGATCAAAACACCCAGTTTTATCTATCTTTACTAATGATGATTAAAACTGATCTTGATAATAAAGATTTTAAGAAAGCACTAACTAGTATCCAAGAAGAATTAGATACGGACTATTTACCATTAGCTTTAATTGATTATTTCAAGCAAGCACATTTAGTAACCAAACGCTTGATGTATGAAAATGAGTTTGATTGGTTAGAAAAACTAGATAAGAAAGAACTAATTAATAAAACGATCATCAACTTCCCTGAGAACTTATGGTACTTTGATTATTTAGCAACTAAAGAAGAAAATTTCTGAAATATTGATGATTTTGAGTTTTTTCGACATATCTTTATTACTAAGACGTATGATAACAGCGATAAGTTAGTAGCAGCACAATTATTACAAAAGATTGAGCCTTTTATTAATCTTAGTTTTGAAGTTTATAATAACAAACTTAAGCAAACGTTCACAGTCACCTTAAAAAAAGATGATATCTGAGCTAAAAATACCCAAGCTTATTTTAACGACGTCTTAGATCAGATCGAATCAAGCTTTTATAAAGATCCTTCTAAAGAACAATTAGCCACTGAGATCGTTAATAATATTATGCAAGATTATTATCCTTCTTACCCTGATTTTGTTAGTGTTAAAGAATTAGCTAGTGGGATCATTCAGTATGTCAAAAATTGTTTTGATAATAAAAAACCAAATACCAAGATCAACTCGATTGTTTATGATGTAATCATAAACTGTATTGATCAATAAAATTTTCTTATTGTAAAATATCAAAAGTAAATATTGTTTGTAACCAGAAAAAATCATGTTTAAAATTCGAGAAAAAACTAACGCTGACCATAAGGTTAAATACATCGTTGATGTTAATGAAAAGAATTGAAATGAAGCTTACCAAAAAAAGTTAAACGCAGCTGTTAAAAACGTTAAGATTCAAGGTTTTAGAAAGGGACATGTTCCCTATCAAGAAGCGATTAAACATATCGATCAGATCGGATTATTTGATCGTGCGGTTAATCAGTTAGTACAACCAATCTACCTAGAATTAGTTAAGCAAGAAAAGATTAAGGATTCTGAAACAGTCCTAGAAGAAAACCCAGAAGTTAGCGTAGTTGAGATTGATGATAAGAAGTTAGCATTAAGCTATAGTTTTGAAACAATTCCTGAAGTAAAAGTTGGGGACTATTTAAAGATTAACGGATTTTTATCAGAAACCCCTGTTAAGGATGAAGATGTGCAAACTGAACTTGTGCGAATCTTTAAATCAGCAGGTAAGTTAGTTGATAAAAAAGAAGGTGCAACTCTTGAAAAGGGTGATATTGCCTTCTTAGATTTCTCTGGTGAGATTGATAATAAAGCGTTTGAAGGTGGTAAGGCGAAAAACTACGAATTAGAGATTGGTTCTAATTCGTTCATTCCTGGATTTGAAGATCAAATGGTGGGAATGAAGGTTGGTGAAAAACGTGATTTAAACTTAACGTTTCCCAAAGATTATCACGAAAAAACTTATGCTGGTAAACCAGTATTATTCAAGGTTAAATTAAATTCAATTAAAGAAGTTCAGTTGCCAGAGATGACTGTTGAAAAACTGAACGAGTTGATGAAAACTCAATACAAGAATCTTGATGAAGCAAAAGAAGATATCAAAAAGCGCATGGATCGAAATCAACAAGAACATGCCAACCAAATGAACACGATGTTACTAACCCAATTTGCTAATGAAGATTGTCAGTTCTCACATATCCCTAAAAGCTTACTTGATCGCGAAGTAAACTTACTTTACCAACAGTTTGCAAATCAGATGCAACAGATCAAAATGAGCGTTGAAGACGCACTAAAGATCCAAAACCAAACTAAAGAACAACTTTATCAAAGACTAACAGAACAAGCTACTAGAGCAATTAAATTAGTTTTAGTTTTAGAAGAGATCGGTGATCTTGAAAAGATCAGTGTTTCTGAAGCTGAGATCAATCAAGAGATCGAAGAACGCATCAAAGAGATCTCTAATAATCAAGAACTACCAAAAGAGCAGTATGATGCGATCAAAAATTACTTTGTAACCCAAAAAGAACTGATTGAATCAATGTTAACTAATAAGAAAGTTGTTGATTTAATCATCAAAAAAAATCTAGCTCGATAATCACTTAAACCTAATTAGCACTTGAATTCTTAGAGTGCTAATTATTATGGTATAATATTATTTAGATAGTTTTGCTTGAAAGGAAGATAACACAGATAAACTCATGGCAACATCAAAATCAGTGCAAAAAGCACCCTTATTAATCTCACGTAAGATGGTTGTATTTCCTTACAACCAATACGTTTTAAGCATTGGTCGAGCGCGATCAATGAAACTTATTAAAAAGATCAAAGCTCAACTTATTGAAGAATCAAAAAAGATGAAGTCAGGCCAAGCTAAAAAAGAGTTTGAAAAGATTTTGGTTGTTGTCCAAAAGAACGATAACATTGACAAGCCAACAGTTAGTGATATCTACAAATACGGAACTTTATGTGAGATAACTAGAATTAATGAAGAGGTTGATCAAGAAACGGGTGAACTGACTTATGAAGTTTCAATCCGTGGGATTGAAAGAATTAAGATTAGTACATCAAGTCTAAAAAACGTTTCACTAGAAGATTATATCGACCCAATTAGTTATTCGATCTGCAAAACTTATTTATCAATTAAACCTGATGAATTGTGAGACACAATTCAAAAAGAAGGTGTATTTGATGAAGCTGATCTAAAAGAGATGGCAAAAACTGATCTAACAACAAGAGAGTTAGATAAGATCTCATTAAGTCTAGCAGCTAATGCTAATGCCACTTTTGGTTCTGAACTATTATCAGAACATAATAAACAAGCGATCTTGGAACGTGATGATATTAAAGAACGTTTTGATCTTTACTTTAAGATCTGAAGAAAGATCCAATCTAATATCAAAGCTAACGAACGTAACGAAGATATTAAACAAGTTGAACGAATGATCGAGCTGAAGATGAAAAAGCAGCTGACCAAACAACAAAATGAATATTATCTTCGTGAAAAACTAAAAACGATTAAAGAAGAGCTTGGTGATATCACCAATAAAGAAGATGATGTTGAGTCAATCCGAGCTAAGATTAAAGCTAATCCTTACCCTCAACACATTAAGGATCGAATCTTAACTGAAATTAATCGTTATGAAGCAACCGCTCCCCTTTCTCAAGAAGGCAATGTCATTAAAACTTATTTAGATTGATTAATCAACTTACCTTGATGACAAACTAAAGAAGATAATTTTGAGATTGAAAAAGTAACCAAAACTTTAGATAATAACCACTACGGGTTATCTAAAGTTAAAGAAAAGATCATCGAGTACTTAGCATTAGCGATGCGTTCAAAAAATGCTAAAGGACCAATTATGTGTTTAGTAGGTCCTCCTGGAGTGGGGAAATCATCTTTAGCTAAATCGATCGCTGAAGCACTTAACAAAGAGTTTGTTAAGATCTCACTTGGTGGGGTGCATGACGAATCTGAGATCCGTGGTCATAGAAGAACTTATGTTGGTTCAATGCCTGGTAGAATCATCAAAGGAATGAAAAAAGCTGGGGTGATTAACCCATTATTCTTATTAGATGAGATCGACAAGATGGGTCAATCAGTTAACCATGGTGATCCAACTGCAGCATTACTTGAAGTGTTAGATCCTGAACTAAATAACAAGTTCAATGATAACTACATTGAAGAAGATTATGATCTATCAAGTGCAATGTTTGTAGCGACTGCTAACTATGTTGAAGGGATTCCAGAAGCACTTTATGACCGGATGGAGATTATTGAACTAACTTCATACACTGAGCATGAAAAGTTATCAATCGCTAAGAATTATCTAATCCCAAGATCACTTAAAGAAGCAGAACTTTCTGATAGTGAGATCAGTTTTAGTGATGAAGCGATTATGTACATCATTAAGCACTTCACTAAAGAAGCTGGGGTTAGAAGTCTTGAACGGGTCTTAAAACAGATCGTTCGTAAGTTCTTAGTAGCCAGTCTAAGAGATAAGAAACTAAAAAAACAAGTAATCAATATCCCAGAAGTAAAACACTACTTGAAAAAAGAGGTGTTCGATTACACCCAAAAAGATGAATTCTCAATCCCTGGGATCGTTAATGGGATGGCTTACACCCAATATGGAGGTGATCTTTTACCAATCGAAGTAAGTATTGCTCAAGGTGGTAAGGGTAATGTGGTGATTACAGGTAACTTAAAAGAAACGATGAAAGAATCAGTTAACGTTGCTTTAGGTTATGTAAAAGCCAATGCTGCAGAATTTGGTATTGATTATGAGATCTTCCAAAAAGTTGATCTACACATCCACGTACCAAGTGGTGGGATTCCAAAAGATGGTCCAAGTGCAGGGACAGCACTAACAACAGCGATCATCTCAGCGTTCACCAATAAAAAGGTAAGCCCATCAGTAGCAATGACTGGTGAAATCACTTTAAGAGGTAAGGTTTTACCGATCGGTGGGGTAAAAGAAAAAACGATCTCAGCTCACCGTGGTGGAGTTCGTACGATCTTCTTACCAGAAAAAAATGAAAACCACCTTGATGAGGTTCCAAAAGAGATCTTAAAAGATTTAGAGATTATTCCTGTTAAGGAATACAAAGAAATTTATAAAAAGCTCTTTTGTAAATAGTTAATAATAAAATTATCTTGCGTTTTAATCCAAATTCGCAAGAAATTTTTTTTATTTTATCAACCGCGTGAAACAACCAAAACAATTCTGAATTTACTTTGCTTTTTTAATTAAACAGATCGTCAAAAAGCCTTTTGTCTGAGCGACTTTTAGTGCTTATTTTATTATGCTTTTGGTGATCTTGTTGATCTTTCCTTTATACCAAGAAACTTCACCAGCTAACTATTGAAATAACCCCGTAATCCACGTTTCAACCTTTTTAATTCCGGTTGTTTCGATCTTTGGGATTATGGTTGCGATGTTCTTATTTAAGGATGGGGTGGCTGATGGAACTGAGATTATTATTATCTCCAAACCGGTCTCAAGAAAGATCTATGTTTCAGCGAAATTTTTGGTTTTAATCCTAACGTGTTTAGTTTTTAGTTTCTTATTAATTATCACAGCAGCGATCGCTAAGATTAATCCACAGTTTCAATTACAAAACATGAAGGATTTAATGTTAGGGATCTTTATTGGTAATTTCATTAATTCCTTATTTTTTGGTTCGATTTCGATCTTAATTTCATTTGGGTTATCTAAGAATAGCACAATCGTGATTGTGTTCTTAGCTACTTTTTTAATGAACTTTCAAACCCAACTATCAGCACTGTTTTTCAAGTCACCTTCAAGAGTGTTAAGTGATTCTCAACACACTTTAGTTGAGCGTTCACTCTTAACCAATAAGCAAGATCGAAATCACCAACCAGTTGGTGAAACTGTTGCCTTCCAACCAACCCCATCTGATGCTAAGCAAAATATTAAGCAACTATATGAACAAGCTGAAGCTAGCACATTTTATAACCAATCGTTTTATTTTAATTTAGGTAACGCATTAAACTCGATCTACAACCTAAACAGTTTGTCATACGAAAATAGTGGTAATATCAACTTCTTATCAGCTAATACCAAGATTGTTTTTGAACGGGTTTTTGATCCAGATAATTTTTATAATATTGATTTCTTTCTTCCTAGACCTGATGAAAAAGGGTTGTTGCAATTACAACGGTTTAAAGTGTTCTTATCAGCCCCAACCCCTGAGAAATCATCAACATCATTTATTCGAATTAGTAACCCTCCTAGTTATAGTTACTTAAACACAGATCAAGATAGTTATACTGTAACTACTGCTGATTTTGATCTATATGAAAAGAATCCGGATAATGATAATCTATTAGCTAATACTTATCAGATCTTTTTTGATGAGGTGTTCACCTCAACTAAGAATAGTCAACAACGTTCAATCGCTTCATTATTATCTTCTTTATTTAACCAATACCTAACTGAGATTATTGATCAAAATAACACTAACCTTAATGATCTATTTATCAAGATCTCACCAGATTTAGTTAACTTAAATGATTTATTACGTTCACCAAACTTAATGTATCAATTTACTAAGAGTTTTGAACAATCTGATGCTAAAACTAATGAAGAAAAAGCGATCGAAGTTTACAAAAAAAGGGTGAACTTATTTTATGCTTTAAATGATACGAACAGTTTAACTAAACTTAAACGGTTTATGACTTATTCAAACGCGATCTTACAAAACGATATTATCTTTAATCGTTTAAGATCAGATACGATCCAAAATATTATTGGTAATAGTTTTACTAATAACCTATTCTTAAGATTATTATTACAAAATTCTTTAAGGAATCTAAATTTACCTAATTTAAATTTAGATGATCTAAAACTGATCTTTTATCAACAGATCTTTAATGAGTATTTAGCTTTATACTTAACTCAAGTAGTTAATCTTTCTCAGATTATTGAACAGATCGAAGGTAAGGGTAAAAAACAAGGTTATTTTGTTAACTTGTATCCAAGTGCGATCAGACAAGATCAGTTAAGTGATACTTATATTATCTCAAAACAACCAATCGTCAATCCCTGGATGATCGTTCTGATTTTATCAACGATCTCGATTGCTTTATTAGGTTTATCATCTGTAATATATTATTCAAAAGACTATGCATAACTATAAGATCTTAGAAGTTATTAATTTAACAAAAAAATTTAAAAGAAACCAACCTCCAGTAATTAATAACCTTAATTTTGTGGTGAAGAAAAACCAATACCATGTTTTTATTGGTGCTAATGGTGCAGGGAAAACAACAACAATTAAAACAATTATTGGTGCTTTTAAAAAGACTAGTGGGATGATCTTAATTAATGGGGTTGATAGTAATAATCCCCAAGCAAGAAAAGCACTAGGTTATGTTCCAGAAGTCTCAAGGTTTGCTAACACCCTAAACACATTTGAATATTTAGTGTGAATGGGGCGATTGTCTGGTTTAAATAAGTTAGCAGCTCAAACTAAAGTCAAAAGCAAACTAGAAGAGTTTAATATGATTAAGTTAGCCAAAACTAATCCCAATAAGTTTTCTTCTGGCCAGAAGAAAAAAATCATCTTAATCCAATCATTATTAAACGATCCTGAACTATTAATCTTAGATGAACCAACCGCTAATCTAGATCCTAAAGCACGGATCGAATTTATGGATTTTATTAAGCAATTACAAAAACAATCCCAAACTTCGATCTTTATCTCTTCGCACGTATTAACTGAAGTAGATCAGTATGCTGATAGTATCACGATCCTTGATGGTGGTAGGGTTGTTTTTAGTGGTGATCTTAATGAGATTAACCAATCAAATAACCATTATAAAAAATACATATTAAAAGTTAAAGATCAAAAAGCAGCAATCAAACTCTTAAACAAAGCAGGCTTTAATTGGATCTTTAAACCAGATCAACAAATATTTTATCTTTATTCTAGTGAACAAACTAAGATCGATCGTTTATTACATGATCTGATCTTAGAAAAAAACCAGATCATTGAGTTTAGAGAACACCAGTTCTCGATCAATGAGATCTATGAACAATACATTAAGATCGGTTCAGTACAAACAGCTAGATAAAAAATAAGTTAAACCAACTAAAACAGATTTAAGAAGAAGACGAAATTGCAAAAACTTTGCATTTCGGCTTTTTTTGTCTTATTGAAATCATCATTTAACTTGAAGTATCTAAGAGCAATTAATATCTGCTTATAACAAAATAAACTTGTGTAATAAATTAAGAAGATAATTTATTCTTTTAGAACAATCTTAGTTATTTTTAATTAGAGTTGTCTAGATCAACGCGATGATTTAATTAAAAAAAACTGAGATTAAAAAAAGATAAATTATTAGAAAAGACGAGGACATAATTATGAGTGATACATCTAAATAAGACGTTATAAAAAGTTGGTGAAAACCGCTACCGTGAAACAACAGGTTTATATTATGGAGATTTTAATGTGGGTGATGTTTTTGAACACCGCCCTGGTAGAACAGTATTAGATGTTGATAATGTTTGATTCACATTATTAACATTAAATCCCCAACAAGTGCATTTTGACCAGCACTATGCTGATAAAACTGAATGAAAGAAACTATTAGTTGATTCAACATTTACATTAGCTCTTGTAACAGAGATGTCAGTAAACTCAATTAGTGGTAAGGTTGTGGCTAATCTAGGTTGAGACAAAGTAAGATTAACCAACCCAGTATTTGCAGGTGATATGATCTATGCTGAATCAACAATTCTTTCAAAGCGTGAATCAAAAAGCCGTCCAATCCAAGGGATCGTTACTGTTCTAACACGTGAATTAATCAAGACAATAAAGAAGTTATTAGCTTCAAAAGAACTGTATTAGTTCACAAACGTGATAACAATACGATTGAAGACAAGACTAATTATTAAGATTTTCTTTATTAAGGATTTTGGTTAAAAATATGAATGACGTACAAGCCCTATATAAGCAAAAGTTAACAACCGCTGATAAAGCGATTGAATTAATCAAAGACAAAACTGGTTTTGCTTTCCCAATGCATTTTATGCAACCAAAAGGTCTTTTTGAAGCACTTGCTAATAAAGCTAGAAAAGGTGGTACACAAGACTAGATGCATATTACTTCTCTTCAAGAGAATATGCAAGAAATAGTATTTTAGACTGAGATTTAAATAAGATTATCGTTCCTCACTCATTCTTTATTAGTGATATTGAAAGAAAGATCAATGTCAAAATTGATTCAGAAAAAGGTGAAAAAAGAGTGATGTTTCACCCATGCCACTTCTCTCAGGCGCCAAAGATATTTACTGAAGTTATTAAACCAGATACGTTCATTACGATGGTTTCACCAATGGATAAATTTGTTAGGATTATCTAATGACTATGCTAGTGCACTAGTTAAGAATGTTAAAAACCTAATCGTTGAAGTAAATGAAAACGCGCCATACATATATGGGTCTGAAAACGTAATCCAAGTTTCACAAGTAGCAGCGATCGTTGAAAATAACGTGCCTTTATTAGAGATGCCAGATACTGAACCTAAAGAAAAAGAGATCAACATTGCTCAAACGATCGCTAATATGGTTCCAGATGGTGCTACGATCGAAATGGGTGTTGGTGGTTTACCTAACTTAGTTTGTGAAAAACTAAAAAACCACAATGATTTAGGAATCCATACTTAAGTTTTAACAAAAGAATGATCCACCTAATCCAAGCGGGTGCTATAACAAATAAGAAGAAAATATTAACAAAGGTAAATCTGTTTATACGTTTGCAATCGGTGATAAAGAGATGTATGAGTTATTAGACCGTATCCCAACCCTTTCAAGTTATCCTGTTGATTATGTAAACGACCCTTCAGTAATCGCTAAAAACGATAATGTCGTAAGTATTAACTCAACGATCGAAATCGATCTAACTGGAGCATGTAATGCTAAACACTTAAAAGGTCATCAATACTCAGTTTCTGGTGGGCAACTAGACTTTGTTAGAGGGGCATATTTATCTAAAAATGGTAAATCAATTATCGCTTTAACATCAAGAACATCTAATCAAAAATACTCAAAGATCGTTCCTAGATTAAGTGGACCAGTAACAACACCAAGAAACGATGTTCACTTAGTTGTAACTGAATATGGTGCTGTTAACCTAAAAGGATTATCAAGTTCTGAAAGTGCAGAAGCACTAATCAGTTTAGCTCACCCAGACTTTAGAACATAACTAACAGAAGAAGCTAAAAAATTAAACTTACTATAAAAGTTGTTAATCTAAGATAAAAGAAAAAATCTTATGACTAATCAAGTCATAAGATTTTTTTTAAATAATTATTAGTTGCGTTCGAAATCTGCAGGAACTGAGAAATCTTCTTTTAAATAGTTAATTTCATCATCTTCTAGGATCTGGATTCTTTTAGCATTAACTGCTTTATTTGTTTTATCATCAAATTCCATAAGAATAGCATTAAATTGCGCACCTAGTTTAGAGACTTCTAATTTAAAACGTGCGGTTGGGTGTAAAAATTTTGTTAACACGTTTTGTGCTTTAGCACCAATGATACTACCAAAACCAGGACCACACATTCCAACATCAGTGACATAAACCATCCCTTTAGGACTAACCCTTAGATCAGCTGATGGTACGTGGGTGTGAGTGCCCAAAATTGCTGACACTTGACCATCAAAATAAATTGCTAACGCATTTTTCTCACTTGTTGTTTCAGCATGAAAATCAACGATATGTAGATCTTGATTGCTCATCTTAACGAGATCTTCTAAACAATAAAATGGGTTAGTTACTTTAAAGTTAAGTTTTACCCCTTCACCTAGTAAGTTGGTTATTCGAATCGTTTTATTCTTAACTTTAATAACGTTAGTACCAACACCAAGATCAGCGTATTGAAAATTTTCAGGTAGATTCAATGGACGAACGATATTTTTTTGATCTTTTAAGATCTCAAAAACTTCTTTCTTAGCTCAGGTATGATTTCCCATCGTAAAGAAATCAATTCCATAGCTCATTAGTTCATCATAATGTTCTTGATTTAAACCCTTACCGTGTGTGCAGTTTTCTGCATTAGCGATCACAAGATCAACATGATGCTGTTTAATTAGGTTTTTTAAATGTTTTTTGATGATCTTTCGACCATTATTTCCAAAGATATCTCCTAGAAAAAGAATATTCATAATGTTATTTATTCCAAATTAGTAACACAAAATATCTTATCAATTTTAACGTCATGATCTTGCGCTTGGAATTGATTATTTAGCATAAAATCATATGCTACTGATATCTTGTAATTGCTATATTTTAAATTATTAAAAAATCTATCATAGTAACCTTTACCATGACCCAAACGAAGCTGGTTAGAATTATAACCAACAAGTGGAACAATAAATAGATCTAGATGATTATTTAATAATTGTTCGTTAACTAATGGTTGTTTGATCTGATACTTCAGATCAAAAGAAAAATCAAGTTGTTTAATCTGATAGAAATTCATCTCATTATTATCAACTCTTGGTAAGTAGATCTGATAATCTTCTTCTAAAAGAAGATTAATTAGTTCAGATGTATCATATTCATAAAAAAGACTACTAAAGACCCCAATTTTCTGATAATCTTTAGTCTTAATAAATTGATAAACTAGTTTGGTTAGTTGTTGATCAACGATCTGTTTCTTTGGTGTGCTAGCAAATTGCTTAGCTAATTCAATTAACTGTTTTCTTACGATCTGCTTACTTTGCATAGGTAATTAGTTTATGGTTTTTAATCAGATCTTTTGTTCCAGCCTTTTTATCTTTAAAACTAACTTTGATTGTCAGATCATCAATCTCCCTAACAATCCCTTCACCATAAAGTTGGTGATAAATAATCTCTCCAACAAAATAATTGTGTTCAACTTCATTAGTTGAATTCCATGCATCTAACTTAGATGGTGATTTCTTCGAATTGAATCAACCATCATCATCTGTTAAGAAATTATGTTTATCAAAATAAGTTTTAGCTTGATCTTGTTTATCAAGCACTAGATCACTTAATTCATATAAGAATCTAGAAGGTTGATAAGGTTCTTTAGTCCTAGCATCATAATCTTGGTTTGAACATAATCAAAGATTGTGTTTGGCTCTAGTGTAAGCAACATAAACAATTCTTCTTTCTTCTGCTAATTTAGCTTTATTGTTAGTTGCTGCAATTGAACGACTACTAGGTAGAATGTTTTCATTCATATTAATGACGAAAACATTCTTGAATTCTAATCCCTTTGCACTGTGAATCGTCATTAATTTTAATGCGTTCTTATTATGGTTTGGTTGATTGTTATCAAGATCACCTTCTAGTGCAAGATTTTGGATAAAGTCATTAATCGTTAATTTGGTGCCAAAATCGTTTTCGTATTCTTTTTCATATTTATTCAAAAAATCAATGAATTCATTGACACTATCATGCTTAGTTGGTTCATTAAGATAATCATAATAATTGATTCGTTTAATGATCTCATTGATTGTTTGATAAACTGATCAATTACCTTGGTTTGCTCGTAAATCTTCAATCATTTTTTTGAAGTTTTGCGCGCTTTTTTTAACATTTGCTTTGATATTTGATTCATCTAAATAATCCAGCGCTTCGTATTCAGTGATTGATTTTTTGTTGGCTAGTTCTTTAATTATTTCAATACTGGTATCACCAATCATTCTTCTAGGTGTATTGATGATTCGATCAAACGCGATATCATTATTAGTATCAACTAATTTAAGATAACCAATTAGATCTTTGATCTCTTTTCTTAAAAAGAATTTATACCCACCAAAGATCTCATAAGGGATCCGGTTTTCCTTAATTAAGCGTTCTAGCGATACCGAACTAAAATTAGTTCGGTATAAGATAGCAAAATCACCATAAGTATATTGTTTAGAAGCAACCAGTTCTTTAATCTTATCCATTACAAACCGGTTTTGATATTCGATATTACTAAAATTAATTCAAATTGGTTTAGGCCCTAAATCAGTTAAATCGTGTGATAATAATGATTTAAAATAACGACTATTATTCATCTTAATTGCGTCGTTTGCCAGATTCAAAATACTTTGTTTTGACCGGTAATTTTGCGTTAAATACTTAACGACTAAATCATTGAAATCAAATCTAATTGAATCACCAATCTCACTGTTAGCACCTCTTCAACCATAGATTGATTGATCAGGGTCCCCCACAAATAAAAAATTATTATTTTTTTCTCTTAATAATTTAACGATCTTGTATTGAATTTCATTAGCATCTTGAAATTCGTCAACTAAAATTGCTTCATAACGGTTTTGCCATTTTTTTAAAATAATTGGATCATTTAAAAATAGGTTATAAGCAATATTTAATAGATCATTAAAATCAATGGCATTAAGCTCTTTTAATGCCTTTTCATAATCATGATAGAAATTACTTAATGGTTGAACTAGATTGGGAGTAAGAATGTGATCTTCACCTAATTTATTTAAATCAGATGCTAAAAATTCAGCTACATCTAGGTTATAAGTTTTTGCATCATTAATAATGCTCATCACCTTATTCTTTTTGAAATCAGTATACTGAGAATAATAATATTCGTATTTTTGTGATTTTAATAGATCTTCGATCAGTTTTGCTTGATCAACTTCATCTAAGATATTAAACCGATCGTTTAACCGATCAACATTATTAACTTCTTCTCTTAAAACTTGTGCACAAAACCCATGAAACGTTCTAAAACTGACTTGAGTTTTTTCTTTATTCAGAAGTTTTTCAAGTCGGTGTTGCATCTCTTTAGCAGCTTTATTAGTAAATGTAATCGCTAAGATCTTATATTCTGGGATCTTGAAATGCTCAATCAAATAAGCAATTCGCGATGTTAAAACCTTTGTCTTACCAGTACCAGCACCAGCGACAACAAAAATTGGAATTAAATCACTTGTAACAACATCATATTGTTGCTTGTTTAAAGACTTTAAGTAATCTTGCATAATTATAGGTCAGTAAGATCCATGTTCCCTGGTAAATTGATATCAATCTTATTAGTTTTATTTTTATCTTCAACTTGTTGATTAGTATCTTTCTTAGTTTTTAAATCGATCATAACTAAGTTAGCCATCTTATCGTGTAATGCTAATCGCTTAGAGCTAATTGCTACAAAGATAAAAATAATAAATAAAATGATCGCATAAATGGAATAAATACCACGGAAAAAACTAATAAAAATAATGTATTTAACCGGTTGGTCTAAAATGTTATTTTTGGTAAATAAACTAACGATCTCTCTTTGTTCACGATCATTAAAAGCAAATAAGGATAATCCCATGATTATTAAGATCGAAACAAGGAATAAAAAAATTAATAAATTATGTAAAAACATGTGTTTTAAATATTTTTTTAGTGTCGTTCGTTCAACCAATTGTAGCTTAAAAGCTAACCGAAATAAAGTCTTACCTTTAGTTAATCATGGCACTAAGATAAAATAACCACCATAAAATAAAAAGCTGGTTATTCCAACTAATAAAATATACAAAGCAACTGAATAGTTAGTTCAGTACTTCTGAAATAAGAAGTTAATCAAATAATTAATACCCATACTAATTAAACTAATAAAAACAAGATCGAGAAGTCCAGCAAAAATTCTTTTGGTTGCTGAAGCTACTTCGTATTCTACTTTGGTGTTGGTGATCTCGTTATGAAAAATAACATACATTATTTATCAGCATCAAATTTTGCTTGAATTCAAGATAATCTAGGTTTAAACTTAATGAAGTAGTTCTTTCAATTCTGATTATTGATTAATTGGAAGAATTTGTTCTTTTCATACTTAGGGTAGAGACGAAAAACTAATTCTTTTGCAATTTTAATTGCGTTCCGTTTTTCTTTATCTGAGAAGTTAGAATTAATCACCAACGAAATGAAATGATAGAATGCCATAATAATCGCACAAAACTCTAACTTTTCGTCATAACTATCATTCCACTCATTATAAGTTTTAAGCTGGTTAAACTGATTGATTTGAAACAAAACATCATAGATATTATTGTTCAAATTAATCTCTTTTCTTCTCTTAGTTAAGATCGTTTTTAAAACTGCAGCTTTCTTTGCTTTACCATAAACTTTTAAGATAAAGATCCCTGGTTGGTAATGCGTAACATTAAATTTGATCTTATGATCAACCAGCATCTTGGTTTTAAACACTTTATCATAAGAATTTAATGAATGCTTAGCAATTAAGTCAATGTTAAACTGGTCATAAACTAATAACTTCTTATCTTTATTATTGCTTGATTGTTTTTTCTGATCATAAAAAGCGGGTTCATCGATCAAAAAATTAATTAAATCAACATCTTCATCCAAATCTTCAATAACTAAACTTAGTTCATCCAAAAAGTTTGGTTTAAAAATAATTAGTTGATTCGTAAATAAAGTGAACTTACCATTAGCAATTCTAGCCCCCAGATTGTATGCTTCACTCATCCCAAGGGATTGAGAAACATTAACAATCTGGTAGTTCAAATCACTATACTTACCTAATTCATCTTGTCAAATCTTAATCACACTTTCATTAGCATCATCATTAATAAAAATTAATTCATGATCTTTAAGATTGTTAATACTAAATAAAGAGTTTAGTGAACTCTTTAAATTCATCACTTCTTGACTTAGATAGTAGATAATTGATAACTTTGACATAATTCTATTTATTATATAACATAACAAAGTAGTTCTTGAATTCTCTTTTTTAATATTTGATTAAAAATTTATAATTGATTTATCTGATATGGCGCTAATTAATAATAAAAACAAAAACAGCTGTAATCTGGATATCAAAAACATTGTTAATTTCAATATTCAAAAGATTACCAAAAGCTTTTTTGATTCAAATCTATTTAATAGTTCGTCACAAAATATCTCCAAAAAACACTACAAGGCATTAAAAGCTAATAACGAAGAATTTTTTGATGTTCAATCGCTTTTAAATGAAGAGTCAATTGGTGATATTATTAATTTTTCATTTAAAAAAATTAATAGTATTATCGGAGCTACTAATCTCAATCACTTTGATGTAATTCGCCATGATGAGTATGGTGAAGCAGTTTATGTCAATATTAGTAATATTAATAGTGACTTTGAGATTCAAGCTAAGAAATCCCAAGATTTAAGATTCGTTTTTGAAGTGTATGTCAAGGATTATTCTTATCTTAAACAGTATTGTGATAAGATTCAGATCAACATCTTATTTGATGAAACTAACCGGATTATTTCGGGTAATTTTGTTTTTTTCAAACAAGCAGTTGAAGTTGATTTAGAACAATTAATTAAGCACGTATATCGTAACTATTTTGTTAAGAACTTCATTAAAGAGCACTTTATGAACAATTCGTTAAAAAACCAAGTGCGTTTATTTGAAGATTTAACAATTAACAAACAAGATAAATCAATTTATTTATCTTCTAAGTTTAAGACGCAATTCATCTCGACTTTAGATCATGTTGATGAAGTTAATAATTTGCAAATTGATCGGGAAGAATTTTTTTATGCAGTTAACATCTTAAATTTCATTATTTTAATGATCTATGAAGATTTAAAAGCATTTTTTCAGTCAAATAAACTAATTAGTTTTTTAGATTTTATTCAAAGAAAAACTAACTTAAGTAATGTTAGATCAAATGCGCATGCTGAACTAGATTTTTTAAATCTATTTAATTATGTAAATAGTAAATACTTCTTTAATCATGAGTTAGATTTACATCAAGAAGAAGTAGAAAACTTAGAAGACGCGCTTGATCTGATTAATGAGTTTTATGATCTTTATCAGTTTGAACAACGATCATTGTCTGATCAGATCTTAAATTTTGAAATATCATGATCAGATCAAGAATGAGATGATAACAATAAAGTAATCTTATTGTTAATGTATCCTGAATTATTTGGTTTAGATAGTGTTGACTATGTTAATTCCAAATATGATCAACTTGTTGAATCATTCATTAATTTTCAGATCAGTGATGCTGTTGATTATCAAAAGAAACATGATGCGGTTTTATGTGAATTAAATCCGAATTATGAATGTTTTATTAATGCAAATAAAGATTTCTTAATTATGAAAAGTAATTTTGAATCGCTTAATTTATTTGAGATTTATAACTGGGCATTGATCTATGAAAACTTATATGAAGCTAAATATATTAATATCTCAAATAAGTTTTATAAATTAAAAAATAGCCAACCTCAAATTATGAGGGTCTTATTAAATCAACTTAACCAGTTGAAATATTACACAGCTAAAAAGATCTATGGTCTAGGACATATAGAAGTTGTAATTCGTAAGTTGTTAAAATACAACGACTTTGAAAATACGATTAACCAGTTTATTAAAACAATCAACCGTGATGACCAGATGTATGGAAAATCCAAAGAAAGAAAATATTTAATTCTAGGGATCATCTCTGCATTCTTGTTTGGAATTATGGACTTTTTAACAACGATCTTTTCGATTTTACCAGTTACTCAAGATAATATTCAAGTATCGATTCAAAAAGTACCTAGTTTAATCGTAATCGGAGCTGGTTCATTATTAGCATCCATTTTATTGATCATCTTAACGGTCACATATTTCAAAAAACGTCGGCAAAAATAACTGTTTTTAGATTTGAAAAACTAAAAATAACTAACCTGACTTGAACAAAGATTAATACTTAAATTACAGAAGAAAACTACTATGGATTTTGAAAAGAAGATTTTAGAAAAACTAAACATCAGTACCACATACCCTTTTTACATTGACAATGTTAATGTCAAGTTTTTTAACAGTTTACAACAACACCCAAATAAATACTTTGTTAGCAAAATCCTACCTAAAATTAAAACTAAACTTGATCAAGAAGAGTTAGAAAAATTAAAAGAATTAGATGAACTAACAAGAAAAGACCGAATTAAGTTAATGCTTAATTTAGCTCTTAAAAAGATCGTTTCTAAAACTGGTTCATCAAATAGCGACTTTTTTAAAGTACTAGGTTATGATCAATTTCATGAACCTTTATATATCTCTGAAAAAGAATTTAGTGTTAATGAACTAATTCATAACGAATACGAAGAACGAAGATATAAATACTATATCGACGTTAATAAGAATAGTTATCTTCATCAATACGCTAGTAGAATTAATCTTTGATTTTATCTAAACGAAGAAAACAAGATCTTATCTGGGTCATTTAGTTTTGAAGTAGTTAATCTTGAAGACAATCCACTAAATGAAGAAACAGTTTTTGAAAAGATCTATTTAGTTTATTTAATTAAATATTTTATTTATAAACAAATTTCGCCACTATCATTAAATAATATTATTGACATCATTGATAATGATGATTTCTTATCAAACTTCGATAAGAAATCTAATAAAGAACTACAAAATAACCTAAGTAACAATATCTATAAAAAATCATTAAGTTATGAAGTTTTAAAAAGTAACTGGGATAATCTGATCATAGATAAGTTTTTAGCTCATAAGAATTATGATCAAGAAAAGCAATGCCAAATTAAGGATGATCTGTTTTATGCGATCATGAATCTAACGATGATTAATTTGGCACTATACCAAGAATTAAAGTCTTACTTTAATTCAGAACAACCCGAATTGATCCTAAGTATTCTAAAAAAACCAACTCAGATTAAAAGCGACCCTGACCAAAGACCGTTTAATGACTTTATTGAATTGTCTAAACACCTAAAAGACAGTTACATTAAAAAACACACGACCAAGATCGATCTAAATAAGATTGATGATATCGATGATTTTGTTAATGAAGCTAAAAAACACCAAGCTGCTCAAGACTATGAAGCATTCAACACTTCGATTAACTTCTTAGAATTACAAGTTAAAGATGAAGAAGTGTTTGCTTCATCAAGTGATTATTTATTAAAACACCAACAGATCTATCTAATCTATTCTTTAATTATTAATCCCAACCGCTTTGGTTTAAACTCAAACACAACTCAGATTGCTAAATACAATGATCTGATGAAAAACTTAAAGAATATGCAGATCTCTGAAGGATCTAGAAAAATGATCGTTCAAGATATCAACCAATCAGAGGTTGATATTAATAAGAACTATCTTAGTTTTATTAACCAATCAAATGATTTTGTGATCATTAAAAAAGATAATAAACAACTTCTTGATTTTTATGTTTGAGCGATCATTTATTCTGAAAGTCGTAAGTGGATTCACCACGATATCGAATATGACTTCAATAATGACCGGGTCGTCAAAAACTCAAGTTTTTACCGACAAAAGATTGAAGCGCTTGAAAACTTAAAGTTTGACTGGTACGATGATTTCTATGGGATCCCAGCAATCAAAACGATCGTAAAAAAGATCGATCAGATCTCAAACATCAAATCTTCAATTGATATCTTAGTTGGAACAATTAAACAAAAAGACGCCCTGCTTAAAAAAGACTTTGAACGAAAAACGATGGTTATTGCTTATGTTGTGGCTTTATTCATTGGGTTTATCAACTTCTTTGGAATGATCTTTACGATCTTAGCCGTAACCAAACCAGAAGATGGACTAAACACAACAAATATTATCGTAATTACGATCGCTTCATTGCTAATTAGTTCGTTGATTGGGATCATCAGCTTCTTCTTATTTAAGATGGCAAGAAACAACGGTTATTACAAACCAAAAAAGAGTAAACAAAAATAAATAAAAAAAAACCGTCTAGATAAGATCTAGACGGTTTTTAATTGCTGATCTACTAATCGCCAAAGATTGGTGATTTACTAATCCCTAAAAGATTTGAATTAGCTTGCTTACTTTGGATTAGTACAACTGATTTAACTTCAGGGATCTCTGCTTTAAGGATCGTTTCTACCCCATCTTTATAAGTCATATCAACAAGGCTACAACCATCACAATTACCTAGTAATTTGATCGTTACTATTCCTTTTTCATAACCTTCAAAAGATAGGTCACCACCATCTCTTTTAATTAATAATCTTAGATCATCTAAGAGATCTAAGATCTCACCAATTACGGTTTGTTTTCTTCTTGCCATAAATTAAACCTTTTTTGTAATCTTATTTTCTTGTTTATTAATTAATCTAACGATATTCCCACGGTGTTTTCAGATAATGATTGTACTTAGTATTGTATTAGCAATCGCAAAAAAGACGATGATGTACCAATCACTTTGATAAGTTAAAAAGGTGATCTTATCTAAACTAAACCATCATAGATAATCTAATCAAGGGATATATGGTAAAAATAAAAAGATAATGAAACAAACGATTGAAGCTAGTGAAACATATTTACTAATTAAAGTAATTGTTCATCAAGTTAGAGCAATAATTAAGAATCATCAAGGTGAAACAACAAATACAAATCCAGCAGTTGTAGCTACAGCTTTACCACCGTTGAATTTGAAGTACACAGGATACATATGACCAAAGATTGCTGCTAGTGGTGCTAAATAAGTTAGATAATATGTCTTATTAATTACACTAGGATCAAGCTTAGTTAGTTCAGGTTGCAAACCATACTTATAGATCAATAAGATGATTGAAAACGGAATTACGGATTTAATGATCTCAAAAAAACCGATCGCGATTGCAACTTTTTTAGGGAACACCCTAAAAGAGTTGGTTGTCCCTGGGTTTTTAGACCCTAGTTCACGTACATTTCTTTTAAGGATCATACTAGCAACATCTGCAAACATAATTGAACCAAACAAGTAGCCAATTAATAAGCTAAGGATCACTAAGAGACTGATATATCCTGCTACATTCATCTTTATTTACCTCTTGATGATCTTGAATTGTGAATGTCCTAGTATCAATTGTTTTGGCTCTAATTGATCATGGAACTTTTCAACTAATAACTCACCAATATGATCGATAAAGATTGATTCTACATGATGACCAATATCAATCACATTAATCTCATGGTTGATCGCATTAATCCATGATGATCATTTTAAATCACCTGTGATTAATAGATCATATTGTTTAAACAATTCAAGATCAAGCTGATCACTACTATAACCACTACCCAAACAGATCAGACCCTTTTTTAATTTTTTCTTAAATTTAGCTGTTGATAAATATTGAACTTGGTCAATATATTGAATCTTTTTTAAATCAGAGATCAATTGTTCAAGCGAACAATCGATCTCAAATCGGTAATAATGATTAATTGGATTAGGATCAAATTTCTTGATCTTTAATAATTTAAAAAAGTATGAATGCGCACCGTTGGGACTAAAATCATAAGCAGTGTGCAACACTAGAAAACTCCGATTGTTTTGATAAAAATCCTGATAAGCCTTAGCTATAAATGCATCTGATTTTAAATCTTGATGATTAATAAACATCGGATGGTGGGAGATAATTAGATTAGCATTATGTTTTTTTGCTAACTCAAAATTAAACCGATCATAATCAGCACAAACTAGAACCTTAGTTAATTGATTGGTTAAGTTCTTATGATTAATTAATTTGGCATTATCAAAACTTAACTGATTTCTTAAGGGAAATTCTTTTAAGACTCAGTCAGTGATTCTTCTAATTTTCATTGGTTATTAAGAAAGCGCTCGTATTCAGTTATTTCAATCAGCTGTAACTTTTTTCTTGCAGCAACTGGAATTCGTTCAATCAATTCTTTTTGTTGTTTAATATAGCTGATTAGTTCTGGACTGTTTTGGTTTTTTAAGATTGGTCCAATCACATAATCTGTATCAGTTAAATCATGCTTATCTTCAGTCTTAATTGCTTTAATAATTAAGTAGTAATTATTCTTCTCAAAAACAATGATCTCATCAACGATCTGATAATTGTTCTTAGTTAGATAATACCGCATTTTAATGTGATTTTTTTCTGGTTGGACAATTAATTGTTTTAATTCAACAACCGAATTGTTTATAATATCATTAATTTTACTGACACCAAGACCAGCAATCACACAATAATCGATCGGGTTTTTAATACTTAAGTTGCTTAAACCATCATTAAGAATGTTGATAATTCTTTCTTTACCAATAATCTTTCTCGAGTTAGCAATCGCTTGTTTTAGTGGTGATAGATTAACATCAACATTAAGCACGTATTGTGCTTTATTTTTTTTGATTAATTCAATACCTAGATGACCATGATCACAGCCAACATCTGCTACTAAAAAAGCGTCATCAATCATTTGGGAGATAACTTTAATTTTCTGAGTCATGTTTTAAGAAAGAACGTAATCTCGCATTTTTAGAAGGGTGTTTTAATTTTCTTAAAGCTTTAGATTCAATCTGACGAATTCTTTCTCTTGTTACATTAAACTTTTGACCAACTTCTTCAAGGGTCATTTGTTGGTGTCAAGGGTGTAACCCATAGCGCATTCTGATAATCTGTTCTTCTTTTTTTGTTAACGTGTTAATAAAAAGTTCATTGATATGTTCAGTAACAATTAGTTTTTCAGTGTATTCGTCCGGTTTTAAGATATCACGATCCTTAACAAAATCAACGAATTGTGATTCTTCATCGTGACCAATCGGTTTATCTAATGAAACTGGTTCTTGGTTTAACTTTTTAATATCAGCAACTTTTTTAGGGGTAAATCCGTTAACTTGACCACCCATTGCTTCAGTTAATTCTTCTAATGTTGGGTCTCTTCCAAGTTGTTGAGTCAACATTCTTTCAGTTTTAATTAACTTATTGATCGTTTCAACCATATGAACAGGAATTCTTACTGTTCTTGCTTGATCAGCAATCGCTCTTGTGATCGCTTGTCTGATCCATCATGTTGCATAAGTTGAGAACTTGTTTCCCAGTTTGTAATTAAACTTAGAGATTGCTTTCATCAATCCGATCGAACCTTCTTGGATCAGATCAACGAAATCTAAACCTCTGTTTAGATATTTCTTTGCGATCGAAGTAACTAATCTTAAGTTAGATGTTACTAATTGGTTGATCGCATATTCTCTAGTTTCAGGATCAGTACTTCCTAGTAGTTTAGCAATCTGAATCTCTTCACCAAAATTAAGGATCTTAGATGAACCTAATGTTCCTAAAAACGCTTTAACATTATCTTCAACTTTATCTTTAGTTGAAGCACCTTTACTAATAAGATCATCTAAGTTCTTATCAATTTCACTTAAATCTTGATTTTTTCTAAATAATGAGATCTTTTCTTCAACATTATCTTCTAATTTAATCTTATTGTCTTTTAATTCTTCAAGAATTTCTAAATCTTCAGCTTCAGTGAATTCATAGTTTTTGAAAACATCAATAATCTCTTCATTTGATAAAGATTTAGTTGCTTTAGCCTTAGCTAAAAGGGTTTTAGTAGCTCGAATTGATTCTTGATCGTTATTCTTTGTTTTAGATGAAGCTTCTAATACTTCATGATAAACTAAATCGTTTTTTTCATTGCTGGGAGCATGCTTAGGCTTACGACCTCTTTGACGCTTTTGCGCTGTAATTGGTTGGTCAATATCTAGTTTGCTATCACTGAAAAAATCAGATAAATTAAATTCTTTATCGTCTAATTCATCTTGTTCACTAAAATCAGTTTCTTTAAAAGCTGATGAATAATTTTCATGTTTGAAATCACTAAAATCGATCTCATCATCTTTATTATCAAAATCAGCAAAATCTATTTCGTTATTTAAATCAAGATTTTCATCTTTCTTACTGGTTACTTTTTTCTTAGTTGATTTCTTTGCTGATTTTAATGAAAGCTTATTTTTCTTTTCTTCTTTAGCTACTGATTTAGGTTCAGCTTTTGCTTTCTTATCTTTAAGGACAACTTCTTTTTTAGTAGGTGCAGCTTTAACTTTTTTAACTGTGGTTTTAGCTTTAGGTTGTTCAACCACTACTTTTTCTGATTTAGCTTTAGTTGCTACACTTAGTTTTTTCTCACTAACAGGTTTTTCTACTTTAGTAGGCTTTGCAGTTTTCTTAGTCTTACTTACTGTTTCTGTTTTTTTATTCACTAACTTCTTAGCTGGTGTTTTTTCTTGTTTTTTAGCTAATTCAAGTCTTTGTTTCAAAGACAATTGGCTAATATTTTTAGCTTTAGAAGCAGTTTTGTTCTTGGGAGTTGAATTTGTATTTTTTGCCATTCTTGTAAATGTTAAAGGTATAAAAAGCAATAATTAGCTTAATTTTACAATATTGTAAAAATATGAATCAATTATTTTCTTTTTAATAACTCTTCTAAGATGTTGAGATTTTTAATCTGAGCTAACTTAAAGATCTCACCTTTTGCTAACCATTGAACGAGTTGTTCTTTAGTTTTTAAATCATATAGTTCTTTAAAACCATCGATCCCACTCGTACATGATTTTAAATAAGCATTTAACTCTTCTTCATTAACGAATTGATCATGGGCTAATGCAGCATACTTTGAATACTTAATATGAGATAATAACTCATTTTTCAACTTATGAAATAGATCCAAATTTAACCTGTTTTCAATATGTTTTTTCATCAAATAAACAGTATCATCAAACAATTTGAGCTTGATTTTATTGTAAATCCGATCATTTAAAGTATTTTGCTTAGCATTTAATAAATAAAGATCATTCACCTTTCTAAAGATTAGATCAGTAAAACCTTCAAGAAATCTTTTAGTAAAGTTGTAACAGAATAAGATCGCTTCTAACTGTTCATTGGTGGTTAAACTTTTCATCACTTGATTGGTTAGAGTGATCTGTAACATCGTATTAAATAAGTATCTTGTTGGTTTGTAAAGATTAATCTTACTTAAGATCTTCAATCTCACGTTTGATAGATCTTTGTAGGTGAGATATTTAAAACTAATTAAATAATAACGACAGATCTTGATTACTGCTTGGATAAAATTTCTTAACTGTTCAGTGATTCTTTTATCCAGATTGTAATCAATCAGTGTGGTGATATCAACCTGATCATCTTGTTCAGGTTTAATCTCATTTAGTTCTTGATACAGTTGGGTTGATAATTGTTTCTGATCATCATACTCAACGTTTTCTTGTTCTTTTTGGGTTGATAATTGCTTTTTAATCAACTCTTTAAGTTGATTTTCACCATCAGGTGAATGATAGATCTCATCAAGATCTTTTTGTTTAAGATCACTATAATCTAGTTGATAAAGATTATGAACTCTTTTTCTGGCTAATAACTTAATACATGTGATTGTGGCTTTTTTACCAGATTCATCATTATCTAAAGCTAATACGATCCTTTTAATTTGATTAAGTTTAGCTTTAATCAGTTCAATTTGTTGGTCAGTAAGCGCAGTACCCATGATTGCTACAGCATTCTTAATACCGATCTGATATAAAGCAATAACATCCATATATCCTTCACACAGATAAATGGTGGAATTATTCTCATCAAACTCTAATGAAGAATAATTATATAAGTTATGACCTTTGATGAAATAATCAGTTTCAGGGGTGTTTAGGTATTTAATTTCGTTATTTTCATCAATAGCTCTACCAGAAAAACCGACAACTTGCCCATCAGCATTTTTAATCGGAAAGATTACCCGGTTACTAAAATAACAAACGTTTTTTTCTGAAATGTATTTGATGTATCTAAGATTACTTAAGATGATCTGATCATCATAAGTTTTATTTAAATGTTTTTGATAAAAAACCTTTAAATCTTCCACTAATTTATTAAGTGAATAACTCTTGGGATGAAAGCCGATCTGGAAATTATTTAATAGTTCTTCATTGATCAACCCTCTTTTATTTAAGAACTCATTTAATTTGGGGTTGGTACTAAATTCTAGACGTAAGTTGCTATGAGCTCTTCAAGCTAAAAACTGATTTAACTTATAAAATTCTTGATCTGATTCATCAACAGCTTTTTGCTTATTAAAGTTTAATGAATAACCGATTGCAGCTAAATCGATCCCTTCAAGTTCTACGATCTTTTTAACTGCTTCAACAAAATTAAGGTTTTCTTTTTTTTGAACAAATTCAATCACCCCACCACTTTCATTACAACTAAAACACTTTCAAACCTGTTTAGTGTCATTAACACTAAAAGAAGGAGTGTTGTCATCGTGAAACGGACAAAGCGATTTATAATTTGATCCCTTTTTTTCTAGATCAAGATATTTTGAAATGATCGAAGATACACTGATCTTCTTACGTAAATATTTGGCTAATTGATTTAAATCATTACTCATGCAAATTATTTCTAATTCATTGCCTTAATTCAGAGATTGGTATTTTAATTTGTTCCATACTATCACGTTCTCTGATAGTGACAATACCTTTTTCTAAAGAATCAAAATCGTAAGTTAAACAGTATTTTGCACCGATTGCATCATATCTACGGTATCGTTTACCGATTGATCCAGCGCTATCAAAATCAAATCTTAAGTTTGCATCACTGATCTTTAATAAATCTAGATATAGTTGATAAGCTTGATCTTTTAGTTTATTAACTAATGGTAAGATTGCTAACTGATAAGGTGATAATGAAACGGGTAATCTTAAGACTTCTCTACTATCATTATCAGCTAATTGTTCGACATGATAATGAGCACAAAAAATCGCATATAAGATTCGTTCGATCCCTAAAGAAGGTTCAATCACATCAGGGATAATCTTAGTTTTTTCTATCTCATTATGATAATCAAGGGTTTTACCTGATTCATTTGAATGAGCAGTTAGATCAAAATTACCACGGTGAGCTAATCCCCATAATTCAGATCAGCCATGAGGAAAATTAAATTGGAAATCGATCGTTCGAGATGAATAGTGAGCTAATTCATCTTTAGCAATTTCATGACGCTTAATTAGTTGCTTATTAATTAATAGTTTATTAATTAAAAAATCTTCAATCTGGTTGATGTATCAATCAAACTTTTCTTTAACTAATTCAGGTTCTAGGAAATATTCAATCTCAAATTGTTCAAACTCTCTTGTTCTAAAGATGAAATTACCTGGGGTGATCTCATTTCTAAACGCTTTACCAATTTGTGCTACTCCAAACGGTAATTTCATTCTTTGCGTTCTAACAATATTCTTAAAGTTAATAAAGATCCCTTGAGCTGTTTCAGGTCTTAAATAAATTGTGTTAAGTGAATCCTCAACAACACCTTGAAACGTCTTAAACATCAGATTGAACTTTCTAATCTTAGTTCAATTAGTTGATTCACACTTCTTACATTCAACCTTCTTATCAACTAAGATCTGTTCTAAATAACTAGGGTCAGTATTTTCAGTGATCTTAATTGAATCATCATTCAATTCTTCAATTAACTTATCAGCTCGATAACGTGATTTACATTTTTTACAATCAACTAGTGGATCAGAAAAATTATCTAAATGACCTGATGCTTGTCACACTAAAGGATTTAAGATAATTGAGCTATCTAATAGTTTCATATCAGGTTGAGAAAACACGAAATGTTTTAACAACAACTGCTTAATATTATTTTTTAATAAAGCTCCTAAAGGCCCATAGTCCCATGAGTTGGCTAACCCATTATAAATCTCAGAAGACTGATAAACAAAGCCATAGTTCTTTAAGAAATTAACAATCTGATCTTGTTTTAATTCCATGATGCTATTATTTTAATTTAATTAAATAACTAAATACTGGTTCTAAATAAATGCCAGCATTATGATAAATTGCGCTGGCTAACCCCTTTATTAAAGATATATATTTTCTACTTTCTAAAGTAGAAACTTCATAGTCATTTTTATATATTAACCAAAAAATATTACGCATAAAGTTTTTGTCATACAAAAATTCATGTTGCTCATAAGCACACTTTTCACATAAGCCATACATCTTTTTAAATGATAAAGTGATTACTTGTTTACTATTACAGATCCCACAATTAAGTAGTTGGAAAGCAATCCCTTCAAGGTTGATGATATTTAATAAGATGTAGATAATAATCGTTTCGTCACTATATCTTTGCTTGATGACATAATTGATCACATCATCATAAAAGTTAAAAAAGTTATTTTCTAACTCACCACTTTTCTTATTCAAGTAGTAATGCATAATCACCATTGGTAAGGATTCACTAATCGTAGCGTCCTTAGTGTCAATCTCATGGATCTTTTTGAGTTTTGACAGTCGCTCAATTGAGCGCGCTTGAAAAAACTCAAAATCGTGTAATGATCCTAGTGTGATGTATCTCCCGTTTTTAGATAAGATCTTTTTACTGCCCACACTAATTAAACTAGTTAAGGTGTTATCATCAAATAAGATTTTGATAATCTGATCGTTCTCATTATGATCGAAGTGATCAATAATATAGCCTTTTTTGGTTATAGAACTCATTTTTTATGACCTAATGATTTTATTAAATAATCATCGTTACGTCATTCTTTTTCAACTTTAACAAAGAGTTTAAGATTAATCTTACAATCATAGATATTTAATAGTTCATTACGGGCTTGAGTACCAATCTTTTTGATCATCGATCCTTGTTTACCAATGATGATCTTTTTTTGAGATTCACGTTCAGTTACAATCGCACATTCGATATTAAACAACTTTTTTTCTTGATCATATTTCTTAGCTTCAATAATCACTGCTACTGAGTGAGGCACTTCTTGAAAAGTGTTGTTTAAGATTTTTTCACGGATAATTTCTTTAATTTCGAAATTATCTTTTTCATTTTCATCTAGTTCAGATTCTGGTAGTTGATAATTTTCATCTAATAGTTGTTCTAACCCTTCATCGATCTGATCATTTAAATGATCTGATAATAAATTAGCTTTGATCATTTTAACAACTTTAAACAATTCGTTGATTAATTGCTGTGCTTCATTAATGTGATCTTCATTTTTAATTAGGTCGATCTTTGAATAGATCACGATTAAATCGTTCATTTCGTATGATTTCATAATCTTTAACAGATTTATGAAATCATCAGTTGGTTTTTTGGTACTATCAACGATTAGAATACAAGCATGAGCATGTTTATAAGCTTGTTTAATCTCACTATTTAAAAATAAACTTAGCTTATTAAAGCTCTTATGAAATCCAGGGGTGTCTAATAATAAGTAATCGATCTTATCATGAACGATTTTGTGAGCAATAACATTTCTTGTTGTTTGATCATATTTTGATATGATCGCAACTTTGCTATTGGCAATCTTATTAATTAAGGTTGACTTTCCAACACTTGCTAACCCAGTAATGACAACAATTCCTGATTTTTTCATATCTTCTTTTTCGCTGTTTTAATCACCTTATTAACAATCTGTTCTTGAATCGTTAAAGTGACATATTCATAAGCATCGCTTTGTTCATGATCAAACTCTAATAGGTGCAATAATCCGTGAATAATCATTCTAATTAATAAGTATCAAAAATTAACATCATACTTAATTGCATCTTTAGCAATCTTTTTTGAACAAATAAAGATTTCACCTAGTAGTGGGGTTATGATTTCAGCATTTTCTCATAAACAAACACTAATTATATCAGCCACGTACTCTTTATTTCTTAATGAAGAGTTAAGTTGTAAACTTTGTTTTTCACTAACAAAACTAAGTTCGTAAAATAGATTATTTTTAACTTTAAAATGTGATGAAAAACACTGATTAATAATCTTTAATATCTCACTAAAATCTTCTTTGATACTTGGTGGAACTTTTTTTAAATCAAAATGATTAATCATATCGTTAATTATAGATTAATCCATTTTATTAGATGATGATACAACGGGCTTTTACCTAGATAAAAGCTAATCGTTCCCACATTCTGATCGATTGCTTGGTTAGATAATAAAATTGTTTGGTTTTTATTATTTTCTTCAATCATGAACTTAAGAGCGTTTGAGTTATTTTTATAATAGCCAATCAAGTATTTGGCTTTGTTGGTTTGAATAAATTTGGCTAACTGTGAATCTTGAGTGAGATTGACTTGAATTTTCTGATCTTGTTTGTGAAAAACATAACTTTCATAAAGGTTGATTCTCACAAGAAAGATGATCGCTAAAAAAGTAAGTAAAACAATAAACAAACTAATAATCGTGCTGTTAATAATCTTATTGGTATTCATGTAGGTTAATCTGTTTTTTAAAGTATTTACTAAAGCTATGATCATGTTCAATCATAATCGTTAGATTATTTTTGATGATCTGTTTAATCACGATCTGAAAAACTTGATGTTTGATCGCTTCATCGATGTTATTTAACACCTCATCTAGTAAGAACAATTTATTCCTAGAGTTATATGAATGTAAGAGTTTTAATACTTGATTTTGCCCTGAACTTAAATTGTATTTATCAGCATCAAAAAGTTTAAAATACTCGACAATTTCTAATAATTCAGGTCGTTTATTCTTCTTAAGAAATTCTATTAATCATTCATTACTAAGCTCTACATTACTTTTTTGATCTGATAGATAGATCACATTATTTAACAACCACTGATTAGAATATTTATTAATATCCATTTCATTAATAAAGATCTCACCAGAAGACAACAATTGGCGTTTAATAATCGATTTAATTAAAGTTGATTTACCACTAGCGTTTCTAGCAGATAGAAAAACTGGTTCATTGATCATTAAATTCAGATCATTAAAGATCGGTTTAGCGTCAAAAAATAAGTAAACATTTTTAAACTGAATCGATTTAATCTTTTTAGAGTAATTTATTAAAAATTGCGGTTCTTTTTGCAATAAAAGAATATTGTGAATATTAGTTTTAGCAATCCTGAATTCGTATGATTCATTAATAAATTTAATCAGCCCATCAATACTACTAATTAATAAACCTTGTAACGTACTCACATAGATTAAAGTTGCTAAATCAATTGTGTTTAAATTAAGGATTAACGCAATTCCAGAAACTAAGGTAATACACGTTATAAAATATTTGATTAGTTCAAAAATTGCATTACTAAAATTTGCACTTTGATTTATCTTCTTATTTAAATTGAGATTATCACTAAATACCTCTTTTACATCTTTGATTCATTGTTGATAAAAACTTTGGTGTTGAGTGTTAATAATAGTTTTGTGAAACTCATATAAATAGGTTTGTTGTTTAATCTGCAATTCTCTAGCTTTTTGTTTGTATCCCTTGAATCAAAATAAGTTTAGGACTAAATAAACTAATGAAACAAAGCTTTGAAATAAAGTAATAAAAAGAAAGAAGATGTGAATTCTATAAAGCAAGATTATTGCGACAACAACAATTAAGATGTTGTTAATGAAAGCTGCAATCTTTTTTATATAGAACTCTAAACAATTTAATAAAAAGTCATCGTATTTATAGATCTTTCCGATATCATCTTTAATCAACTTTATTGTTTTAGGCAAACTAAAGGTTGATAGTAACTGCGATCATCAGTATTGATACTGATTCTTAATTAATTGTTGTTGCCAAATACTTAATAATCCTGATCCAGTTAGATTAATTACTTTAATCAAGATAAAAGTAACAATGATAACCAAAATGTTATTAATTACCGAAGTATTGATCACATCATTAATTAGAATCTTGAATAAAAACGTCAGACCAATACTAGTTGCAGTGATCAATAATTCAATCAGTAAAAAGATAAAAATATATTTAAAACTAATTATTCTTGTAAAGCTAAATTTGGTGTCATAATCAGGTTTTGTATAGTTAAGATAATCTGGACTAACTTTAATAATAATGCCAGCAAAGCGTTCTTCAAATTCTTTATAAGTAATTATCTGGACATTATTACTACCTGGATCAAAAACTACAAAGCTTGAGTTTTTCTTTTTAACAATAACAAAATGATTAAAATCTTCAGCTTTTAATAAACACACCAAATACTTTTCGTTTAGTTTTAACAGTTCATCAAAACTAGCCTGATAAGATTCGCATAATAAATGATGTTTACTAGCAATATTTTCAAACTGGTTGATATTAATACCACTACTAGAAATATGTGTGTTAGCCTTGATTAAAAAATCATTTAAGTCGTGATCGAAATAATGGTTGTATAGCATTCTGATTACAGCAATGCCGCAATCATTATTTTCTGTTTGCTTAATTAATCTCACTATTATCTTCTATACATAAGAAGATATGTCTTTTTTGTTTAAAAGAAAGAAAAAAATAATTTTAGTTGTTGAACTCGAATTTAACTTCAACCAGAGATAGAATTATTTTTACGCTTCAAATATATGTATTCTCAAAAAATACATCATTTTTACCGTATATTTTGCATGATTTATTCATTTTATTTGTTAACAAATTTCTCACGAAACGATTCACTTTCAAAACCACCCTCACCTAAATTTTCTAACTTTTATTTATCTTAAAAATCCCTCTACCAAAAACTAAACAATCTCACTAGCCTTTTTAAATCTTCACTTAATTTGGTATAATTTTATGCGTTAAATATCAAAAAGGATTTATCTAATTCTTATGTCAAATAACGATTCTGAAATTTTAAAGAATAATAACGACAACAAACAAGTTTCAAACAACCAACCATCACAACGAGCTCAAAATCCAAGAGTAAATGAACTAAAGGATTTTTTAAACCGTTATAAACGCCGAGTTCATAAACCAATCATTGTGTTCTTTATTTTACACATAATAGCTTTCTTATTCCTAGTTATTACTGCAGCTCTTGTAAGTGTTGGCGTTGTTAAAGCTGGTTCATCTGATAGTGACTCAGGTGTTACTGAATCTTTCAATAGATCAGTAATCGCTGGTGGATCTTTATCTCTTGTAAGCTTTGTTTTATTTGGGATCATAAGTTTTGCTTTTGTGATCTTATTCATCATGGGAGCTTTTTATACAGCGAACAAAAAAGTTGACGGATTAATGGGTTCAATGATCTTATTCATCATTGCGATCTTCTTCCCATTCCTAGGATCAATTTTAGGACTAATTTCATCAATCTTAGCTAAGAAAAATATCGAAAGACAGATTGCTGAACTTGAAGGTAACGTATCAGCTTTATAATTAAACCAATTAACTAATTAATAAAACCCATTAACCTTAAATGTAGTTAATGGGTTTTTCTTTTTAATTAACCTATCACAAACAATTAAAAAACCCATCACTCTTAAGCAAGATTAATGGGTTTTAGTTTATTGATGACCTTTAATTAATTAAAGGTTTAACTTTGGCTTTAGTTCTGACACACAACTGATCAACAAAGTGTTGTTATATACATAAAAATATAGAAAAATAATAATAATTAAGAAAGAAAATACATATGACAATTGAGGAAACATGAATAAACAATAAAAAACCAAAATAGAAAAATTTTAATCATCAATTGTTAATGTCAGCTTAATTTTAACCAAAGTTTAACTACAAAAAGGAGATTAATTTATTTATAAAAGGAGAATAAAGGTAATGCGAAAAAAGAAATTATTCGTCTTGATCCAGTAGATTTAAGATACTACTGGTTTCAATCTTACCGTCAGCACGATTAGTATTCTTAAACGTGTTTTGGGTTTGATCTTGATTAATTGCGGCTAGTTTTTGTTCTAACAGTTTAGCTTGGTTTCACAGATAATCATCTGTTATCACATTTTTAATCTGTTGATCAGGGCGACTGATTAAATTATATGGATCGTATGCTAAAGTGTTATTAGCATGGATCAAACTACTAGTTTTTTTGCCAAGAATCGTAATGATATTATCATCGCCATCAACATACTTTGACCCAAACACAATATGGGCGTTTCTGTTAACCGAAGCTTTGATCTTAGCATTAAGCTCATCATACAACTTTCCGGGTAATTGTTTGCTGAGTTGATAGATGACAATCAACTGGTTAGCATCTAATCAATCATCACTTAATAGTTTTTGGGCTACTAAGTTTTCTTGGCTACTTGAGAGTTTAATCTCTTTCACCAAGAACTCATAGGCTAACTGATCCTTCTTTTGGAAAAAAGTGATCAGATCAGCATAATCTAGGTTGTAAATCGTTTGTTCATTAATTAAATTAACGATCGTTTTAATCGACAAACCTATATTATTGCTGATCTCTTGGTTGCGTTCAACAACAGATAGATAATTCAAGTTCTTATTAATATCATCCATTCTTAGTTGACTGATCGCATTAGCATCTTTTAATAGATCATATAAAGCATCAGTCGCTTTTTCATAACTTAAACTACCTTCAGTATTTGGTGGGATCACTACATATGCTAAGGTGATGATTTTTTTAGTGGCTGCTTTATTAATAATATAAGTTGAACCAGCACTACCAGTTCCCTTACCAAGTCCTGCAATCACAATACAGATATCACACTCATTTAAGATCTCATCTACTTCTTTGTCAAAGTATTGTGAGATCGCTAATCTAGCTTTTTGAACATCACCACCAGCACCATGACCATCCGTATAAGGTGAATCAATCAGATATCTAATTGCTTTAGAACGGTTTCTAGCTAACAGGTTTAGGTGTTTGGAATCAGTATTTAGTTGATAAAACATTAAGTTTTCACTAACTAAATCAGGATATTGTCTTAAGATATCTTCAACGATATTATTCCCAGCACCACCGATCCCGATTACTTTAATCTTGTAGTTCTTTTTATACTTACTAACAAAATACTCGATCCTTTCTTCTTCAGGTTGAGCTTGTGGTTCTACTAAAAATTCTTGATCATCAAAATAACCTAATCTAATCTGATTAGCAGCACGATCTTTCATCAACACTGCTTGCATCTCTTTTTGCAGTTTGATTAACTCTTCTTGCATCTCTTCTAGACTTTTTTCAGGTTTTTTATCTCTTTGATCAAACATTATTTAAAGCTTATCTTAGCTAGGATATTATTTAATTCTTTGTTGATTGAAAGCAACATTGCTTTCTTATCACTTTCATGATCATAGTTGTAATCATGTGGTGTGATTACATAGTTATCAATCTTATTGATTGAACTATCAACTTCATATTGTTTTTTGATCGCTCAATAAGCTTGCATATATGAACTCTTAGCACATGAAAGTTTAGGTGAATACAGTTTACTGATCTCTACATCATTCACTAGTTCACTTTCTTTATTTAATAGGTTATTAGCAATCGCACTATTGCGATTGGTATTAACAATAATCTGCTTAATCGTCTTTTTAAAATCACGCTTGATTAGTTCTAACTCTTTATTGATGTAATCAATAATCTGAACTAATTGCTTTTGAATACAACTATCAAGGTCTTGTTTTGATAGGTATTGATAACTTAAGAATTGCACGTTAGTTTTAATTAATAAGTTATATGAACTATCTTCATTAAGTGTTAATAAGTTGTTATTAAAGTACTGATCAACGATCGTGATCAGATCTTCGTTACGGTTTTTAGCATTTAACTTATTAACGACATTTTGTTTAATCTGATTAATCCCAAGATTAATCTTCTTATTAATAATGTATCTGTTATTTAGATAAACACCAATATTTGTATGATCATCTAAGATATCAACCATTAATGTGTCGGTAATATCTTTTAGTTGTTGACTAGTTTGATAGTTCAACTCTTGAGTTGAGATATTAGTTATTGTTAGATTTAATTGATCTAATAGCTCACTGATCTGTTTAACTAATGATGATTTAGTCGTATAAATTAAGATTACTGCATAATAGTTTTGATCAGCCACTAATTCTTCAACTGGTTTTTTAGTTGTTTCATCAAGGGTTTGATAAACTTGATAGTTGACTAATTGTTCAGTATTACCATGTGATTTTTGGTGATTTAAAACAAACTTTTTAATTTCATTATCAAACTGCTGCGCATTTAAATAATTAATAGCACCACTATTAATCTGTTTTGATTTAAGATCATTAATTAAAGCATCAAAATTAAGAATTACTTTTTGGATCACTAGTTTATGACGTTGTGTGATCTGATCAATTTGGTTTTGGATCTTTTCAAGTAATAATCTTTGATTAAGGATCTTAGTGTTGTCATATAAGTTATTGTTCTCAATACTTACTTGACGTAATAAATGCATTGATTGGTCGTTATGTGTTGATAGGACTAGATCAATCTTTTGTTTTGAGAGGTTTAGGGTGCAGTAAGTTTGTTTTAAATTGTACATACTTTAATTATTGATCTTTTCAAGGACGAATAGTTTGGCTGAACGTGAACGACGGTTAGTCTCAAGTTCACTTTGAGTTGGACTTAGCCCTTTATTAAAGTGGTTGTGATATTTTTTAAGTAATTCGTTATTAATTGGCAGATTGTTAAGTGATGATATTGAAGCTAGGTGTCGAAAAACCTTTTTAACGATCTTTTCTTCAAGTGAATGAAAGGTGATGATTGCGATCTTACCACCTTTATTTAGATAAGAAGGAAGATAACTTAAGAGTTTTTCTAAGACTTCTAATTCATTATTAACAGCAATTCTTAGAGCTTGGAAATATCTTCTTGCAGGATGTTTGTTTGCATACAGTTCAGCTTTATTTACATGTTTTTTAATTAGTTCAACAACTTCAAGAGTATTTAATTCTTTTTTCTCAAATGCTTTTTTAAGAGCAACTACAACCCGATAAGGATCTTTAATCTCACCATAGTTTTTCATGATCTTAACTAGTTCACTTACTGTTGAATTCTGGATCAGTTTTGTCGCATCAACTGCTTTATTTTGATCCATTCTCATATCTAGTCGACCTAATGAATGGTAACTAAATCCGCGATCAGCTTGATCTAGTTGATAACTCGACACGCCCAGATCAATTAAACAACCATCGATGTTATCAATCTGCATTAGTTGCAGATGTTTTTTTAGATTAACGAAGTTGTCATTAATTAAGCTCACATTATTAAATTCACTAAATAATTGATTACAATGTGCGATTGCTTTTAGATCTTGGTCAAACCCGATCAATCTAGCTTTTTGATCTAATATCTTAATAATGTTGTAACTATGACCGCCAAACCCAATCGTGAGATCTAAATAAATTCCATCCTTTGTTGTGATTAAGTTTTCAATCACTTCCTTTAATAAAACCGGATAGTGAATCTGATTATTAATGATCATCATCCATTGATTCAGCTAGCTCATTAAACTTATCAAAGTTAGCTTCATTAAACTGTTCATAAGCATTAATATCTCACAATTCAATGTGATCACCCATTCCGATGATTACAACTTCTTTACTAAGATTTGCCATCTTCTTAAAGTTTGCTGGAATCAAGATTCGGTTGGCACTATCGATCTCCACTGTTAGTGAGTTAGCAAATAATAAACGTTTGTAATTACGGTTTTGTTGTTTATTATTTGATTGACTTAAAAATTTATTTGCGTAGTTTTCAAACTCTTGATTAGTACGTAATTCTAAACAGCCATCTAAACCTCTAGATAGCACAACACTATCTTGAATTAAACTTCTTAATTTAGAAGGAATGCTTAATCTACCCTTAGGATCGATATTATGTTGATAGTTGCCAATAAACATCTGTATCTCACCTCCTATTTGTAGAACTATTACGTACTAATAATATTTTAAATCATTTTTTCCCACTTTGTCACACTTTTTAACACTTTTCAATTTAGGTATTGTTAAAACCCTTTATTTTAAAGGGTATTAGACAAGAATTTAAGTGCTTAAAAACAATAAAAAATGACCGAATTTCGGTCATTTTTTCTTATTTGTGGGTTATGGTGGGAACTATTCGTTCTCATCATAACGGTTCGAGTCAAAGAAGTCACCTTCTTGATAAGAATCGGGATCAAAATGCTTGATTTGAGGAAGATCATCAATTGATTCAATCCCAAACAGATCAAAGAATTTTTCTGAAACATTATATAAGAAAGGACGACCAGGAGTATCAGCACGACCAACTTCAACAATCAACCCTTTTTCTAATAAGTTATCAACCAAACTTAATGAGTCTACCCCTCTGATCTCATTAATTCTTACTCTGGTACACGGTTGATTGTAAGCAACGATTGCTAAAACTTCCATTAAACTCTTGTTTAGTGGGTTTTTAAACCGTTCAGAAACATAGCGTTGCATATCTTTTTTAACAGCTGCTTTAGTTAAGATCTTATACCGACCACCATAGTTTTTAATCGTTAAACCAAAGTTCAGGTTTTGATCATAACTGTAGATCATCTCTTCTAACTCTTTAAACAACTGATCTTGATGGATCTTAGGTAAGATCTTATTTAACTCTTGAAGCGTCATCCCATTTCTTCCAGCCACATACAATGCTGCTTGGATAATCGCTTTAGCTGATAACTCTTTTTGTTCATATGAATTTTTAGTTAGTTCACTTTGATCTAAATCATCAACGATCTCACTGGTTTTTTCAATTGCATCCCTAACTGATTCATAGAACTTATCATTATCTGATGTTTCAAAATCAACGATTGAACTACCAATGTCTTCAAACGTTGGTTTTTGTTTTTTAGTCATTAACTTATCAACTGCTTGAGAAAACTCTTTTTGTTCTTCAATCAGCTCTTGAGTTGATAGTGGTTTGACTTCAGTGTCCTTTTTTAAGTTAAATTTCTTAGTTATCTTTTTGATCTTTGTTTTCATAGCTAGTGATTATTCTTCTTTAATTAGATCTTGTTCTTGTTCATCATCTAGTTTTATTAAACCAGTATGTAAAGCTTCAAGTTCAGCTTGGGAATCATAGTCTTCTTGCTGATCATTAATCAGATCATCAAGTTGTTTGATAATCAGATCAGCTTCATATAAGATCTGTTTGGCACTTGGTTTTTTTGTCTTTAGATCGATGATCTGATTATTTTCATCAACAAGGTTTTGGGCTTTAGCTTTATTAAGTTTTTCTTGTTCATCAATCTTGCGTTGGTTAATTCTGATATTGATCTTTTCTTCAGGTGTAAGCTTTTGATACTGTTCACGAGAAACATAATATTCACCATATTTCTTTTTTAAATATTCTTCACGTTGTTTAAAAAAGCTTTGCTTACGTTCTTCTTGGATCTGTTTGATCGATTCTTTTAAGGCTTTTTCGTCTTCTTGTTGACGTTGAATCACTTCTTGGATTGATTCTTGACTATTAACAATCTTAGTTGGATCAACTAAACAAGCAGAGATTGATTCATCATCGTTTTTTTGATTTAGATCAATCTTTTGTTCACGTACTAAGATTAATAAGCAAACAAAGCTTGTAACAAAGTACCGTAAGTTTAATTTCTTGGGATCAATCTGTTCAAAGATCTTTTCTAGATCAATAAAACGATCATATTGATTATTTAATAATTTCTTGATAATTGATAAGATCTCATTTTTAACATCTTCGATCGATAACTCTTCGATCACGATCTTGTGTTCGGTGATCGTTTTAATCTTAAGTTTTTCAAAGACGCGTTCCATCGCCTTTTTTAACTTCTTGGGATTAACATAATCTGGTAACGGAGCTTCTAGTAGATCATTACTAGTTAATTTGAAAACATCCCAATCATCTTCTTCTTTAGCAAACAGTGAAAACCGTTCTAATTGCATCTTTTGTAATGATGGTAATAGTTCTGAATAACGTTTGTATTCAATGATTCGTTTAACAATCCGATCACGCTCATCATCATTATTAAGATCAATCTTGGTCTCATCTTCAAAGTTGGGAATTGATAGATCAGATTTAATTCTTAACAGCTCACAAGCCATATATAAATAATCTGATACTAGATCAAGATTGATCATATGCTTATTGATATAAGCAAAATACTGGTTGGTTAGTTCAAATAGATCTAATGCCATAATATCCATCTTCTTATCTTTAATCAGATGAAGTAAGAGATCAAATGGCCCACTGAAGTGCTTAAATGATAGGTTTAAGAAATCATCATTTAAGTTGATATTTAATTCTTCAATTAGATCTTCTGGTTTTTTGGTGTTTGGTTTACGTTCTCAATACTCAACAACAAATTGGTCGTATTCTTTAGTTTGCACCAAACTAAAGTCATCATAATTAAGATTAACAAAAAGATCACAACCATAATCAGCATTAAGTTTGGAGATCACTAATTGATCTGCATACTTAATCGCTTGTTCGATTGTTTTCTTACCCCCAATAATAAATAGATCAACAATACTAAAATCAATTAAGGCTTTTTTCAGATCTGAATATAAGAATAATTCATTCTTATTTTTTAATTCGCGCTGATGTTTTTTACTGATCACAATATTAGCTTGGTTAGCTAAGATCTTGTTCATAGCAAGATAGGTATTATACCCCATGATGATCGGGTGATTGGTGGTAGTTTGATGGAAATGGTTTAGTTCCTCATCGATCTTTCAAGGGATTTGGTTGTTCTTAGCAATTCCATGATTAAGATCTTCACATCAGATAAGTTTGATCATAATTGTTAATTTGTTACTTAAATTTTTAACACATTATATTTTTAAAAATGGTGTAGCTTTTCCTATTTTTATTTATAAAAATAACAAAACAGTTACCAAGAGTCTTGATAACTGTTAAATTAATTTGTTGTTTATCTTTGGTTGTTAAATTCAGCTAGTTGCTTCTGATAGGTTTGCTGAATCAACTCCCTAATAATATTAATAATGAACGTTGATTCAGATCGAGAATAATCGATTGGTTTTAATGGTTTTAAGAACTCAATATAGATCTTATTAGTTCTAGCTTTTTGAAATCCCGGTTGTACTGGTCTGTCACGATCTGAGATCGTTTCCATTCTACCTTGGGTGTTAAATAAACTAAAGGGCACAATCGGACAGAACGCTTTGTATGCAGCTTTAATTGCTCCTGGTTTAAACTCACCTAGTTGATGAGAAAACACTCTAGTTCCCTCAGCAAAAACACAAACTGAAGTATTTTTTAATAGTTCAATCTCATTTAAAGTGGCTTTTGCGGTTTGTTTAATACTATTGCGATCAATAAAAATCACATCAATTAGTGACATGATCTTACCGATTGATTTATTTTTTAATTCTGCTTTAGCAACAAAAGTTAGTTCAGTAATATCTTTTAAATGGTTAGCTAACCAGATCATGACAAACGGATCGATATTTGATTTGTGATTGCCAATAAACAAAACTGGTTTTTTGGGAATCAGATCTGCGTTTTTGATCTCAATCTTTACACCCTTAAAAAAGATCACCCGACAAGCTAAGATATATACGGTCTTAAAGCGGTTTTCTTTGGTGTAAAATGACTCATTATTTTTATAGATATTAGCTTTAATTAAAGCAATCAGGTATCTAAAGATAAATTCAATACCGACAAAAGGAAAGATTAAAAAGCTTAATAAACGGAGAAAAAGCGGCATTAAATTCTTTCAGCTACTGCCATTGCTACTAATCTTTGACCTTCGTGAGAGATAGAAAGGTGTAGCTTAATTTTTTCGTTTAAAGAGCATTCATAAGCACCGTGAATTTTACGAATTTCTAATTGAGTGAATTCATCTCAAGTCTTAAGCGCTTTAAAAATCGCTTCTTTTAGTGATCATCTGATCGCTAAGAAGATGTTTTGGTTTGATTCACCAATAACAGTCTTATATTTGTTTTGTTCGTGTTCTGTTAAAAGTTTCTTGATGAATTCATCAGATTTCTTAGCTTGAAATCTATCAATACTTACAACGTCAATACCAACACCGATTATCATGTTTTTTTTCCTTATTTATGAAATATTTTTCTACTCTTATTATTATATAATAAACGACTTAATTCGTAAAACTTATCGCTGATGAGATAAAATTTTTTTAATCATGTCGACTTCACTAAAAATTCTGGATACCATATTCTCCATTCTAGTAACCTGACTTGCAATCGCAGATAAAGACATTAAAGACTTTTCTAACTGCGTTGTTTTATTCATGAAAGCAACGCGATCATAACCATTATCGCTCATCTCTTTAATCTGCACGCGTTGATCGCCATTGATTTGTTTTAATCTTTCGATGTCATCTTGCAGCTTTTTTACGTGTTGTTCGTATTGATCCAGTCGCTTAACTTGGTTTTCATAAAATTTCAAACTATCGATTACACAATCTAAGATTTTATCAACTTCTTGTAAATCATATTCACCTTCATTGTTATATTTAAAAGAAATTTTTTCTAATTCTCTAGCAGTAATTAAATCAATTTTTTTGTTGTTTTGAGCCATTTTAAATTTTAATTAATATAAACTTTTGTATATTTTAGAATATCAAAAATCTTTTTAGGATCAGATTTATGTCAAACAACACTTATTCAATTAAGAACTTGTCAAATGAGACAATCAAGCGTTTTGTTAATCAATTAAAAACCTATGAGATTGATAATAATAATGAATTAATTTACAAGCGGTTTAATTATTTAGACTACTTAATTATTAGTGTTTATAAATCAAATAGCATCCTAATTCAATTAACTAAATTAGCTAATTCATCGCACTTAGATGAATTTATTGATAAGTATTGTTTTTGAACGAATAGTAATCAAAATAAACAAGTTAAAAAAACCACTAATAATAAAAAAAGTAAACTAACCAATAATAAGCTGAATTTATCTAACGTAAGTTTGATTGGTTGTGATGAGGTTGGTGTTGGCGAATATCTCGGTCCGATCGTTACATGTTGTGCTTTAGTTAGTGATGATCAAATTGATCAAATCAATCGTCTTGGCGTAAAGGATTCTAAACTACTAACTGATGATAAGATTGTGAATATTGCTAATGAATTAAGAAAATTAATTAAGTTTCAAATCTTTTGTTTTGATCCTAAAAAAGGCGCGCTTGAATTTAACCAAATGTATGACCAACTAAAAAATATTAATGCACTAAAAGCATATATGCACAATGCAGGATTAATTTTATTTAAGCAAAAATACGGAATTAACAATATAATTGTTTTGGATCAATTTGTTAATGAAAAAAAATACTACGAGCACTTAAATAATTATAAAGTTACTCCGATGATTAAAATTGATGTGATGGAAGAAAAAGCTGAATCTAAGTATTTAAGTGTAGCAGTAGCAAGCATATTAGCTAGAGCTTATTATCTAGAATTATGTAAGAAGTTACTAGATAAGATCAATTATCAAGGCGATTATAAAAAGATGTTAGGCGCTGATAATAAAACCTTTGAGCTAATCAAAAAACACATTAAAGCTAACCCTAGTTATAACTGAAAAAAAGTCTTCAAAGTGTTTTTTAAGCCATTTCAAGAATTCTTAGAATCATTAAAATAATAATAACTTGCTATACAAGATATCTCTTAATTAACTAAAAGAAATAAAAAATCATTTAAATCAAATGATTTTTATTTTTTATAGCTAAGTTAAAGATCATAGTGCTTGATTTTTAAATGAAAAACAGACCTGTTGAACGTTAATTCAACAGGTCTGTTTTTATTCTTGTAATTTCGGTTCGTTTGGAAACGATTCTTTGAAATAATCTCTTAGTTTAGCAATGTAAGTATCTTGGTTTCTAAATTGGAAAAGCAAGTTTGGATCTAATAAACCTCTGGTTTCATAACTTTGGATATTAATATTCTGATCAATGAAGGGATCATTATTAACTAAAACTTTGGTTTGTTTACCATCAATTTCTTGCATTATCTCATTAGCGTTAGGATCGGTTTTATAATAAGTTGTTGATCCGATTCCAAAAGCAACGCCTGGTACTTGGAAGAAAGGACGTTTAGCAGGATTGTTAATTCGATCTAAATTTCTTGGACTTAAGTAATTATTTCGATCGGGATATACATATCCGTTAGGATCAGTTATTAAACTGCTATCAGCCATCAAAGCAATATGAGCATGAGGTAATCAACCACCATTTTGATCAGATTCGCCTACCACAGCAAACGCATCATTTGCTTTTAAACTAAGCGGGTTATCTAATGTAATATCTAAATAAGAATCCTTTTGGTTTTTATTGATTCAGTTTAATTGTCTATTCACATTAGCTTGATTATTTAAGATCTGGTTTAATTGGTTTTGTGTTTTTTGACCATCTAAATGAATAATACCTAGATAAACATATTCAGAAGAGGCAAAATAATCTTCATAAACACCTTGATCAATCATGTTACTTAGATCTTTTGCTTTAATTCTTAAAATCACAGATGTCCCAATACCTGCACCTATATTATCAGATTTGCGGTCAAACACACTAACGACATCAGCATCAACCGGTGATTTTAATAAGGTGTTAGCATTAACTAAAATATCTTCGCCTAAATGAAGTTGGGCTGGGGTTTTATTGCTAGCATAAAAACCTCTGATCTGTGCATAACCACCAGCAATTGCATTCGTATTATTTAAATATGTAAATAGATCACTACTAATCTTAGATAGTTGTTCTTGACCTAATAAACCTGTATGAAGATCATAGATCTTAGTTGATTGATCAACTTGTGGATCACTAAACAGATTAAGATGTTTTTTTACCCCATAGATTTGTTCTAAATCTAGGTTGTTAAGTTGTTGTAGATCAGAACTTGTTTTGACCTTAAATGTTGCATTTTTATTTTGAACTGAAGGGTTAATTGCTTGAATTATTTTAAATTTAATTAAATTTTCATTTTTAGAAAATGGATAGAAATCATCAACATTAAAGTTGGCAAAATCGTAGTTGGTGATTGATGAAAAATCAGCTAATTGAATATTAAGATTGGCTAAAGCAATTTTTTGATAATCTTGTTCAGTTAGCTTTAGCTCTTTATTAATATCTTGATCAAATTGCAGATCTTCACCATAAGAATTAAAATCATTATTTCATTGATATGAACTAAAACCATATGCGATTCTTATTGTGAAATGCAGTTTTTTTAGATCATCTGAAATCTTTACACTTTTAACAAAAGCACTATATTTTGGTGTAAATGTTTTCTTAGAACTATAAGTATTAGCTTGATCAATTTTTTCTTGATTACTTAAACCTTGATATAGATCAGAATTATTGAAATCTTTAAACTCAATTTTTAAACTCTTAAGTTTTGCTTGCGAATATCCTAATAAATCCCCGAGATCAAGATTGTCTAAATGAACTTTTTGAATTGGATGGGCTGCTTTAAACTCTTTAATTTTGTTTTTATATTCATCAAATCGAGCATACTTATTATCTGGTTTAAACCCAGCTAAGATAAGATTATATACATGACCTTGATATAGATTGCTAGAAGTTAAATTTGATAATTGCACTTTTCTTAATATTTCAGTGGGTACTACTAACTGATCGGGATTGTTGCGATCATAAAACACTTCATTGTACTTGATATCAAAGCTGTAATTAGCTAAATCATTTTGGCTAACTTTATAATCATCAGCTAGAATTTGTTTAATTTGATCAACTTTTAGTTGTAAATTATTCTTAATAAACTTATTTTTTAAGATATTACCAATTTCCATCTCTGAAGTTTTTGACTCAGGATCTTTTCATTCTAATAGATCAGTAGCATTGTTTAATTTATCAAAGCTAGCCAAATTTATCCCAATTTTTGGTTCTTTATTATTATCTTGTGGTGGTTTAGAATTGTCTTTGGGTGCATAACAACTAGCTAGTGTAGTAAAAGCGATTGGGCTCATAACTACTGCAAAAGATTTAAATAAAGTTCATATAATTTTTGATTTCTTAGATCGTAACACGGTGTTGTCCTTGGATAAAAATTTGATAAACGATGATTGCAAGAACTATTGCAATTACCAACGTAATAATTAATGAAATTAAAAAATGCAATCAGGTGTTTTTTAGCTCAGTTTTAATCGTCTGTTTGTCGCTATTCTGGTCAATTAATAAAAAGAATGTTGAAAAGATTGCAAAAGCAAACGACAATAAGATATCAAACGTATAGAATTCAAAAAACGATGATAAATAAATGATTACGAATAAAACGATCATACTAACTATTAGATAGTCGATTCGTCTTAATCCTGAAGCGACAGGATTGATCAAACTAATCATCGGAATAACTGCCGTATAAATTAAGATAAAAATAAAATCTTTAAAAGCAAAATAAACCGTTTTTTGATTATCGGTTTTAAATAAGATCTGATTAAAAGCAACTGTTTTGATATATGTTTGTTTACTTTTTGTTATCAAGATATAAAAGATATAAAAGCAAACAAAACCACTCAAAATTCCAACTAACTGCATTGGTAAGATATAACCAAGCCCTTTTAGTGAATCGGTTAAATGACTATTACTAGAGTTTTGTAAATTAACCATCTGCACAATTGCATCAAATATTACATTGATTGGGTTCAAATAAACAATTGGAAATGAGTCCATTAAAACTCTTGCTCATGCTCAGGTGGAGATTATGCTAATAAAAACGACAAAAACAAAAAATGAACTGATGACTAATTTGTTTTCGATCTTTTTACTACGAATAATCACGAAAACAAACATGATTAAAAACGCCAAAACAAAATTTGCACCAAATTCTGTGATTGCAGTTCCATAATCTCACGTTTTCGTAAGAATATTTAAGCTTCTCATCAAACTACCTTAATCTTTTTTTAACTTATAAACAGATTAAATTTATATTAAATTTAAAGCAACCTTATTATATACCCATCTAAAATAAAAGTTGTTTAAAAACAACAACTAAATAAAATTAAGGTTGCTCGTATTTAAACAAAATAAAAAAATGTGGTTATGAATTTAATCTATGTAAATTCATAACCAACTTAATTTAAGTAATTTAGAGCTTTTTTACAGATCAGATAAGCTATCCATTTTTACATCTTGTTTAGCTTCAACTGAAGCAACAAACAATGGTAATGAATGACAATTCATTTTCTTAGCTTTAACTGAAATAGGGAAACTTACGATCTCTTGGTTGAAATCAGTTACTTTAGTGTTATACAGTCTTCTGCTTGCTGAGATTTCAGCTTCAATGTATTGACTACTACTCATTAGTTCAGCCACGATTGAAGATGCTTTTAGGTTTGGGTAGTTTTCAAACTGCAAATTGATATCACGTGATACTGAGTTAATAATATTTTCAGCATCATTCATTTTGTTCACATCAGTTGTCCCATTAGATAATGAACGTAATTTGGTAATGTTTTCAAGAGTACCTTTTTCAAACTTCATGTAAGCTTTAGTTTGTTCTAGTAGCTTTAATAAAGTATCTTTTCTCTTAACTAAGTTAACATCAATACCACTAGCAGCTTGATTAATTTCAGTTTGCTTGGTTCTTAACATATTACCCCATTGGTATCATTTAACTGTTAAAATGATTCCTCCAATGATTGTTAACCATGATAAACAGTATAAAAACCATCATAAAGCAACATCGCCAGATGAAGCTTGCGCACTAAACGTGCTATTATCAACGTTGGGATTAAACCCTTCAGTAGTTTGTTTTGATGGATCTACTAACATATAATCTTATCTTTGTTATTAATTTTCTAACTCTCTTAATTCTAATAAATTGTTTTTTAATTTAGCAAGTGACTTCACAAAGTTTTCTTGTTCAAGCTCTTCTTGCTTAGCGCTATTAACAAAGATGAAATAACCATCATCATTAGCTTGAACGTGGATCTGATTACTACAGTTATTTTGGATCTGTTCTAATAGATCTAAATAAGCTTGGTTTTTAGGATCACTTAAAAACTGATAAGGGTTTTGTACCTCAATACTGGTGTGGGGATTTAACTTAATCTTATCAAGATTAATTATGGGGATATTAGCTTTTTGAGCTAGATCAAAAAAACCATCCCATTTTTTATTACTAATAATGAAATTGTTATTCTTAGCTCGATTCTTAGCTAAAAAATAAACCGTTTTAGGTTCAGAGATCGGGTAGTATCTTGTATAAGGCACAGGGATCGTTTGAGCACCAACATGAACTCCGACTACAACAACATAATCAATCTCTTTAACAGCACGATATGATTTATGGGTAATCTTATATTTTAAGAAGTGGTTTTCAAGATCAAGTTGGTTGATCTCAAACCAACTTTTAGTTGAAGCTTTATTCTGATTAAAGTAAACTAGATCATTCTGATAAACTTTTGATAATAGATAACTATAGCTTGGTTGTACTTTTGTTGATTCGTTATCATCAAAAATACCAGAATTAGCAATCTTATAATTATGATCTGATGAATATCATTCCCGGTTGATTACTGGAGATAATAAGAATGGGGTTACTTGTTCAGCTCAGTCACTAAGATAATATTTAGCTGTTTGTTTAAAGATCTCAATTAGTTCACTAACCGTTTGTTTTTTATTAGATACTAAATGTTTTAAACTGAACTTATTAATATGATAAGCCACATTTAGATCTAATGAACTGTAATCATATAAAGGGTTTTCTAAATGCTTCTTACTTGCTTTTTTAGGTGGTTGGGTTAGTGAATCTAATTCAGAAGCTGAATCAATATAATCATTAATTAAATAACGACCGTTTTTGGTGATATTAAATTCGTGGTTTAATTCTTTAGCTCACTTTAAGTAGTCTTCTTGAGATTTAATCGTAAAGAACTCTAATAGTTCAGCACTAATTTCGTTCTTATCATTAGTAATGCGCATCTTTTTTGAAAACTCTTTGTTTTCAAACATGATGAAGTTTTTAATCTTAGTCTTATCAGATTTTGTTTTTAGGTTGGTTGTGAAATTGAACTCTGGTTTAAAATTAGTTTTTAGTATCTGGAAGTGCTTATCATCAAAAAACGGTGTTTTTTCATTATGGTAACCAACTAATGTTTCATAGCGAGTTACTCTTCTAGTTGCTAGTTGTCCATTTGAAGTTGTGTAAGTTTCAAAGTCGATATAAGGAACTTGGATCGCATTCGAAGTTGTTACCATCCTTCATTCTTTATATGTAGCCACACAATCTGTGATCTCAGTATTTTTATATTTAAAGTTGAATGTACTATGTAGGTTTAAGAAGTTGTCCATACAGTGACTTATAAATTGATAAGTATCTTGTGAACAGTAATTACTAAACCCTAGATTAAGTTTATTTGTAATAAACTTAAGCATCTCATTAAAGTTTAGTCGTGAAGCAAACTGAAGACTTAAACTATAGCTTGCTCATCATAATTGATCTAATTCATTTTGTCTTATCGTTCTATAAGAATCAAACTCTTTAATAATCTTTTTATTTTTTAAAAAGATTGGAATTAATCCTAAACCAAAAATTAAGAAGAATGAGATGATGATAAAAACATTAGCCACCTTACGACCCAAAATCTTTTGGGTTTTATAAAGGTTCTTCATGTTTTTTTCAATATTCTCAGATTCAGTTATCAACACTTGTTGTTGTTTTAGCGGTTCATGGTTTTCATTAACAAGTGATTTAATATAATCATCGACTAATGGGTTAACTGAATCTACGATCTTTTGATAGAAGTTATTAATTGGATCAACAGTAACATTTGCATAATTCAGATGATATTTATCATCTGCTGCTTGTTGTGTGTTATTTGTATAGTTGTTAAAGGCACTAGGGACAGGAACTAATGCTACATTAGATTGATCTAATAATTTTTTAATACTTAATAAAGTTTTTTCATCTAATGCAGGAATCTCTTTAACAGCTTTTGTATCTTGAGTTTTTTCTATTTGTTCTTCAGCTTTAGATTCAGCTTTTTGATCTTGAGTTTCAGCATCAGCTTTTTGATTTTCAAAATTGGTTGCACCAGGCTCTGCTTCTAGTTTAGAATCAACCTTTTGCTCTTGGGGTTTAATTTCATTTTTTTCTACTGGTGCTGAAGTTTTTTGATCTTCTACTTTAGGAGTGTCAGCTTTAAGTTCTTGTAGATTAGTCTCAACTTTTTGAATCGGCGCACTCTTGTTAAGAAGTTCATTTTTCTCTTCTTGTTGGTTAACTAAATTGCTTTGACTAGAGCTCTTATTTGTTTGAATATAATCGAAAGTATAATCATCAGCTTGATGATTATTTTCTTTTTGTTCGTTAATCTGATTTGATTGATCAGTTTTTAAATCAAACTTATCTTCTTGTTCGTTGTTAGATCCAAATTGTTTATTCATAAATTCAATTCTTCATTAAGATATTTTATCTTAAAATTTCACCTAAAATAAATTTTCCATAAATATTTATAGAGATTAGCGAGTTTAAACTCATGAAAAATTTGACATAAATTTTTTGTTATAAGAGGCGAGAATTATAGGTAATTTCGTTTAACCAATAACTCTTTATTAGTTATTTCTAACTTAATTTATCCACGCTAATGAAGAGAATTTAACCTAAATTTTTACGAGGATTAATTACCTGATCTTTGTTCTAATTGCTCTTGTTTATTTTCAGTTCTACTAAGAACTTGTTTTTTAATAAAGAAGATTCAAGCAAAAGGAATTAAGATCACGATTTTGGTCCATCTAGAATAGATTCCAGATTTTAAATAAAGTAACAACCAATTTAAATAAAAGCTAGCAAATAATAAATTTGCTCATAATATTGCACTTGGGATTGTAGAGATGTAAAAACCACCACTATAAGTAAGTTGAGCTCAGGTTGTAGAAACTTAATCGTTTATGTCAAACTGATCACTTGGATAACCAAAGCTGCTAAAGTATTTTCACGCAAAAAAGATAAATAGTACTTGAACCAGTTCAATTATTACTAAAATAATTACTAATCTAACCTTAGTTTTTCTAATAGCATTAGCAAAAAGAAAAGTGTCATTATCTATAACTATTCCTATGAGAAACATAATGGATATAGCAACTAACAAAGTAAGAACAAAATTTTTCATTGTATCAAACAATAAAATATGTTCGTTGCTAGAAAGGCTTTGATAAATTAATGAATAAGCATCATCAACTGTATCTGAAGGTTTAATCAGATAACTAAACACATCAGTTAATGAGATATATGATCAAAAAGCTATAAACCCAACCATAGATCCAATGTAGATTAAGGTTAAATAAATAATTATAAATCTTAATTTGATCTTAAAAACAACTTGGTTTAAAAGTAACAGTTTTTGATACCATCTTAAGTCAGTTTTACGCTCGTTTTCTAAATTTAACTGATTTGGTTGGTTAGAGTTAATTAATTTAAAATTAGTCCTAAAAATGGAACTAATGACAAAACTCTTAGCTTAGATTTAAAGCTACTCAGTTTTAAATAAGGAAGTAACAAAGCAAGATATAAACTTACATAAATTATGTTTCAAAAAGTTAATGAATCCTTGTTATAAAAATAGGGTAAGATAGTTGCATAACTTAATAGTGAAAGTTTAAGATCAGCAAAGAAGTTATTGTTGATTTTGATAAAAGATGCTAAACCAGAACGAATTGATTTGTTAGCAAAATCTGCTTTAGCTACTTGTTCTTGATAAATTTGCGTAAGATTTTTATTAATCGGGTAAAAATAAGTAATTAAAAACAGCAAGAAGATTATCCAAGAAAATAGTTGAACAATTTCAATTAATAAAAATATTCCTTTAATTAAAATTTTCGACTTAAAAGTTTATCACCAAACTGATAACTTTCTTTACCTGACACTAGAATAAATAATGCAATTACAGAAACTAAAATAAAGAAAATCAGCGGTAAAAATAGCGGAATTTTAAATTTGTTTTTATCGTAAATTATGTAGTTATTCTGCCCATTAGCTGTTGTTTGATTCATTAAAATCAAAATAGATAAACTAGCAAAAATAATTGTGCCTAAAAATAGTAGCAAGATGGCTAATTTCCTTCTAGTGACATTAACAATTTTATAGATGTCTTTTATTCTCATTTTATCTTCTTATACATTAAAGGATTATTTTGAATTTATGATCAGTAAATTTCTTAAAAAAGTTTCGATTTTTGTTAATAGTATTTTTCAACAAATTAGCAACTTTCTTTGTTATACCTATTACTAAAATGTTTAAAAAATGCGGTAAATTTAGTAAAAAAAACTAAACTTAAATTTAAACTGTAAGGCTAAAATTTAAAAAAAGCCTAAACTAGCCAAATTTATTTTTAAATAAAAATCACTAACTTTTGTGATCAAATTTATCTTCAAACCAATTGAAGATAGTTTGATAAGCGTGATTAACTAATTCTTCACGGCTAACAAGAAGTTCTTGATTAGTTTTTTGATCATAGACTTTAAATCTAAAATCAACCTTATCTAAAACATATTCACTAAACTCATCAGATAATGGATTATGTGATTCATTTAGTTGAATATAATCAGATACTACTTTGTAAACCTTAAGGTTTTTAAAATTATTAAGATGGCACACTTGAGCTATAGCGCAAGCCTCCATCTCAAATAGATCTATGGGTTGATTTAATTTTTGAACAATCTCTTGATAATTAAACTTACTAATAAAACTATCTGTACTAACACAAGTAAATTCACCAGATTTTAAACTATAACTTTCAGGTAATTTGGGGATCTGACCAAACTGATAATTAAAATAGGTGACATCAACATCACCATAGATCAGCTTATTAACTTCAACTAGTTGGGCTGGTTTTAATTTTGGGTTTAAACTACCAGCTATACCAATATTAATAATCTGTTTATAACAATTTAGGTCAAGAATATTTTGAATGCAACTTGCTGCATTAGCTTTACCAATACCACTAATTGCTAGATCAACATCAGTTAATTCTGGTGAACTGTAAATAAAAATTGAATCACGTTCTTTTTGGTAGTGATACTTTTTAATAATTGCTTCAACTTCTTGACTCATTGCAGCAACAACTACATAACGTTTGGTTGGTTTATGATTCTTGTTTTTGACTAAGTTGAAGATATTTCCTAATTTCATCGTGTGTTAATTTAAATGCTTGATGAATGTTCTTAAAAGCCAAAGCTTTGGCTTTATTAATCTTAAAATAACGATTAATCTCTTGTTTAACCCGATCTGGTTCTAACTTATCAGCTAAATATACGATCTTATCTAATGGTGTGGGATCATCATTGATAATCGTGTGATAATAGATTGAATTAATTAGTTCACGATCGTCATAACCAAATTGATGCTCTAAGATTCAAGCGCCAACATAACCATGTAAAACTCGATAATTTAAATCTTTCTTATAAGGCTCTGGGAACAGTTTAGGATCAAACTGATCCCGATAACTTAACATCGTTTTTTCATCTAACTCTTTAGCTAAATCGTGATAACAACCCGCAATATAAGCTTTTTGAGCAAGATTGGGATAATTATACTGTGCTAGTTTTCTAGCCAGCTGACCAACCCTTAAACAGTGCTCAAACCGTTCATCTGATCTTAAAAAATGTTTTAAACGATCATTAATATATAACCCATGCTCGTTGATATAAGCCAGGTTTTTATCACTGACACAACCAATAACTTGTGTGCCATTTCTAATCTTGGTTGATGAGATCTGATAATTATCCCCATCGATTTTTAAGAAATTAAATTTCTTAATATTTTCATGATCACTAAACTGATTATCCCTAAGATAATACAACATCTGGCAATCTTTTGCCATCATCTCAGCTTCATCTCAGAGATGAAACTTCTCGAGATTATCACTACCGATTAAAAAGTAGATTTGAGCATTAGCAAACTTCTTTTTAAAATACTTAACAGTAAGATAACTCTTCTCATTTTGGATATTAAGTTCATACCAATTAAAATGAAACCGATCATTAAGTTTAATGATATTTTGAATCATCTTTTTTCGATGAATATCACTAATATTAAATGCTTGTTTAAACGTTGATTTATAGGTTGGTACAAAATAAATTCGATCAGCTTTAATCTGTTCTAACGCTTTGGTTGCAATATTGACATGGCCATTATGAATTGGATTAAAACTTCCACCAAAAATGATTATCTTTTTCATTGTTAATTTATATTAAGGCAGTTTTTAACAAATACGTATGAACTTTATCTTTTTGATAAAGTTCAACTTTATCAATCCCTTTATTAAACTTGATTAAGCAAACTCCATTAACTAATAAGTTATCTTGATTAAGTGTGATCTGATACGTATTTGTTTGATCGTTATTAAGATAACTAAACGTTTTAAGATCACTAAAGATCTGGGTTAGTTTTTGATCGATTGACTGTTCGTTCTTACTTGAAGTGCGATGGATCCTTAGTGCTGTAGGACAATAGAACGTAATCGAGGTTTTAGTAGTATCTTTTTTTAGATAGACTTTTAGTTTAAAAAAGTCTTCGCAATAAAAGATCTGATTAGAAGTAATCTGGTAAGTGACTGGGTTTTTTCACTGGTAAGAGACTAATCGTTTGATTCTTCTAGGAACAAGATCAAAAAAACCGTTCGTCTGATCTAAATACCCAGGGGTGTCAAGTAAACAAAAGTCCCGCCTTTTAATCTGGTTAATCTGTAGGGTAGTATTTAAGTAAGGTGAGGTGGTAAGGGCTAGTTTTTTATCAATATTATTTAGTTTTAATAACTTATTAATTAATGAAGATTTGCCAACATTTGATTGACCAAGAAAGATCGCTTTCTTACGTTTTTCATAAGCTTTTTTCATTAAGCGATCGATCTTTCTTAGGTCATAAGTTAGATAGATCGAATTAAATAAGATTTGGTTAGGACTAAAGTTAATCCCATGATCTTTGAAGTTATCAACTAACCGTGATTTAATCACGGATAGATTATTCTTTTTAGCTAAATAATCGATCTTATTAAAGATCAGATAAAACTGGTTAGCATTCATTGAGCGCTTGATCATCTCTAGATCAAAGATAAAGTTCGTGGGATCAACCAGATAAAAAACGCAATAGTTATCTAAAACTAAACTGTTTAGATAGTTTTCGATATCGGCTTTTTTAACAGTTAGTTTTTGATCGATCTTTTTGTAGTGTTTAAACTGAAAACAACGTTTACACAACTCAAACTTGCTGATGTCAAGACAATATCCTAGATCATTAGGATCAGTTGATAAATAGTTACCACAACCAACACACTTTTTATTCATAATTTAGCTTATTTAAGAAAAAACCCTTGAATTCATCTTTTCAATTATGATATTCAGATGATAAATTACCCACCATGATCTGGTTTAATTCTAGATTAACTAATTCATTATCACGATTAAAACCGTATAATGCAGCTTTTTTTGTGTTTAATAAATAACCATTTACTAGTGGTTTTTTATCCTTACCAAGCCCTAAGCTCTTACCTTGATTGGCTCGTGATTGGTTTTCAATCAATGAAACTTTGAGTTTTTTAATCTGCTTGTTTTTAACTAAAACTAACTGGTCAATTGAGTTTTTAATCTGATCAAAACCAATTACTTGATCATTGGTTTTAAGTTTAATTGCTCTCACCCCCATTGATTTAAGTCCAGTTAGATTAACTTCATTGATAAAAAATCTTAATGCGTAAGCATTTTTGGTAATGATGATCAGTTCAGCATTAGGATCACTAATCAGATTAGCACACACCAGCTCATCATCATCTTTTAGACTCATACAAGTTGTTGGTTTAGTCGATTTGATATTAACTAGATCATTAACACTGATCTGTTTAATCATCCCATACTTACTAACTAAAACGATCCGATCATTCTGATCTGATAACTCAACTAGTTTGACGATCTTTTCATTATCTTTAATCGTGGTTAGTTCATTAATATCCATCCCAATCTCACGTGGTTTAGCTTGCTTAATCTTATGGGCATTAATCACAACCACATTACCATAGTTCGTAATAAAAGCCACCTTATTAAGTGAACTAACTTTGATTAGATCACTTAAATAATCATCTTGTTTGATCTTTAAACTAGTTGGGTTTAATTGCTTATTTTGATCATAAGCAATCGTTTTGATCAACCCATCAACTGAACTGACTAAATATAATTCTTTCTTTTCAATGATCGAAGCTTCATTGATCACTAACTTTTCAATATTACCACCAATAGTCGATCTTCTTTTGGTGTTAAATAACTTCTTATAAGATCTTAAGATTTCTTTAAGATGATCGTTTAAAGCGTTTTGATCTTTTAATAATAACTGATACTGTTTGATATTAGTATCTAAACTCTTCTTTTCTTCTTTTAAAGCTAAGATATCAGTATTAGTTAACCGATACAATCTTAAAGAAACGATCGCTTCAGCTTGGATTGCTGAAAACTGATACTTATTGATCAGATTATTGATCGCATCTTGCTTATCTTTAGATTTTTTAATGATCAAGATAATCTGATCAATAATACTAGTAGCTTTAATCAACCCGTTGATCACTTCTAGGCGTTTTTGATCTTTTTTAAGATCAAAACTAATCGCGTTTCTTAAGATCGTATAAGCGTGGTTTAAATAACTATCCAAATAGTTAAAGATCGACATTTGGATCGGTTTTTTCTGATCAATTACAACGTTGTTAAAGCTGTAATTGATCTGTAGTTGGGTGTATTTGTATAGGTAGTTTTTAATCGTTGCTAACACCTTTTCATCTTTGGTGTTAGTTTGCAAAACAACCCTAATCCCAAACCGGTCAGATTCATCTCTAACTTCTTCTAGTTGGGGAAGTTTGTTTGCTTCTAAGATCTCTTCAATCGAACGAATAATACTTGCCTTATTCGTTTCAAACGGAATATCAGTAACAACTAATTGATCGTTCTCATTAACAATCTTAGCTCGAATCACGATCTTACCCTTACCAGTAAGATAAGCATTCTTGATCCCATCATCATCAAGAATGATCCCACCAGTGGGAAAATCTGGTCCTGGCATTAGTTTAAGGATTGATTCTAACTTACAGTTAGGTGAATCAATCCTGTGGATAATCACATCAATTAACTCTTTTAAGTTAAATGGTGGGATATTAGTTGCATACCCAGCAGCAATCCCAGTTGAACCATTAACGAGTAAGTTAGGTAATAAACTAGGTAAGATCGTGGGTTCAACTTCACTATCATCAAAGTTATTAACAAAGTTAACGGTCTCTTTGTTAATATTCTCAAGCATTAGATTACCATAATGTGATAATCTAGCTTCAGTATATCTCATCGCAGCAGCATTATCCCCATCGATCGAACCATTATTCCCTTGCATATCAATCAAGGGAATATTGTTCTTCCAACTTTGGGTCATTCTTACTAAAGCTTCATAGATCGATGAATCACCATGAGGGTGGAACTTCCCGATTACTTCACCAACGGTCGCAGCTGATTTACGATAAGACTTATTGTAGTACAATCCTAGATTGTACATCCCATACAAAACCCGTCTTTGGACGGGTTTTAATCCATCTCTGATATCAGGCAACGCCCGTTCTTGAATAATGTACTTAGCATACCGACCAAAGCTAAGTGACATGATATCATCAAGATCTTTTTGAAATACCTTTTTCTTATCCATTATTCTTCAATACTAAAATCAACGTTTTCGTTGATTCAATTTTTTCTAATTGAGGCATCATCACCCATTAAGATACTAACCTTCCGTTCAGCTTGGGCAGCGTTTTGAATTGAGACTTGGATTAGTTGGCGTTTAGATGGATCCATCGTTGTTGTCCATAACTGTTCTGAGTTCATCTCACCAAGTCCTTTATAACGTTGGACTTCGTATGAACCATACTTAGTTCTTAGTTCATCGAGTTGGTAATCATCCCAAGCAAAGGCTGATTTGTTTGAGTTTTTAGCACTAATCTTATAAAGTGGTGCTAAAGCAATATATACCTTACCTTGTTCGATTAGTTCTTTCATATAACGATAAAAGAACGTTAATAATAATACTTGGATGTGAGCACCATCTGTATCAGCATCGGTCATAATAATGATCTTGTGGTACTTTAGGTTTTTAATATTAAAGTTGTTGCCAATCCCACAACCTAAACAGCTAATGATTGATAAGATCTCTTCGTTTTTTAAGAGATCTTGTAACCGTGATTTTTCCACGTTCACCACCTTACCTCTTAAAGGTAAGATTGCTTGAAACCGTTTGTCTCGACCTGATTTAGCAGTCCCACCAGCTGAATCACCTTCGACTAAAAAGATCTCGTTTTGTAATGGGTTTTTTTGTTGAGCTGGGGTTAGTTTACCATACAACACCCGTTCAGATTTAGCACTCTTGAGTTTTTTGGTGTTCTCTTTAGCTTTTTTAGCTTCTTTAATCAGTTTAAACCGTTCGATTAACTGCTTAGCATCAGCTTGGTTTTCTTCTAAAAAATAAAACAGTTGTTGAGTTAAGATCTTAGCAACAGCCACCTTAACTTCTTGGGTAAATAACTTGTTTTTTGTCTGACCTTCATAAGCAATGATCTTCTCAGGGACTTGGACACTTAAAACCACACTTAACCCTTCTTTAAGATCACTCCAATCAAACCCCTTATCTTTGTTGTTGATTAACTTATATTTCTTAGAATAATCATTAATTGTTTCAAGCATTGCTTGCTTGAAACCATTCTCATGACTTCCACCTTCAGAGGTTTTTACTGAGTTAGCAAATGAAATAATTAGTTCAGATTCATTATCAGTGTATTGAAAACAACCATCAACTACGATCTTTTCATAATCACCTTTAAAAGGGATAATCTTTGAGATCGTTTTTTTATTTTCATTAACATATTTTAAGTATTCTAAGATTCCGTCTTTGGCAATAAATGTTTGAGATAGTTCAGGGTTATTCTCATCAACAAAAACGATCTTTAAACCCTTAAATAAGAACGATGATTCGTGTAACCGTTCTTTAATCATATAAGGGTTAAATTGGATATTTTTAAAGATCGTAGGATCAGGTCAGAACTGAATGATTGTGCCGTGTTTGGTACTACTTCCCATCTTTTTTAGGGGTTGGATAATCTTCCCACCATCTTGGTAGATCGATTCATACATTCCACCATCACGGTGCACGGTAACAATTAACTTTCTTGACAACGCATTAACCACAGAAGCACCCACACCATGTAAACCCCCTGAGACCTTATAAGCTTGGTCATCAAATTTCCCACCAGCATGCAGCACGGTATACACCGTATCAACTGTTGATAGGTTGGTAGCTAAATTTTTACCAACCGGAATCCCCCTGCCATTATCAGTAACAATGATTGAACCGTCTTTTTTGTGCACGACTTCAATCTTGTTAGCCGACCCATTTAAGGCTTCATCAACAGCATTATCAAACAATTCCCATACTAAGTGATGCAACCCACGAGTATCAGTTGATCCGATGTACATCCCTGGGCGTTTTCTAACTGGTTCTAGCCCTTTAAGTACTTTAATATGTTTTTCGTTGTAATTTGATACCATAAATCTTATTATAAAAAACAAATACTTTTAATGATCGCCTCATTAAAAGTATTATATAAGATCTTTATTAACTATTTGTGCGAATCTACTGCATCAGTTAAGATCTTTGAAACAGTTAGTTTGATTTTCTTCCCTGCTGGGATCTGAATCTTTTGTTTGGTTTTAGGGTTGATTCCAGTTCGAGGTTTAGTTGCAACTAATTTGAACTTACCAATATCAAATAATCTTACTTCACCAGTAGTAGCTAGTTCTTTAGCTAATACTTTTTGTAAAGAAGTAACAACTAAACGGATATCTTGAACCTTAAGGTTAGTTTCGTCTGCCATTTCTTTAAGGTATTCAGCAGCACTTAATGATTTGATTTTTGCCATAATATATATATTTTAGATTATTTTATAGATTATTGAATCCGTTTTGTTAATTTAATTTCGGGATTTCAACTTAATTCATCTTTTGCCATCTTTTGGTGGAAGAGATCGATCGTTGCTTGTTTTTTAGTTGATGGTGAAGTCGGTTGATCATTTAGTTCATTTTTATGGGTTAACTCTTCAGGTAAAGAACTAACTTCTTGATTAGTTTTCTTTAATCTAAACTTTTTAAACTTGTTTGATAAGTTAACTTTCTCTACTTGAACTTCTTCAGCTTTTTTACTCATCAATAAATGATCATTAATTGAAACAGTTTTTGCTAACTCTTCTTGGGGTTGATCAATTGCTTGTGCTGTTAGTTTTTGTTTAATTGTAGCCAATAATCTTGGGTACTTTCTTTGGATCAATAAGAAGTAGATCAATGCTGAAGCAATTAACAGTAAAACGACTAAAGCAATAATCACAACCGGAATAAACCACCGTTCAATTGATAACTTAAAGTTTTGATCAAACGTTAAGAAGTTATTACTTACAGTTGGTGAGACAATAGCAGCTTGAGTCACTAGATCATCTTTTTTAAAGTTAGCTTGGATACTATTATCTTTAATCGTTAAGAACTTAAAGATAAAAGTTATATTCCCTAAAACTGAACTATCTTTGATCTGAACATCATAAGGTAGTTGTTTATATTTAGGATCAAACCCGTACAGATCAAAGATCGCTTGTTTAGTTTCTAACACCGTTCTAGAATCATCTAATAACCGTTTGATCTCAGTTGGTGTTTTATCTAATAGTGGTGAGTTCTTATTGTAATTAACTTTAATATCACTAGCATTAACTTGTTCAAACCCAAATAAGTTCCGATCTAACAGATTAAGTTGTTTTTGTTCATACAATAACTTAATCTGTAGATTGATCGTACCTAAATTCTCATCGGCTTGATAAGATAGGTTTCAATAATTATCTTGATTAATCTTTGATTGGTTTTCAAGTTTCTTATAAAACTCAGGGATTACTAAGAACTGATCAAAGTCATGTTGACTTTGAGTTTTAGCATAAACTGATGCAAAACTACTTTGATAAGCACTAGCGTTCATCTCATCAATTAGTTTAACCTCATCAACATAGATGGGCACTACATCTGTGTATAGATCTGATTTGTTCTTAAAATCAGCTAAACTAAATTTAACCAAACCATCTGTGTAGATGTTGCTATTATAAAAGACCGAGAACGTTTGGTCTTTTTGATCAAAGACTAGATTGGTAATCTTATCATTATTCTGTTTAAAGAAGTCGTTCGTATAACTTGAAGCAACATCTTTAAACGTTGGTGCTGTTAAGATCCGGTCTTTTTCAAACGGGTATAGGGTTAGATTACTTTTTTGTTTATTCACCCCAACAATACCCTCACCTTTAATAAAGATTAGATCTGAGAAGTAATTCTCATTTGGGATCGTACCAATCTGACCAAATTGGTCGATTGGTGATACTGAATAATACCACATTCTTGTGGTGTTATCATTGCTAAAGTAATATTGAACATAGATCGCATTATGATCAGCGTCATAAACCATTGCATTAATCTGACGGTTAATATCAAAACTAGCACCACCAGGAACATACGTGCCATTTTTGATATTAATGATCTGTGAACCTACTAGTTGGTTATCAACATCATAGAAGTTAATCCCTGTAAATAATGAACCATTAATTGAATAAGATTTAACGATCTGGATATTATTAAATGCTTTGTTGATTGCTGGGATGTTTTGAACAACAAAACTACCATTTTGGTTATAAACAACCGCTTTCAGTTGGTTATTATCAACACTAAAGCTAACGATCCTAGCATTTCTAACTAGATCGTTTTGTTCATCACCCTGGGTTGAAAGATAAGCTGCAACATTACTAGCTGGTCTTTGGGTGGTGATGGCTCAACCATGCTCTTGGTCGATTAAACCAGTATTTAAATCAATCGGGTAATAAATCGCATTGTGTAGATCGTCTGTAGCAACAAATCCTTTGGTTGGATCATTATCATCAACAAAGTATAGGTGTTTATAATCATTTGTTAAAGTGATTGCTTGTAATTCGTTGTTTAACGAATCATAAACACCTACTGTTGTTTGTTGGACTAGTTTTCTTTGCTCATGATCAAAGACAACTGTATTATTTAATCTAATGTAGTTCTTACCTAAGAATAAGGTTTGATCGTTATCGATCTTCTTATATTTAGATAGGTCGTTACTTCATTTTTTTAGTGGTTGGTCTTGATTAGTAGAATCTTCAACTAAACTAACTGCTTGGTTAGTTAGATTGTAGTTGGTGTTAGTACTAGTTTTATTAACCATTAAACCAGCTGAGACACCAATTAGTGGTAGTGTTGCTAAACTACCTAATAAAATATTTTTTGCGATTTTTTTGATTTTCATACTTGTAATCATATGGTTGATCGTGTCATTATTATAATGTTGAAAAAATCGCTTTTCAAGGGGTTTTGCTTGGCTTTTTTTCTTAATAATATTAGATATATTATTAATATTTTGATCGTTAATTTAGCTTCAATTTATCAGATGTTTTCTGGTTAAATTTTCCTTCTCTATATAATTTAAGGAAGATAAATACCTCATAAATCTTGGGCTGGTGGTTGTGATTAACTAGTTATCTTGTTTTGGTTTTGTTTAAGCTAAAAGGTGGGTACTAACTTAAGAAAACAAGTTGCTTAAAATAGAAATCCTAGTTAAGCTTAAAAACTAAATCTTATCTAAAGTTAAATTAGTTATAATTAATTATCAAAATTAATTAGCGCCGAATTAGTTTAGTGGCAAAACAGATGCATGGTAAGCATCAAAGACAAGTTCGATTCTCGTATTCGGCACCATTATTTGATTAACTATTATTTAACCCATTCAGGTGTTCCTGAATGGGTTTTTGTTTTTGTATGGATGATAAGCTAGTAGTTTTGAATTTGTTTTTTAATTTAGTTAGGTATTTTGTTTTCTTTTTTGGTAAAGAAAAAAACATCAGACTAATCTGATGTTTAAATCTTGAATAACCTAACCAACTTAGCGTCTTATAACTATAAGAATTTTATTTTGCATGTTCAGTAGAAGTTCTTTCAGCAGGTGTGTTAGTTTCAGAATTAGGAGTTGTAGTCATTAACTTAAAAGTTAAATTACCAATGTCAGGAGTGTCGGTATTATTTGCTGTTCCCCCTGTAATCACAACTTTATTTAATCCTGATTTTAATTTTAAAGTTGTTTTGTTATTACTACCTTGAGTAACAGTAATACCTGTCATCATTGTCGATGTATCAAATTTTCCTAAGGTTTGTCAATTATCTTGTCTTAAACCAGTTATTGTAAGAACATTATTAGTTTCGCCTGTAGAAAATTTTAAATCTCTAGCTACATTTGTAAGGTAAGATCCGCTTATATAATACTCTCCTTCTACAGGTGCATTTATGTAGATTGCAAGGGTTCTTTGTTGTCCTTCTATTGACGGGTTTCTAATTATATTACTAACATTATCAACAGTTCTTTGTCCATGTCCTGCAATAAATCCTACTAAATAACTTGGCTTTCTTGTTTGTGAATCTGAAGCTGTTTGATTTGCTCCAGTTAGTCGTTTAAATTCTCCAACATATGTTGATCAACCAGAAGCAAGACTGTATCCTTTTAATAGATCAACAGTAACTGATGTAGAGCCATTACTTGTATTTCCAAAGATCTCATTATAAATTTTTCTTTGGTTCTGATCGTTTGAAGTAATATACATATTACCAATCATTGGAGCAACTTTAGAAGTACCCTCCTTAGCGGTTGTCGGAACACTAAATTCAATTGTGTTAGTCCCAAAATTTAAATTAGATAAAGTAACCTTAGCTATATTAATATCAGCTACAGTTGGAGTAGGATTCATTTCGTTATTCGTAGATGTAGCTTCATCAGCAACTAAAGTTTCAGAAGATGATCTATTTTCACTGCTATCTGTAGTTGTAGTTTCATTAGTAGTCGAATCAGCATTTGCAGGTTCTGTTCTAACTGGTTGAAAATTGATTAATTTTGGACTAGTATTATTTAAATTGTATTGAAGAGCTACTGAACTAGAGTCGGCACTTTTAACTAACTTATAAGGGAAATATAAAAATGCCGTTGATGGACCATAATAAGTAAACTCTAATGTGTATTTAGTACCTTGCCCGGTTAAACTGTAAATTCATGATACATCCGTTGGAACTGTAGGGTTAGCTACTAAATCGATAGAACCATTATTTCTAGCAGCCTCAGATGTTCAAACTTTTCTTTGAGCAAAATTTCAGTTCGGTAGATTTTGCGAATTACTAGCAGAACCAGTTGTTATATCAACACTATAACCTGCAAAACTTCAGTTTGCCGGTTGTTCTTGATTATGAGCTGAATCCTCTCCTGCAGATAATTGAGTTTTAGACAACGGTTTTTTCTCAAAATCGTTAAATTTATCTGCATTATCTTTTCAGTTCTTCAACGATTCAGGACTAATAGCCATTTTAATGCTATTGTTAGCTTCGTTCACTTTCTCTAAAGTAGGTCTTTCACCATTAGTAGGATCTAATGTTCTAGCTGTTATTGCACTACCTGCATCAAACATTTCGCTTACATGTTTTTTAATACTACTATATTTATTTTCAGATAATCCTTCTAAACTAGTAGTTTTAGATTGTAGTGTAGTTTTTAAATTATTATATGCAGTTACTAAAGGTTGATTAGCACTATCAAATGCACGTTTATCACTAGTAGCTTTATCAATAGCTGCTTGTAGTGTAGTTGATGCAGATCTTAAATTATCTAAAGTTGCACTTGTATTTTCTGATGCAGTTTTAGCTGTCATATAAGCAGTGCTTAAAGTACTTTGAATTTTGGCATAATCAGCATACAAGGCAACGTTGGTATTTTCTGTACCAAGTAGGTCGGTTAGCGTTTTTCTAGCAGCTGCTAATTGTTGTTCTGGTGTGGTGTTCCCTGGATTAGGATTGTCGCCCATCATACCACCACCATTACTAGGAGGGTTAGGTGTTGGTGTAGTTGCTGAAGTACAACTAGCTGCAGCCAACATCACAAATGAACCAATACCTAATAAACTAACAAACTTTAAAATGTTTTTTCTTTTCACTTAAAATTAAACTAATGAACTTACCAAAATGGCAAATTCTTAAACTAAAAAAATATATAAAGTTCAATAAATAATAAATCGCCATTATTTTCGCTTAAAAATAGTGGATCGGACTACAAAACAGATAGGAGTTTTTTTCTTCTTCTAGAAATAAAGGATTTTAACCGTTTTTTATTTTAATAAAAAATAAAAACATCAGTATTTTAGGTTACTGATGTTTTAACTTTAATAATTTTATTTAACTAACTTAGCGTTTGTTGATAATTTTTATTTTCTTATTAAGCACTTGGAGTTGCAGGTTTCATCAATGTAAATGTCAAGTTACCTAGATTCGGAGCTTTACCGCCATTTGTGCTTCTAATAACAACTTTATTTAAACCTTTATTTAAAGATATAGTTTGATTTGTTATTCTTGAATCTGTCATATTTGTAGTAAATGTTTTTAGTGTATTTCCAGGTCCAGAATTTAAGTTAACAAATTGCATAAAGTTATTTTCATTATTAGCTCATAATCTTAATGCTCTATTCGAACCAGTTGTGTAAATTCCACTCACATAATATTTACCTTCTGTAGGAGCATTTACATAAATTATAAGATTTCTTTTATCACCAATATTTAGAGGTGTATTCATCTGTGTTCCTGTACCACTATAAGTTCTTTTATTACTACTTCCAATGAAACCAACTAAATAGTAATCACCAGCATTCTCACCGTCTAAAGTCGCACCAGTGTATTTAGCAAAGAATGTTGAATAGTCAGCAGCTAGATTGTAACCTTTTAACAGGTCAACAGTTACAGAAGTTGATTCTTCTGATTTAGTAGTTTTGTTGCCAAAAATGTCATCATTAACTTTATCAAGATTATCTTCTGATGCAGTAATGTAAAAGTTACCAAACATAGGAGCTACTTTTTGAGCTGGAACAGTGAAATCAATTGTGTTTTCACCAAACTTAAGATTGGTTAAGATCGCTTTAGCTACATTAATAGTATCAACTGTTGGTGTAAGATTAGCTGTTGTTGCAGGAGTTGTCGTTTCTGGAGTTGTTTGCGTTGTACCAGCAGGAGAATCCATTTCTTCAGGATTCATTGTTGTTTGAGCTGTAAATTCTACAGATTTCGCTTCTGTGCCGTTTAATGAATAATTTAAACCAACAGTCGTACTTTGAGAGCTTTGAACTAACTTATAAGGAAAGTATAAATAAGCAGTTGTAGGTCCGTAGTAAGTGAATGATACAGTATATTTACTGCCATTATTTAAACTATATATTCATGATACATCAGTTAACGGAGCCGTATTGGCATCACCATTTTGATTATCAACTAGGGTGCCATTAATATTAAATACAGTTCTCTTAACGTAGTCTCATGCAGGCAGTGTTGAGCCTGAGCCGTTAACATCAACACTATAACCTACAAAGCTATAGTTTACTGGCTGCGAATTATCTGTAGGAGTTTCATGCTCCGTTTGTACTCCATCAGCCATCATAGGTTTTGGTGCAACTACGCCGCTTTTTACTAATACTTTTTTGCCAAATTTATTGAAGTACATATCAGCATTTTCTTTTCTAGAACCTAGATCGGCGACAGAAGCATTAATATTTGTATTCAAGTTAGTTACTTCATCCTTAGTGGGGCTCATACCTTCAACTGGTACTAATGTCTTTTTAACAACATCAGCTCCTATAGTATAGTAACCTTCTAGATTAGTTCTAATTGCACTATATTGAGTTGAATCTAATCCCATTAGATTATTATCTTTGTTATTTACATTGCTCTTCAACTCTTTGTATGCAGTAACTAAATCAGAATTTTGATCATCAAAGGTTTTTTTATCAGTCGAAGCTGTTTTAATTGCATTATCTAATGTTGATGTTGCTGTTTTAACTTGATCTAAAGTTGATGTTAAACTATCTGAAGTCGTTTTAGCAACTGTGTACGCAGAAGTCAAGTCAGCTTTAATTTTTGCATAGTCTGCATATAATTCAACAGTCTTAGATTCTTCACCAATTAAATCACTTAAAACTTTTTTAGCAGCAGTTAATTCTTGAGCTGCAGCATCCATCATATTTTGTCCACCACCTGGATTAGTATCTCCGCCATTCATACCACCACTAGGAGGGTTTGGCATTGGATCTGGTTTTGGTTCAGGCTTTGGATTAGGCTTTGGTTCAGGGTTAGGAGTTGGTGTAGCTGTTGAAGTACAACTAGCAGCTGCTAACATTACAAATGAACCAATACCTAATAAACTAACAAACTTTAAAATGTTTTTTCTCTTCACTTAAAGTTAAGCCAATAACTTACGTTCACCACGTCTATTATTGCCTAAAGAATATATAAAGTTCAGTAAGTAATAAATCGGGTTTATTTTCGCTCACTAGCTCAACCCGACACTCCTAAACTTCTAAGAACTTCTTCTTCTTCTTCTTCTTCTTCTTCTTCGAAAATAAAAGAATTCTGTAAATATTTATATCTAAACCAGATCTACATTTGCATCTTTTAATTAATAAAAAACCAGAACCGTTCGTCGTTCTGGTGCTAATAATTTTATTTAACTAACTTAGCGACTTATTCAGAGATAAGTGATTTATTGTTTAGGTTGAGAAGAAGCTGGAGCTTCACTTGTGCTATGTTCTGCATTTTCTTGTGTTGTTGTGTTTAAAGTAAATGTTAAATTACCAATATATGGAGTGTTGCCATTTGCAACTCCACTAATAACAATTTTGTTTAATCCTTTTTGTAAATTTAGGGTTTTCTTAGAATTTGTTGGTCTACTAGTTGTAGTCGTAGTATTAGAGGCTGTGTCAAAAGTTCCTAATGTTGTTCAATCAGTTTTTGCTGTAACTGAGATTGTAACAGAGTTATTTGACGTTCCATTGCTTCTTAAGAAGTTCAATGAACGAGCAGACGTTGTAGATATATATGAACCACTTATGTTATACTCACCTGCTGTTGGAGCATTTACATAAATTGTAAAGACTCTATCTTGATTATTAACCACAGGGAAGCTATTCACATTTTGAATAGACGGATCGTTCTTTCGAGCACCATTACCGCCAATTCAACCAACTAAATAAACAGGGTCTGTTGTATGAGCTTCTTGTAAACCAGTAAACCGGCGAATATATATAGAATAACTTGTTGAAAGACTATAACCCTTTAATAGATCAACTGTTATAGTATTATTATCAGCTATACTGTTACCAAAAATACTATTATAGATCTTGTCAGTATTTGCTGGATTAGAAGTCAAGTACATATTACCGATCATTGGAGCTACAATACCATCCCCGCTAGGAACACTGAATTCAATCGTATTTTCTCCAAAATTTAAATTAGATAAAGAAACTTTAGCAACTTTAATATCATTTACTGTTGGAGTTGGATTTGCTTCTTTAACAACAGCCATATCATTATTAGCGACTGACATTTCATTAGAAGAAGCCATTTCTGTTGGAGTGTGAGTAGGTTCAGAAACTGCGCTAGCAGGAGTAGTTGGCGCAAAGGTAATTGCTTGGACACTGCCTTCGTTTAATTTATATTGAAGACCAACTTTATCGCTTTGACTGCTGTTAACTAATTTATAAGGAAAGTATAAATAACCAGTTCTAGGGCCAAAGTAATTAAAAGTGAAACTGTATTTAGCTCCCGTACCTGTTAAATTATAAATTCATGAAACATCTGTAAGAGCTGGTTCTGGCTGAGCCCCATTTTCAGTTGTGGTTGTTGCTAATGGAGCTGTAGCTGAATCTCAAACTCTTCTTTGTGCAAAGTTTCAATTAGGAAGATTGTCACTAGCAGTTACCGCGTTAACACTAAAAGCAACAAAACTGTAATTACCTGGTTGATCGTTAGCAACTTGTGAATCGTTTCCTGCTGTTAAATTTGTTTTAACCAGTACATTTTTATCAAAAGCGGAAAAAAGATTTTCTGCGCTAGTTTTTCTAGCAGCTAATGAACTAACAGCACCCATCAATTCAGTATTAACCTTTTCTACATCTGTTCTCATAAGATCATTTCCAGTAGCAGGTATTAATGTTTTATTTACAATTTCACTAGCTGAATTATATAAAGAATTTAGGTTGTCTTTTATACCACTATACTGAGGATCATTTAGAGATTCTAAATTAGTAGTTTTACTCTGTAATTCTGTTTTTAGATTGTTGTAAAACTTAATTAATTCAGGATTCGATGCATCAAAAGTTTTCTTTTCACTAGCTGCTGCATCAATAGCTGTTTGTAAAGTTGATGTAGCACTTTTAACTTGCTCTAAAGTGGCGCTTGTATTATCTGATGTAGATTTAGCAGTTGTGTATGCAGCTGTTAAGTCATTTTTGATTTTGGCATAATCAGAATACATCTCAACATTTGCGTTCTTGCTAGCTAACAAACTAGTTAAAGCAGTTCTAGCAGCTGCTAATTGCTGAGCAGAATTATCCATTCCTCCGCCATTCCCTGGATTAGTATCTCCACCATTCATACCACCACTAGGAGGGTTTGGCATTGGATCTGGTTTTAGTTCAGGTGTTGGGTTAGGTGTTGGGTTGACCGATGTAGTACAGCTTGCAGCTGCCAACATTACAAATGAACCAATACCTAATAAACTAACAAACTTTAAAATGTTTTTTCTTTTCACTTAAAGTTGATCTGATGAATTCTTAAAAAATTAAAAATTCACAATGTAAGAATATATAAAGTTCAGTAAGTAATAAATCGGGTTTATTTTCGCTCACTTGCCCAACCCCATACCCCTAAACTTCTAAGAACTTCTTCTTCTTCTTCTTCTTCTTCGAAAACAAAAGGTTTTGTGAGTTTTTATAGTTAAAACCATCACAACTTATAACTCTTAACTTACTGAACAGAAAACCAGAACCGTTCATCGGTTCTGGACTAATAATTTTATTTAACTAACTTAGCTTCCAATGTTGATTTAACAACTTTAATTATTTGGGCTTAAGTACTAGAGCTATCTTGACTTGCATTTGTTGAAGAATTATTCAGAGTAAATGTTAAGTTACCAACAAATGGTGCATCACCACTATTAGTAGTTCCACTAGCAACAATAATTTTATTTAAACCTTTATTTAAGGTTAATGTTTTCTTCATCATATTATTTGCACCATCAACCTGAGTAGTTGTTTTTGATGTATCAAAGAAGCCTAGAGTAGTTCAATTATCTTGTTTTAGATTTGTTACTGTAACAACATTTTGAACCATGTCACCTGTTGAAAATTTTAAACCTCTTGGCTGTGTTGCGCCTGAAATATATGAACCACTAATATTATATTCACCACTTTGTGGAGCATTAACATAAATAGTAAGTGTTCGGTTAGAACCAGTTGTTAAAGGCCTTCTGGTTTGACTTCTTACATTATTAACATTACGAGGGTAACTGCCACCAATGAATCCAATTAAATAATTAGGTGTGTTTACTTGCGAATCTGTAGCTTGAGCACCAGCATTTGTTAAACTAGTAAATTGACCAACGTATACTGCAAAACTAGAAGCTAAACTATAACCTTTTAATAGATTAACTGTAACGCTTGATGAGGTTTGGTTAATTGTTTTGATATTTCCAAAAATATCATCATAAATATTTTCTTTACTAGAAAGATTTGAGGTAAGATACATATTACCAATCATAGGTGCTACTTTAGGACTTTGTTCTCCTGCAATTCTTGGAACACTGAATTCAATTCTGTTTTCACCGAACTTTAAATTAGATAAAGTAATTTTAGCAACGTTAATATCTCTAACTGTTGGAGTAGGATTCATTTCGTTATTAGCAGATGGAACTTCATCAGCTACTAAAATTTCAGATGATGCTGTATTTCCAGCATTACCAACACTTTCAGTTCGAGCGTCATTTGAACTAACATTTTCAGTTGCTCTTGTAGTTGGTCTGAAATTAATTTCCTTTGGACTTTCTTCATTTAAGATATATTGAAGTCCGACATTATCATTTTCATTAACTAATTTATAAGGAAAATATAAATTAGCTGTTGATGGACCATAATAAGTGAAATGAAGCGTATATTTAGCTCCTTCACCAGCTAGATTATAAATTCATGCTACGTCTGTTGATTCAGTAGGGTTTTGTACTAAATCAGTAGAACCATCAGCTCTAGCTGACCAAACTTGTCTCTGCGCAAAGTTTCAGTTGGCTAAATTTGTTTGATTACTAGAACCAGTATTTAAATTATTGCTATAACCTACAAAACTTCAGTTTCCAGGTTGTGTTTGGCTGTTTTCTGAAGAGAAATTTGCTCTTAAAAGAGATTTTTTTTCAAAATTGTTAAACTTATCTGCATTAGTTTTTCATTCCGTAAGTTTTGAAACAGCAGTCGTTATATCTTCGTTTGCTTTAGTAACAGACAGAACTTCAGGAACAGTTCCCATAGTAGGATCTAATGTTCTAGTTGTTATTGCACTACCTGCATCAAACAATTCGCTTACGTGGTTTTTAATACTACTATATTTATTTTCAGATAATCCTTCTAAACTAGTTGTTTTAGATTGTAGTGTAGTTTTTAAGTTATTATATGCAGCTACTAAAGGTTGATTAGCACTATCAAATGCACGTTTATCACTAGCAGCTTTATCAATAGCTGCTTGTAGTGTAGTTGATGCAGATCTTAAATTATCTAAAGTTGCACTTGTATTTTCTGATGCAGTTTTAGCTGTCATATAAGCAGTGCTTAAAGTACTTTGAATTTTGGCATAATCAGCATACAAGGCAACGTTGGTATTTTCTGTACCAAGTAGATCGGTTAGCGTTTTTCTAGCAGCTGCTAATTGTTGTTCTGGTGTGGTGTTCCCAGGATTAGGATTGTCGCCCATCATACCACCACCATTCCCTCGATTAGTATTTCCACCATTCATACCACCACCAGGATTTGGCATTGGATCTGGTTTTGGTTCAGGGTTTGGCTTTGGTTCAGGGTTTGGAGTTGGTGTAGTTGCTGAAGTACAACTAGCAGCTGCCAACATCACAAATGAACCAATACCTAATAAACTAACAAACTTTAAAATGTTTTTTCTTTTCACTTAAAGTCGAATTGACGAATTTGTAAAACGAACAAGTTCATCAAGAAAGAATATATAAAGTTCAATAAGTAATAAATCGGCTTAATTTTCGCCGATCAAACCAGCCCAAAACTCCAGAACTCCTAAGAACTTCTTCTTCTTCTTCTTCTTCTTCTTCTTCTTCTTCTTCTTCTTCTTCTTCTTCTTCGAAAACAAAAGGTTTTTATATTTTTTTTTAGTTAATCCACAATTAAATTCATTGCAATTTGAAACATAAAAAAACAACAAGATCATTTTAATAATCTAGTCGTTTAATAATTTTATGTAACTAACTTGGTGCTTTATTCAAATTTTTGGATATTCTGATTGGTTATTATGCTGCTGGGGCTGTATTATCGTTACTTTCAGAGGTATTGCTTGTTGTTTGAACATTGTTTAAAGTGAAGGTTAAATTACCAACAAATGGTGCATCACCATTATTAGTAGTTCCACTAACAACAATAATTTTATTTAAACCTTTATTTAAGGTTAATGTTTTCTTCATCATATTATCAGCTCCACTAACCTGAGTAGTTGTTTTTGATGTATCAAAGAAGCCTAAAGTAGTTCAATTATCATGTTTTACATTTGTCAATCCACAACCTAACCAAAATTCAGCTACCGAATCTCCAACTTCGCCATCTTCTCAGCCGTTACAAAGTTAATTAATACTAATATAAGATATCTAAAACTAGCTATTAAATAGTTTTTATCTTCAAATAGGCAATTCAGTATCCAAAATAAGAAAGATCATTTTAAAAATAAATATATTATTTTAAGCTAGATAGACAAATAACCGATTATCTGAATATAAATTTAATTAATTTTAATATTTCATTTTTATTTTAATAATTAGGTTTATATATAATATTTAAGTTAACGAAAAATATGAAAACGATGAAATATATAAGAATTGCTAGTTTGCTAGGTCTAGGTTCAATTATGAGTTTAGGGGTGACTAGTTGTTCTTTAGTCGTATCAAAAAGCATAAAGGCAATTAAAAAGCCGGATGACCCTTCTAATAAATTACCAAATAAAGATGACAATAATATCAATATTGACACTAATCAAATAACAGATTTACAATCTAATAAATTACCAAATAAAGATGACAATAATATCAATATTGACACTAATCAAATAACAGATTTACAATCTGCTAAGACTATTTTAAGAAATTTAATTACCAACCAATCAGCAACCACTGAATCATTTGATGATTATGCCAAGATAAAAAATTCATTATCTAGCGCATATACTTTAGCCAATAATGTTAGCAATAACTCATCTGCATCTGTAGATGAGTTGAAAAATGCAATTAGGGATTTGCAAGCAGCGATTAATTCGGCTAAAAATGAGAAGCAAGATTTTGATAATAAACATCCAAATCTAGTGCAAAGATACAATGCAATAAAAACATCTTTAAGTTATCAACAAGATATTTTAGATCGATTACAAGATGCAAACTATAGTTTGATAAAAGCTCATGTAACTAATTTATTTAGTCAAGCACAAGTAATTATTAATAATACCTTAGTTCCTGTGAATGATGCTGACGCACCGATTTTAGAAAACCTTCAATCATTAAATAATAAAATTTTATCATCAGCAAGACAAGAACTTATCACAACACAAATAAATAAGGTAGATAATTTAGTTAATAGATTCGAAAAGTTTGCATTAAATAAACAAGGTTTAAGCGGAGTTGATGCTACAAGAAACAATCCCCAACCTTGGAACTACGGATTTGGTGGATATAGTGTAGATCTTGGCACTGGAGAGCTAACTCAACCAAAATCTAATACAATAAGCACCAAATCAGTTCTTAATTATAGTTATTATAGAAGGATGTTTTGGCAAGATAATACAACATTATTATCAAACCAAGATGGTTTAACTGATGTTTCTTGAATTTATGGATTATTTGGTTCTGACGCTAAATATTCATTTACTTTTAACTACTATGGACCAATAACTACAGGCTATTTATATTTCCCATATAAGTTAGTTAAATCTGGTGATAGTGTTGCATTGCAATATAAGTTAAACAACTCTGATCCAATAAGTATTGATTTTAGTGGTCCAACAACTAATCCAGCACAGACGGGTGCTGGAGCTGCTGGCTCTGGAACTAGCAATAATGGATCTGCTTCTGCAAGTGGTAGAATGACCAGACAAGCTTCTTCAAGTGAAGCTTCTACAGAAACACCAGCTTCTACAAGTATGGTAAATCCAACCCCGACAGTTAGCAACATCGATGTAGCCACTGTTATGTTAACTAATTTGAGATACGGTTCTAACACTATTGAATTTAGTTTACCAGCTAATGATTCAACTAAAGTAGCTCCAATGATTGGTAATATGTACATTAGTGGATCGGCTAATAATAAAGATAAAGTGTACAATGATATCTTTGGTAATCAATCTGCGCAAGAAAGTAATAGTATTATAGTTAACTTTGCAACTGGTTATAATCTTGCATCTGATTATTCGACCTTCATAGTTCCATATACTAGTAATTTAGCAAATATCAGTAATTCGCAAACAACTAAACAATTTTTAATTGATTTTGTCGGTGGTTCAACTGTTAGAGGTTTATCTAACAACAATAGTAATAGTTGATATAATAATGGAATTAATCCGCAAAAAGCACCAAGTTCAACACGTGCTAATAGAACATTTATCTTTTATGTTAATGCACCTCAAACCGGTGATTATTCTCTAAGCGCTCCATACTATACATCAAGTACGAGAAATTTAAGTTTTTCAGTAAATAATCAAACGAGAGATAATAATCTGATAAATATAAACAACTTATTATCATCAAGACAAAAAAATCCATGAAGACGAAAAAATGGTGCTTTAAGACAGTTTGATACTAGTCAAGCAAATGGCGACGGAGATGCTAGACAAAGTGTTAGTGATTCTACTTTAACATTTTCTCATTCAACATTGCGCTTAACAAAAGGTATTAATAAGATTGTGGTTAATGGTGGTTCTAATGGTAATCATGCCCCGTCATTTGGTAATGTGACTTTTAGATACGTATCATCAACATCTAGAAATGGTGTTCGTTCATAGATGGTGGAATAACTTTAGATTAGGCTTACCAAGAAACTATGATTACAATAATTCAATTTAAAAAAAGAATTATTGTTTTTTTTATGTCAAATTTTTATTTATAAGGAACGAATTAGATTATTTTGAAGCATTGAAAGAAGTCAATGCACCTAATTTAATTTTGTATAAAATTGTCGATTAAATTTAAAAAAGAAAGGTAAATATAATTTAATAAACGGTAAACAAGAATAAATTCAAAAGACGAACAAATGAAACAGATTCAAAAATTAATTGTCGATTTGTTAAACAATTTGGTCCTAGTAGTGGAAAACAACTATTAAACATCACTGATTATATTGCTAAGCCTGTTTTACAGGCTCTGGTTGATGGTGAACATGTTGGCAAACTAGAGTTATTGAGAGAAAATGCTGACAATGATGAGAACGTGTATCAAAACGGCTCATACACTAGAAATGTTAAGTAAGGTCAAGAAGAAATTCCCATAAAAATGAAAAGAATTCGTGGTGAAAATCAAGACTCTCAAATTATCCCGAAATATCAAAGAATTATCCATGATAAGTTTATCTTAGATGTTCTTTCTTTAGCTTCTACTCGTTTGTCAAACAATCAAATCGCTGATCAAATAACGTCAATGTATGGGTTCAAAGTAAGTCCTAGCGTAATCTCAAATTGTATCCAAACTGTTCAAGATGAGATGCGCGATTGGCACGAAAGACCGCTAGAAAACAACTACCCAATCATAATGATTGACGGTAAGGTTTTTAAGATCAAAACTGAAGAAGGCGGACGCTCAAAGTACGTAAATAAAACGCTTTATGTCGTGGTAGGAATCAATGCGGATGGTCAAAAAGAGCTTATAGCACTATACGTAAGTAACACCGAATCTGCTACAGAATGAATGAACATTCTTGATAATTTGAAAGAACGCGGCTTGTCTGAAGCATGTATTATTGTTTCAGATGGTTTAAAGGGTTTGAAAGAAGCGATTGAAAACGTTTATCCAAAAGCAATGCATATTACTTGCACGGTTCATATGATTAGAAATGCTGCAAAATATGTATCTCATTCTATGAAGTCCGATTTTTTAAGAGACTTAAAAAACATATATGGAGCAGACAATTGAGAAAGTGCAAAATACAGCTTCGAATATTTAAAAAATAAGTGAGGCGGTTCGAACAAGCGCGCAGTTGAAGTTGTCGAAAGAGCGATGGACAACATAGAAAAACTCTTTAGCTTTTCTAAAGCTTTACGGACATTAGTTTATACCAGCAACATAGTTGAAAATTATAATTCAGTAATTGGGAGTTTCCTAGCTGCTAAAAAGTCTTTTAATAACATAAATCAGCTGTTATTAGACCTATATGTACATTTTGGTTACAATCCAAGATATAAAAAAACTAAATCAGAAAAGTAATAGAGTGAGAAATTGATATAGAATATATGAAGAGTTAATGGATGTATTTCCGAACTTACTTAATAAAAACTAAAAGTTCGAAAAAATCCAATTACACAAAATTAGCTTCGTTACCTTATTTTCGCGTAAAAACTGTTGATTATACTTCAAAACCAATAAGAGCTTCTATCTTCTTCTAGAAATAAAGGTTTTTGAACGTTTTAATATTTTATTCCAAAATAAAAGATTGTTTTTTTGTAAAAAAAACATCAGAATTTAACTCTGATGTTTGATATATATTTTGTTAACTAACTTGGCGTTTATTTTATTATCGATTTATTGTCGCGGTACACTATCACAAACTGCATTAGTTGAAAAACTAAAAACCTTATTGAGCTTCACTTGTTGAAGCTGCTCCTAATCTAACATCTTGTATAGGTCTTACAAATTTAGTTAATGGAATTCTAATTAAGAAAGTATTTAATCAACCTTCCCTGGTTACACCGTTAACTGCAAAATATACTGCACTTGAGTCTCCATTAACTTGTTGTAAGAATACGTTGTTGTCGTTTAAATTTCCTATTCTAAGTTCTTTGTTGTTATGAACTTTAGTTATAGCAACTCCGTCATTATCTGTTACAAGTCGAGCTTTAAATTTAGGGTCAAATTTGTTAACGTAGTTAATTATTGCTTGTAATAATGAAGTTTGAGTGTTATCTCTTACTAATAATTCTTTGAATTTAGTGTTAAGGTCACCATCTAAATTTGAGGTTCCGTTAATTGAAGTATTATTTTGAGATCCTACTTGAGGGAGCTCTGCATCTAACTCAATATTTGGCCCGGTGTAGTTTAAATACACATTAACATTTTTTATAACTGTTGCATTATTTGGTTCAGTTGGACTTCCTGGCGCTGCTGAAAATGAAGTTCCTTGTGTTGCAAATAAGTTTGTATTTGGATCTGTTGCTTTATATATATTTCTAATAGTTAGTGTAACTGTTTCAGAAGAATCACTTGCTTTTTTATAGCCTTCTTTAGGAGTTAAGGTAAAAGTTACTTTTGGTGTGAGAATAGTTCTTTGGTTCATGACTAATTCATCCCAAGAAATTGTAGGATTTGATAAAGTCATATTCTTGAACTTTTCTTCACCTAATTTTTTTGTCAGCTGCTCTGCTACAAGACTTAGTTTATCTTGGTTTTGATTAAATCATGTAGTTAATATTAATGCGTTTCTTACTTTTCAAAAAGGATACGCGCTAGTTGGAGATTCATTATATTCTCTATTCATTGTCGCAACAGCAGTAGGTAGAGCTGTAGTTACAATTTTAGGCATAAACCCGTCTCAATATAGTGTACGACCCTCAACTAGTTTGTAGTATGCTGTCTTATTAGTTGTAGTATCACCATTTAGTGCTGCAGTTTGCGTTTTAAGATTTGTATCTAAGGTTTTTAGATAAGAAACTGTTGATGCTAAATCAGCTGTTGGAGTTTGTGCTGCAGGAGCAGTTTGCATAGTTGAAGTTTCTTCTGTTCCTGTTGCAACTTTAACTATAGCTGATGCTGTCACGCTAGGTGAAGTTTGCGTTGTTGTTGGAGTAGCTGCTTGAGCTGGAGCCATTACGAAGTTTTGTAGTTTGAATTCTGATTTGTCTCTATCTTTGGTTCAAGCTCTAGGGTTTGGAAGCGCGTCTCCTTCTGGAGCAGGAACCATAATTGATTTAGCTGTTCATTGGAATGCTGGAAATACTGATGAAGCTTTTAATAATGCATCGTCAAATGCGCTTTTGTTATCTGCGTCATAGTATTTTTGTGGGTAGTCCACTTGCATTTTTAGACCATCTGATACTAAAGTTTGAAGAGATTCTAGTGATTCTTTTAACGATGTTAGGTTAGCTAACATTGTTGTAGCTTCAGTTGCATGATCTTTAGTTAAAGCATCTACTTGTGTTTGTAGTTCAGCTTTTAAAGCTGGGCTTACAAGAGATTCAAGTTCTGTAACTTTAGCTGCAGCGTTTGTTTTAGTTTTAGCAAAAGTAAGCTCTGGCATAAGTGCGCTAACTGCTGCATCTAGAGCTGATTTTGCAGATTCTAATGTAGCTTTTGTTGTGTCTAAATTGCTTGAAGCATCTAGATTTTTAAGTTTTGTTCCATCTTCTAGTAATGCTGTTGCTGCTGTTAATTTTGCTTCTAAAGTAGTTTTAAGATCTTGGCTTACATTTGTGTATTGTTCTTCAGCTTGAAGTGTTTTAGCAGCAGTAACCGATCCGCTTAATGCTTTTACAGCTGAAACAAGAGCTTCTGCTTTAGTTTTTAAATCTCTGGCTGCAGGTCCTGTTGTAGTTGCATCAACTTGTCTTTTTAATGCTTCTTTAACTGAATCTGATAATTCTGCTGAAGCATCAATAACAACTTTAGCTTCTGTTTTAGCAGCTGCTAATTGCTGAGCAGAATTATCCATTCCTCCACCATTCCCTGGATTGGTATTTCCACCGTTCATACCACCTATCATACCACCACCATTACTAGGAGGGTTTGGATTAGGTGTTGGGTTTGGAGTTGGTGTAGTTGCTGAAGTACAACTAGCAGCTGCTAACATTACAAACGAACCAATACCTAATAAACTAACAAACTTTAAAATGTTTTTTCTTTTCACTTAAAGTTAATCTGATAAATTTTTAAAAGACAAAAATTCATCAAGAAAGAATATATAAAGTTCAATAAGTAATAAATCGGCTTAATTGTCATCCATAAAAACAGCCTGAAAACTTAAAACTTCTAAGAACTTCTTCTTCTTCTTCTTCTTCTTCTTCTTCTTCTTCTTCTTCTTCTTCTTCTTCTTCGATGTTTAAAGGTTTTTAGCCATTTTATATAGTGAATACAACAACTAAATTGCTTGCTTAAACAGAACAAAAAAAACACCAGAACCGCTTTAACGATTCTGGGCTAATAATTTTATGTAACTAACTTAGCGACTTATTCAAATATAAGTATTTCTTTCTTACTTTTCAGTTTTATCATTTTGTTCTAAACCAACATAATTATGATTAAGCAGCAACTTGAACACCATTAGATGAAGGACTACCACTAGTTTCTGCTTCACTAGCCGTATTAGAATTAGAAGCAGGCATACTAGTACTTAATGTAAATACCAAGTTTCCAATATAAGGAGTGTCCTTATTATTAGTTCCTCTAATAATAACTTTATTTAAACCTTTATTTAGGCTAAAAGTTTTATTAGCTGTTTGCATACCAGTGTTTCCAGTAGTGCCATTCGTGATATTTGTATTATTAGCAGTATCAAAAGTTGCCAATGTGTTTCAATCACCTTTACCTTTAAGATTTATTTCCACAGCGTTATTATCGCTTGTTGAGAATCTTAAATCTCTATTATCTTTTGTAAGATATGAGCCACTAATAGAATAATTACCAGCTTCTGGTGCATTTACATAAATGATAAATGTTCTTTTATCACCGGTTTCGTTAGGAGTAGTAATATTTTTTGGAACACTATCAGCATCTGTGCGAGGTTCATTACCGCCAATTAACCCAATTAAATAAACGGTTGGAGATTTCATAGTAGCGTTTTCACTTACTTGAGTTTCTTTATTCAAATATGTAAATGCACGAATGTATTCTCGATAACTAGCTGCTAATCCATAACCTTTTAATAGATCTACTGTTACAGCATTGTTTTCAGCTACACTGTTACCAAAGATATCGTTGTACACTTTATCAAAATTATTAGGATTTGAAGAAAGGTACATATTACCAATCATTGGCGCTACTTTAGTAGAATCACCTGTTGGAACACTGAATTCAATTGTGTTTTGACCAAGCTTTAAATCTGTTAATGTAATTTTAGCTACATTAATACTATCAACTGTTGGAGCTTCGTTCATTGTAGTAGTTTCAGACATCGTCTTAGCAGCAGAACTAGAGCCTTGTTGGTTGGTTTCAGAAGCAGCTTCTGGTGATTGTTGTCCTGCAGGTGCTGCTGCTGGAGCTGATTGCTTTTGTTGTCCTGTAGAACCAGGAGAAGATGCTGAACTCGCATCTGAAGATCCTGATTGAGTTGTTGTTATTTCTTTGGTTGCTGCAGGCTTAAATTCAATAGCTTTAGGAGCAGTTCCATTTAATGAATATTGAAGCGCAACTTTATCCTCTTTTTTAACTAACTTATAAGGGAAATATAAATAACCATTTGATGAAGCACCATAATAATCAAATGTTAAAGTGTATTTAGCATTTGTACCACTTAAACTATAGATCCATGATACATCAGTTAAAGGAACTGAATTCTGAGATTCGTTGTCTAAAGGAAGATTATTACCACCTGTATTAGTTCACACTATTCTTTTAGCAAAACTTCAGTTAGGACGAGCATTATTAGAACCTGTTGTTACGTCAACACTATAACCAACAAAGCTGTAATTTCCAGGTTGTTCTTGATTATTAGTTGTATCAATTCCTGTTAATTTATTTTTAACTAAAACCTCTTTAACAAAACCTGTAGCTAAAGTATTAGCATTTGCTTTTCAGGTTTCAAGTTTTGAAACAGCATTACTAATATTAGTATTAGCTTGATTTACAACTTCAACTTGAGGGCTATTTCCCATCTTAGGCTGAAGTGTTCCTTCAACAAGCGTTTTAGCAGTTTGATATAAACTATCAAGATTGTTTTTAATTGCTGCGAATTCAGCAGCCATTACAGAATCTAAATTAGATTTTTCATTTTTTAATGTTTCTTTTAAAGCATAATATGCTTTGATTAATTCAGGGTTTTTTTCATCAAAACTGGTTTTTGAATTAGCAGCATTAGTTATTGCAGTTTCTAATTTTGTTTTAGCATTATTTACTTCTTGTAAAGTTGCATCAGATTTATCTGAAATTTCTTTAGCTGCAGTGTAAGCTTTTACTAAAGTATCTTGAATATTTGCATAGTCAGAGTACAAACCAACTTTTTCACTTTCGGTATTTAATAAAGTGGTTAAAGCAGCTTTTGCGTCTGCTAATTGTTGAGCAGCATTGTCCGTTCCTCCACCATTCCCTGGATTAGTATTTCCACCCATCATACCACCATCAGGATTTGGCATTGGATCTGGCTTTGGTTGAGGATTTGGTGTTGGGTTAGGTGTTGGGTTGACCGGTGTAGTACAGCTTGCAGCTGCCAACATTACAAACGAACCAATACCTAATAAACTAACAAACTTTAAAATGTTTTTTCTTTTCACTTAAAGTTAAGCCAATAACTTACGTTAAACACGTCTATTATTGTCTAAAGAATATATAAAGTTCAATAAGTAATAAATCGGCTTAATTTTCGCTGATCACAGGATTCCCAAACCCCATAACTCCTAAGAACTTCTTCTTCTTCTTCTTCTTCTTCTTCTTCGAAAATCAAAGGTTTCACTAATTTTTATAACAAATTCAGAGAAATGTTTTTTAAAAAAATTCAAAATAAAAAAACATCAAAATCCCGATTGATTTTGATGTTAAATGACAAACAAAATAACTTATGTAAAATACTTAACTAACTCAGCTTGATTATATATATTTTCTATTACTAAGATGGATTTGAAACATTAGTAGTTTTAGGTTGGCTTTCATTAAGAATGAATTCTAAATATCCAAAATTTGGAGCATTACCCATATCTGCAGTAGCTCCACTAACTACTATCTTATTTAATCCTTCTACTAGAGTTAATGTCTTTCTACCAGTAGGATCAGTTGTAACTTGGGTAGGTCCTGTTGTTGCAGAGGTATCAAAGGTTCTTAATGTAATAGTAGAATAATTACCTGTAGACAATTGTTTTACAGTTACATTATTATTATTAGAAAACATATCTCCGGTACTGAATTTAAGATCTCTACTAATCCCTGAAGTGAACACTCCTTTAATATAATAAGCACCTGCTTTTGGAGCATTTACATAGAATGTATAAGTTCTTGTTTTTGGAGTACTAGCTACTGGAGATCTTTGCTCGTTTGTTTTTTCTGTTATCCCAGTAACATTACGAGCGCCAGTATTACCACCAACATAACCGATTAGATAATATTTTTGATCAGGCATCATTTTTCCATCTAAGGTTAATTGTTGGTCTGTATACCTTCCAACAAATGTTGATCAATCAGAAGCTAAACTATAACCACTTAAAGCATCAACTGAAATTATTGTTCTATTATTTTCAGTTGTAACACTATTACCAAAAATACTATTTTCGATTTTTTGTTTATTAGCTTCATCAGCTGATGAAGTAAGATACATATTACCAATCATCGGAGCTACTTTTTCTGCAGGAACACTGAATTCAATTTTGTTTGCTCCAAAATTTAAATTAGATAAAGTAACTTTAGCTATATTAATACTATCCACTGTTGCAGTTGGACCGTTGGCATTTTGCATATTACCAAAAGTGATTGCTGTTTCAGTAGGAATATTATTTAACTTATATTGTAAACCAACACTATCACTATTTTTAACTAACTTATAAGGGAAATATAAATAACCTGTTGATGGTCCATAGTAGGTGAAATCTAGCGTATATTTAGCTCCATTACCTGCTAAACTATAAATTCAAGAAACATTTGATAAAGGTTGAGCTGGAGTTTCGTCTGAAGCTGCAGGAGTATCAATCTTAGTTGGTTGATCACCACTTGTGAAAATCGTTCTCTGAGCATAGTTTCAGTTAGGAAGAGCTGTTTCTGAACCAGGAGCTGTAGTAGTTCCAGTTACATCAACGCTATAACCTACAAAACTATAGTTTGCTGGTTGTGCTTGATTATGAGTATCATCAGTTCCCATAATTTTTTCTTTAACTATTGTATAAGCTTTGAAATTAGCAAACTGATCAGCGTTCTCTTTTTGCGACATAAGAGTTTCGCTATTTATTACTTTTTCGATATTAGCAGTTCCATCTGTAATCATCTTAGATGTTGGAATCTCACCACTAATTGGATCTAATGTTTCTTTTATGATCTTTTCAGCTTTTAAAGATGCAGAGTTAATTTCATTTAAAATTGCGCTATATTTTGAATCTTTTAACTCCATTACAACAGCATCTTTTTTACCAACTACAGTTTTTAAATTCTTGTAAGATGTTAGTAACTCGCTGTGATCTTGATCAAATTTTTGTTTATTGCTATTAGCTGTATTAATAGCTGTTTGTAAAGTTGATGTAGCGTTCTTTACTTGTTCTAGTGTAGCAGATGAATTTTGAGAAGTTTGTTCAGCAGTTGTGTATGCAGCTGTTAAGTCGTTTTTGATTTTGGCATATCAGAATACATCTCAACATTTGCGTTCTTGCTAGCTAACAAACTAGTTAAAGCAGTTCTAGCAGCTGCTAATTCTTGAGCAGCATTGTCCATACTTTCACCACCACCACCAGGATTTGGCATTGGCTTTGGTTCAGGGTTAGGTGTTGGATTTGGCTTTGGTTCAGGGTTTGGAGTTGGGGTAGTTGCTGAAGTACAACTAGCAGCTGACAACATTACAAATGAACCAATACCTAATAAACTAACAAACTTTAAAATGTTTTTTCTTTTCACTTAAAGTCGATCTGATAAATTTTTAAAAAATTAAAAAATTCACCAATTAAGAATATATAAAGTTCAGTAAGTAATAAATCGGGTTTATTTTCGCTGATCAAACCAACCCCAGACCATAGAACTCCTAAGAACTTCTTCTTCTTCTTCGAAAACAAAAGGTTTTACCTTGTTTTTATCGTACTTACAACTACTTATCTTGGTTAATTTTAAATAAATCATATAAGAACAATAGAACCGTTCCCATAACCTAAAAATAAAAATAAAAATAAAACGATAAGTTATCCCATTTTTTACTACCCTAACCATTTCTAAACCCACAACCTTAACTAGATCTATAGCTTAACTAAACCTTAAAAAACATCTAAAATAACAACCCTTTAACTCAACACCATCATAAAACAACCAGCCCACAACCTAAACATAACAATTGATAAACCTAAACTAACTATACACCAACCCAAACCACTCAACCAACTTAACAATCAAAAAATCACCTCAACCAACACCCTAATAAAAGCTTGGTCAAGGTGAAATCATTCTTAAGATCTAACTAGTTTTTCTAACTAAAATAACTCCTAGATCTAGCTGCTAATAACCTCTGGTTATTGCTAACATTCTTTTTCTTTAACTTCTTTTGTTTCTTCTCTAACTCTTTTAAATAAACCCCATCATCACATTGAAGCACAAAAGAGAAGAAAGAAAAAGGGTTAATCTGGTTACGGGTAATTCTAATCGTGTTAAAGACTACTTCTTTAAACTTTCGATAAACAAAACTATACCAATAGATTAAATACAGATAACTAAAGAATAAGAAGATCCCAAAATTACCGACCATAAATAATGAGATAAACCTTTTTTGGTTATTTAGATCACTAATCGGATAAAAGTTATCAGTTAAAAAGATTAATAAGGTTACCCAAATCACAAACGATAATCAAACTGATAGATAAAGAATTAAAAAGATTAACCAATTATCCCCACCTGATTTCAGGTATTGGTTTTTTAGTTTGTTATAAACTAATTTTTCATTAGCTTTCTCACTCTTAAGAATGAAATAAAAAAACCCAAAGATTGGTACAATAAAAAACCAATTAAAGATCGTTTGCCTTAAATAGTGCTTAGCTTGCTTATTAGCACTATGATAAAAAAACTGTTGCCAGTTTAGATGATCTGCTTTTTTGATCTTGGCTAACTTATTATCTTGCCAGATCTTAGGTAAACGATTATTAATTGGGACTAATCTTTGTGGCACCATATCAGCTTTATTTTTTTATTACATTCTGTTGTTCATAATAAGAAGCATTAAAGAAGTTAATTAATACAGGTATCACCCATTGATAAAAGTAATGCTTAATATCATTCTTTTCTAGTTGTTTATCATTAATGATACTATATAAGATTGATGTAATTGGAAAACTAGGAATCTCTTGGGTCTTGTGATCAGGTATTTCTTCACCTAGATAATCATAATAGTTCTTAGTATCTGGTGAGTTAGTTTTCACATAGATACTTGTATAAGGACTAAGTGCTCCAGCTGATGATTCTAAAAAGATACTTGCATTAGTTAGTACTAATCCTTTAGTATTAGGATCAATGATCAGTTGAGAGTTAGCTGCTGTTCGAATCGTGATTCCTACTTTAGTAGGCACATTACCAAACAGTTTATGTATCGCAATTAGATCAGCTTTAGTTACTGAACTAAAGGCGAAATTATTTTTATCAACATAATAAGCCCCATCGATCTCAGCATGGTACTGTTTAAAAAACCCACTAGTGATCCCAATCTTTTGGTACCTATATAATAAGATTCTTTGGGTTAGTTCACTTAACCATGATTGGTGATAGATCGGATAAAACGACATGAACGAGTTTAGTAGATCTAAAAATAGATCGCGATCCATATTTTTATAAATATATTCATTAAACTTAACCCAATCACTTGGATCAATATTAGCACTTTTTAACCGTTCAACTAATTTAAACGGGTAATTGTCATAAACCGTTTTAACAATTCCATTATTCTTATCACCATCAGTCTGGTTAGGTGAATGGAAGTCTTGAACGATATTTGGGATGATCGCGTGAGGGTTATCTTTTAATAACTTCTCTTTAGAAGCTGCTAAAAACAACTTCTCTTTAATAATTCTTTCGCGCGTCTCGTCGTTATTCTTTTTATTATTATACAACCCAAATAGCGGGATATTAGCTAACGGCACAGTCGTAGCAACCACTAAAAAACCCATCAATCCTAATGTCACCTTAACTGGTTTCTTAATCTTGTTTTTTCTAAGCTTTTTATTAGCTGATCTTTTAAACATAATGCTCATTGTTACTAATAACAGTTATTAAAAAAGGTTCAAGTTAATTTCCTTAAGATGTTAACGATAATGGTTGTCAATAGTTTTTGTTAAGATATCTTATTATATATAAAAATTAAGTAATCTACGATTTTTATTATATTAATATTTATAATATTATTTAGATTATGAAACGGGCAGATTATTGCGTAATTGGGATCGGTCGCTTTGGGATCAAAGTGGCCTCTAAACTAAAAGAATTAGGTTGTAAAGTACTAATTCTTGATAAAAGTAAAGAAAAGATTAATTTAGAAGCAAAACGGTTTGATTTTGCGATCCATTTAGATGCTACTGATATTATGTCGCTAGCAGATGTGGCAATTAATAACTTTGATACGGTGATCTTATCAGTTAGTAGTATTGAAGAATCAATTATTATTGCCACCAACCTAAGAGAGCTTAAGGTTAAAAATATTATTGCTAGAGCTAAAAACGATGTTCACAAACGGGTCTTAAAAACCTTTGGAGTCAAAGAAGCTGTGATCCCTGAAGAGATCGTGGGTGAAAATGTAGCGATGCGAGTAGTACACAGTATTAACAGTGAGATTATCTCGATTGATGAGGATATCTCTTTAGTTAGGGTGTATGCTAGCTCAAAAGATGTTGTTAATAAAAAACTAATTGATGTTGATGTAAGAAATAAAACTAAAGCCAACATCATCTCAATCACAAGAGAATACAAGAGTATCTATCCGATTACTGCTGATACAGTAATCTTAAAAAACGATCTGATTACAGCAGCTTGTAATAATGCTGATATCTCTAAGTTTTTAAAACTGATGAGTTCAGATAATTCATAACTAATTTGAATCGATGTACAACCATAATTTAATTGAAAAAAAATGAGCTAAGATCTGAAATGATCAGAAGATTTATTCTTTTCAGATTGATAAGAATAAACCTAAATATTACATCCTTGATATGTTTCCCTATCCTAGTGGAAAGGGTTTACACGTTGGTCATGTTAAAGCTTACATGGCCACTGATGTGATCTCAAGATGGAAAAACGCTTTAGGGTTTAATGTTTTACACCCCATTGGTTGGGACGCTTTTGGTTTACCAGCTGAACAGTATGCGATCCAAACTAATAACCATCCAGCTAAATTTACCCAAGAAAATATTAATAACTTCAGAACGCAATTAAAACGACTTGGGTTTAATTATGATTATCGTCTAGAAGTAGATACAACGAATAAAAACTACTTTAAATGAACCCAATGGATCTTTAAAAAGTTGTATGAACACGATTTAGCTTACCAAGCTGATATCGAAGTTAACTGGTGTGAACAGTTAGGAACAGTTTTAGCTAATGAAGAAGTACTAACTGATGAAAACGGGAATAAGATCTCTGAACGAGGATCTTATCCCGTAATTAAGAAAAAGATGCGTCAGTGAGTGCTGAAGATTACGGCTTTTGCTGATCAGTTAATCGATGATTTAGAAAACTTAAACTGACCTAATTCAATTAAGGCGATGCAAGTTAATTGAATTAATAAATCAGTAGGGGCTAGTATTAAATTTGAAATCGATCAGTTAGACAACCAAACGATCGAAGTATTTAGTTCACGAGCTGATACGCTATTTGGTGCTAGTTTTCTTGCATTAAGTTTTGATTATCCTTTAGTTAAGCAAAAACTAATCACAGATAAAAATAACGCGATCGAACAATTTATTAAAGATAATAGTATTGATCAAAGAGTAAGATATCAAGGGATCAATACTAATTATTTTGCTATCCACCCAATTACCAAGAAAAAGATCCCGATCTATTTGGCTGATTACATCCTCAGTGATTATGGTACTGGAGCAGTGATGGGTGTACCAGCTCATGATGAAAGGGATTATCAGTTTGCCAAGCAATATGATCTAGAGATCATCCCTGTGATTAAGGCTGATCAATATCCTTATCTATTAGATGGTGAACATATTAACTCTGAATTTAATAACGGGTTAAATAATGAACAAGCGATTCAAAAAACAATCGCTTATTTAAGAGAACATAATCTTGGTGATCAGAAGATTAATTACAAATTGCGTGATTGGATCTTCTCACGGCAAAGATACTGGGGTGAACCTTTCCCAGTTTTATTTGATGAAGAAGATAATATCTACTTATTAAAAGATAGTGAACTACCAGTAGAATTACCCCAGTTAAGTGATTTCTCACCAAATAAAGATGGTTTACCACCACTAGCTAATGCAGACGATCAATGGTTGCATCCAATCATTGATCAGAAGAAATACCGTCGTGAGATTAACACGATGCCCCAATGAGCTGGTTCTTGTTGGTATTATTTAGCTTACTTATTAAAGTTAACTGATCTAAATCAAGCTGATGGTGATCAAAACTATTTAGCTTTAAATAGTGAAAAAGCTAAAGAACTATTTGATCACTTTATGCCAGTTGATCTATATGTCGGTGGGCAAGAACATGCGGTCTTACACTTATTATATGCAAGATTTTGGTATAAATTCTTGCATCATATCAAGATCGTTAGTTCAACTGAACCATTTAGTCAACTAATCAATCAAGGAATGATCTTGGGTGAAGATAATACCAAGATGTCAAAATCAAAAGGGAATATTATTAACCCAGATGATTTAGTTTTATCTCATGGAGCTGATACGATTAGAACGTATGTGATGTTTATGGGTCCACTTAATGCTAGTCTAGCTTGGAACTCAAACGCACTAAATGGTACTAGAAAGTTTTTAGAACGAGTTTATAACTTATTTGATCGAGTGGAAATTAATGATTCAATTAATCAAAACCTAAATTATGATTATCATAATTTCTTAAAGAAGATAAACAAACACCTAGAAAACTTCGAATTCAACTTAGTTGTCAGTGAGATGATGATCTTTATTAATGCGTGTTATAAGCAAACCCAAGTTAATAAAGAGATGATTACTAACTTCTTGATTGTCTTATCATTCTTTGCTCCTTATTTAGCTGAAGAACTAAATAGCAAACTCAATAACCCAACCTTACTATATAAGATGAGATTAGCTCAATGAGATGAAGCTTATTTAGTTAAAAACACAACAACGATCTCATGCAGTATTAATGGTAAGTTTAAATTAGTTCATGAGTTTGATCTTGATAGTGATGAACAAGAAGTAGCCAACTACTTCTTGAATCAAGATCTAATAAAAAGAAATCTAGAAAACAAGAAGTTAGTTAAAACGATTTTTGTGAAAAATAAAGTAATTAACTTCATAATTAAATAAGAGCTAAAAAAAATATAAGCAGGTTTATCTGCTTATATTTTTTATTGTTTAATTTCTATTAGAAATTTGAAACCAAAGAAGGATAAATTAATTAACCAACTTTCTTGTATTTGAAGTGTAAGGTGTGCTTACCAACAACGTGTTTGTGAATTGCTTGCATGAAATCACCTACATAATACGGCTTGTTTAAGTGGTATTTTTGCGTTCGGTGGTTCTTGTGGTAAGTTAATTCACTAGCATCAACATCTAAACCATAAACAACTACGGTGTATGTGTGGTCAGCGTTTGGTGGATAACAACCAAAGTACATTAATGAATTTTCAAGTGATGTTGAAGTGAACCCTTCAGGTAAGATTCCCCCTAGATCTTTATTAGTTTTGTTGTTAGCTACCAAAGTCTTATTAACACTTGAGTTGTGACCTTGTCATAATAAGTTTTCACCGTATGCTGATTGCTTAGATTCTAATCACTTATTGTGGTCAAGATATGATTGGTTTTCAGCAATGTGGTTAGTTTTAATATTAACTGCGATCCAGTGAATGAAACTAAAACCAATTACTGCAGCTGCATCAAAGTCTTCAACGATCACTGCATAACTTTTCGCATTAGGGATCTTTTCTCATGATAGATCTAATGAGAAAGAAGGGAATGGTGTTTGGTTTTCATTCTTATGACCACCACCATGTAAAGCTAGATAACCATCTGCTCCAACCATCTTTGATCAGATCTTGCTATTATTACCAATTGAATATTTTTTCATTATTCTTATACCCCGTCTCTCTTAATTTGGTTTGTACCAGAAGTGTAGTTCATGTTCACCTACAGTGTGGCGGATGATCTTTTGGTTAAGATCTGTTAAACTAAAGTGTTTAGGTAGATCTACATGATCAACATCTAATCCGTACACTCTTAATGTGTATAGGTGAGTGTCATCTGGTGGTAGAGGTGGTAAGTAATCACTAGCAGCTTCAGCAGTGTTTTTAAACGCCCCTGGAACACACTCAATAATTACACCTTTAGAACTTTCAGTTTGTCCTTGTGCTGTTGAATTTAATCCTTGAACGATACTCTTATTATTAATATTAGCTGCATAAGCTAATTTATTTTCTTTTACATTAGCCACAACTCAATGAATGAATGATTGCCCAATTACACGAGATGCTTCGTAATCAACCATTACGACAGCATAGCTTTTAGCACCTTCAATTTTATCTCACGTTAAATCTAAACTTTCATAACGATTGTTATTTAATTTAACGGTTTCACTTTTTAAATAAACACCATCACCTGTTTCTGTAAAACAATTTGATCAAATGGCGTGTTTCTTTTTCATATCCATATTAATTATTCACCTCAAATAATTATCAAAATAATAATTTAAATTAAATATATAGCTTATATATTTTTTTATCTAAATATTGCTTGCTGTATAACTAATAAAGTTTGCTCAATTAAAAATCAACTTGATCAGGGTGTAAACCTAACCCACCACAATCGTTTAATTGATCAATTACTTTAAGATCAGCTTGGTTAATCCCGAAGTTAAAAACATCAAAGTTAGATCTAATCCGTTCTGGAGTTTTGGATTTAGGTAACGGAACGATATCTTTTTGGATGATCCAATTAAGGATCAATTGTGCTACGGTAACTTCGTATTTTTTAGCTAACTGAACTAGGGTTTTATTTTCTAGAACTTTTGATTGGGAAAACGGTGATCATGCTTGAACAACGATATTGTTCTTTTGGCAATATTCAACGATCTCAGGTTGTAAATACCCAGGGTGGAACTCTAATTGGTTCACCATTGGTAAGATCTTAGCACTTTTTTTAAGTGCTTCAATATGGTGAACTAAAAAGTTACTTAACCCAATTGCTTTAATTTTACCTTCGAGATAAAACTCTTCCATCGCTTTTCAAGTTTGGGCATTAACTTCTTGCCAATTATCTTTAAAACCCTTACCGATCGGTCAATGGATTAATAAGAGATCTAAATATTCAAGGTCAAGATCTTTTAAGATCTTATGAAAGGCTTTTTTGGTTGATTCATAACCCTTATCATCGTTTCAGATCTTTGAGGTGATAAAGATCTCTTTGCGATTAACACCTGATAACTTAATTCCTTGACTAACTGATAGTTGGTTTTCATAGATCTCAGCACAATCAAGATGACGATAACCAACTTCTAAAGCAGTTTTAACTGCTTCAACAGTTTGTTTACCATCCTCTAATTTGTAAGTGCCAAAACCAATGCTGGGCATCTTATAATTATTAGCTAATAGATTGTATTTCATTACTTTTATTTTCTTAGTGGTTAAATATATTTAATTTGTAACATATCATAAGTTTAAACCACTTAAAGGTTGCTAAATCATATTCAAATCTCATCTAGTAGATATTAGCTATAACTAAAACTTGGTATTATATAAGATTTATTTAAAAAAAATAGCAAATATCCTTTATAATAAATCAAGAAAGTTATTAAGTTATTGCTAAGTTTAGAATGATCTAGTTAAATTTTAGGTCTAAAATTTAATATTTAAATTTAGAAACAACTAATAATTAACTTATTAATCCCAACTATGGTCTTTAATAAATCTAAAGATTTACTAATCAGCAAACCCAGGATTTATATTAATTTAAAAAGTAATATGATCTCCAAACTTGTTCGGGTTGATTTGAATAGTGTGATCTTACAAATCGAGTACAACTGAGCTACTGAAAGAAAGCACAAAAGAAATCTAATAAAAAAGATCGATCGCTTAATTGATGAAAGTTGAAACAACGATCTAAAAAAAGTGATCAGTAAGTTTAAACGCTTACACCGTTGAGACCGTGATGAAATTGATTATTTCACCTCAAGAATTATCAACTTACAAAAAAACGAACTAAACTTATTCTTAAATAACCGTAGACCTGATCAGTTGTTAGCAAGAAAAAAGAAGTAAAATTAAATCAAGATAAAAAATATTAAGCCTTGTTTGGGCTTAATATTTTTTATTGTTTAAGAGCTCTTAAGATAAGTTCTTCTTATCTTTGGGAGCTGAGATTGGCTTATCTTCTTTCTCATCATCTGATTCAGCACCATAATCGTGATTGAAGATCGCATCCCCATACATACTTTGTAATTTTTCCATAAACTCAGCCATCTTTCTCACATCATCTGATGCTCTGGGGTCGTTGACAATATCTTCTTGGATCTTTTCAAAGATCCCATCAAAGCTATTGGCATTAAGGTTGTTTAAGTCGATCTGTTCAGATCCAACCAGGTTTTTAGTGTAGTTTAAAAGATCATTATAAGCAGCTATCTTATCAAAACCAAGTGCTAATAGTAGTTGTGATTCGCTGACATCATCTGAAACGTTAAGCCGTTCTTTTAACTCTTTTTTAGTCATTTTTAGTTTTTCAGCTAATTTATTTAACATCTTGATTGATACTACTTTCTTGAATTTCTTTAATTAAAGCTTTGGCAATAATTAGTTGTTTGATCTGGTATTTAGTTATTTTAAAAAAATAATTATGTTTTTTCAAGAATAAATTTGTTTTATAAGCCAGATCTTGAAAATTATTTCGTTCTTTGATGTGTATGAAAAACCCAATCATCACAAACCCAAAAATGATGATAAAAGCGATCAAAAACAACCTTGAAGCTGTTGATTGAATTGAGTTTTCTACTCTGGTGTTCATATCGTTTGTTTTTAAAGAACGATTAATATTATTTGAATCAGGATTAGATAAGCTAAGATAGATCCCAATGCCAAAAACGATCATCCCAATAATAAACCCAACCAAGATCAAGATCATTGGTTGTTTTTTATTCTTAATACTGTTGTTAATCTCGTCGATTATTTGGCTAGGGTTCCAATTGGATCTCATGGTTCTAATAATCTTACTGGTTTATCGAATTCTTTGGTTAGTTTTAATTGTTCAACTAGTTGGTTAAATAACTGTCGGTTGATTGCTACTTGATATGTGTATCTCTTGAAATAAGAATCTGAGATCACAAAATACCCAGCATGACCAAGATCTTGTCCCCAAGAGTTTTCAATCTTTCATTTATGAATAGTTAATTGATCCATATGTTCAACTAAATATTGGTAAGCTTGTTTAGTCTTATTAGCTTTAACTAACTGATTAAACTCTTGATCGATCTGATTAAATTTCTCTAAATCTAAATCAACCCCAGTAATTAACATCGCATGGTTGATTGATGACAATCAATAATCTAATTGATCGTTCTTAGATAATGATAGATCAATATTAAATAGGGTTTGATAATCAAATGATTGATCATCCCAGAACGTTTTAGCTTCGTTTAAGTAGATATTTTTAACTTCACAACCAAACCATACTGGTTGTTGGTTAACTAGTTGTTTAATCGTTAGATAACTAAATAATCCTTGTTCTAGATTGTAGTGTAAGATCTCATCTGATTCAATGACGTTGTTTAAATATTTAACACTGAAAGTTTGGTTAAATGGTTTGTTATTTGCTGGAGCATTAATAACTGAAACAAACCCTTGTTTTTCAACTAACTGCTTAAAGTATTTTTGATAAAAAGTTAATGGTGTGAAATTAGTTTCAACCACTTTCTTAGGTAAGTAATTAAAGTGTGATTCAGATCTATCAGCACTGTCTTTTTTAATTACTTTAGTGTAGCTAAAATCAAATTTAGTTGGTAACTCTCCATAGATTGAACTTAGTAGATAAAACACTTCATCCAAAGCTTTGGTTTTAATCTTATTTAGTTCAGCTACTGGTTTATCCTTATTATCAAGAATCTTACTTGCTGCTTGATTTAACTTCAAGTTAATCAAGTAGTTAAGTTGGTTTGTTGATGCGCTATTTGCAGTATCAGGCATTATAGATTTAGGCACTAAACCATACTTCTTAATTAAGTTGGTTAACATCGTTCACTGCCCACCATCAGCTACGCCATTCTTAAGGATAAATGATAAGGTTCGATCATTTACTTTCTTATCTCTTAATTCAGTAACTGTTTCTAAAAAGTAATTAGCTTTTTCAAACTTATCTCAGAATGCTAGATAACTTTGTGATAACTCTAGATCATCAATATTTAACTCTTTAGCTAGATGATATCTTAATAGATTAAGTCCAGCAAAGATCCAACATCTTCCCGTTTGGAACTGGTTGGTAATTGGTTGAGCACTTAGATCAAGATTAAATGATAATGAGTTCTTACTAAAGTTATAACCGTTATATGATACACTCTTAACACCAACGGTGTTTAAGATATTTGTTAGTTGTTTATTAAATTTTGAACGTGATAGGTTGTTTAGTTGTTTTAGTGAGTCTTTTAATTCTAATTTTGCCATTATTTAACTCCTTTGTTGTTAGCACCTAATGGGTCATAACCATCAATTAAGATCGGTTTAGTATCTAAACCAGCTTTTAAAATCTCTTTGGTTTTTAATTGTTTAACTAAACCAATTAAATCTGGATCGATAAATTTTGGGTTCTTAAAGAAATCATCAGCTGCTTTAGTTGAGATCACGATATCAATTAAATAATCATTAAATCATTGATCGTTCATGTAATAAAATCCTTTATTACCAACTTTTTCACCCCATGAGTTTTCAATCTTTCATTTCTTGAAAACAAAGGTTTGACTTAGATCTAAAACAAATTGGTACTGATCAAATTTTTTTAGGTTCTTATATTTTTTAACTAACTCTTTTTGTTTTAGTAAACTCTTAGCTTCGTCAAAATCAACCCCAGATAAAGTCATAGCATGGTTAGATGAGATAAAGTGCGATCTTACTTGTTTATTTCGATCAACACTAAAGTCGATATTAAATAGACTTTGATAATCAAATTTTTGATTATCAAATCCCCCGGTTTTATTGTTACGGTAGTGATTAACATCACAAGCAAATCACATCGTTTGTTTAGCTACTAAATTAGCTAAAGCAAAGAATTTAAGAATATTACGATCAACATTTAAGAAATTAAAATCACTAGCTTCAAAAAGATTATTTGAATCTTTTAAGCTATATCTTTGGTTAATTTTGTAATCAATAGTATTACCAATCGTTCATAGATCTAAGAAATCATATTCTTGGTAATTAACGTATTGTTTAAAGAATTCAAGCGGAGTAATTTGCTTGATAAAACTAAACTCGGTTTTAATCTCTTTTAATTCTTGTTTAGCTTTTTCTTCTTCTTGTTGAGCTGGGGTTTTTACTTCAGTCTTAGTCTTAGTTGATTTCTCTTCTTTATTAGCCAACTCTTTATTTTCTTCATCTTTTTTAGCATCAGCTACATATTGTCAATCAAATTTTGATGGAACAGGACCATATGCTAAAACTAGCATCTCTAGTACTTTTTTAAGGGTTGCATCAACAACTTCTTTTTGTTTTTGGCTTGCTTTTTTATGAGCACGAATCTCTTTAGTTGCTTTAATTAAAACAACTTGAAGTAGTTCATTAAGAATAAAAGTGTTGTGCCCAGAGAAACTATCAGGCATTACTTCTTGGGGAACTAAACCATATTTGTTTACTAGATTTTCAAAAAAACCATACCAACCACCATCTTGACCAGCTGATTGTAATTCAGCTTTCAGATCACGATCATCAAGCTCAACATCAGCTTTTTCAATCATTTTGTTTAAGAAAACATTAGCACGCTCATATTTGTCCCAAAAATCCATATAGGTTTGTGAAAAGACAAAATTAGATACTTTTAGTTTTTCAGCTGTTTGTCTTCTTAGTGGGTTTAATCCAGCAAAGATCCAACAACGACCACTCATATCTTGGTTGGTAATAGTTAATGTTGGTTTGTGAGCATCAACTAAAAACTCAGTAAGATTTTTATCAGGGTTAAAAACATTAGCTGCCATTAGATTAATATCATTAGCTACTAGTGCATTTCTTGTTAGTAAGTATTCGCGTTTTTTTTGATAACTTAAGTTTTTCTTTAAGTATTTTTGAAAATCGATTTTATTATTTTTATTCATATTTGATTTAATACTTTCTTATCTTTTTATTGATTTCGCGTTCTTTGATCGTTTGTCTTTTGTCGTAGCGCTTTTTAGGTCTAGCAAGATAGATACTGACCTTGATTTTGTTATTAACAAAATAGATCTGATAAGGAATGATCACAAGTGAATGTTGTTTTTTAATCAGATCGATCTTTAAGATCTCGCTTTTATGTAAAAGTAATTTTCTTGTTCTGGTTTCATTTAACACCTTAGAGGTGTCAAACTTATATTTGGGAATTAATAAATTAAGGAGATATGCTTCGTTCTTACGGATAATTACATAACTATCATCAAGCTTACCATGGTGTAGTGCTAATGATTTAACTTCATTACCACTTAAGCTGATGCCAGCTTCGTACTTATCAAGTAATTCGTAGTTGTATTTAGCCTTCTTGTTATTAACTAATAATCGCATTAATGCTTAGGTTGTTTCTTCTTAAATAGATGATCAGTTAGTTTAGTGTTAAGTTTGAAAAAACTGTAGATACTAGCAAGATTAAAAATGAAGAACAAAACAATTAATAAATAACCAAATAGATCGATTCCTAATTGATAAAGATTTGGTGATAATTCTTTAGTAATCTTAAAAGCATAACCAAATGATTGATTAATAGCAATTGGTCTAGAACTATCTGGAAACTGGGTAAAGTCAGTTACCACTAACCCAAGAATAAAGATGATCCCACTAACTAGGATAAAAAAGCTATAACCAAAAGCCTTGTAATTAAAGATCGTACGTGCTTTTTTATCTAAATTTAGGTAATTTTGATCTTTGAAACTATAACCATAATAAAATAGCACACTCACCATATTGATTAGAAATAAAGATAATACACTAATCCCATATGATGTTAATTGCAATGAAGCACTCGTACGCATGAATGTGCCAATTAATGGATCATTATTAGGTTGATAAATTCAAAATAAGCCAATCATGTTTTGGCTATTTGAAACAAACTGTTTGGGATAAACTACTCCAATAAATATTAATAAAGATAGGATTAATAAGCTTAAACTAAAGATAGCAGCACTGATAAACCTTCATAGATCAACTTTAAGAACAGTTAGTAACTTTGAAGGTTTTCTATTTTTTTCTAATTCTTTTTTTAGCTCACTAATCTTACTATCAATATCTTCGTGTTGGAATTTAAACATCTTAATTAAAGTTTCATTCTTTTAATATCTTTAGATAGCCAAATTGATTTATCTGCTTTGACTTGAATCATATCTTCGATTCTGATTCCACCAACATTAGGAATATAGATACCTGGTTCAATCGTAACTATTGAATCAACTCCTAATTTATCAGTATAAGAGGTTGCTACATTTGGCTTTTCGTGAATATCAATTCCCACACCGTGACCAGTTGAGTGAACAAAAAGACCCTTGAATTCAGTTTCATCAATGATCTTACGACAAACTGCATCAACTTCTTGTCCAGTCATATCAGCTTTAGCTGCTTTAATACCTGCTTGGTTAGATTTATCAACTAACTTATAAGCATTAATTAATCTTTGGTTTTTTGGTTTATTTAGTACTCAAGTTCTTGTAATATCTGAACAAAAACCTTGATAAATTGTTCCAAAGTCAACTGTTACAAAGTCACCATCTTTAAACTTACGATTAGTTGGATGGTGGTGTGGTTTAGCTCCATTTGGTCCAGATGCAACGATCGGATCAAATGAGTTTTTTTCACCTCCAGCATCAATTAAAGCAAAAGTTACTAATTTAGCTAATTGAATCTCGGTCATATCAACCTTCATCATACTAGTTAATTTATTACCAACTTCTTTGGTAATATCAATAACTTTTTTAAGTTTCTTAATTTCAGAAGGAGTTTTAATCGCTCTTAGACTTTGGGTCTCAATCGGTGTTTGTTTTTCACTAATACGATCTAATATTGATTGGTATTGATATGTTAGATAATCGCCTTCAATCAGTAAGTGTTTAATCTTTAATTTCTTAGCAACATCACTAAGTACATTAGCTGCTAATAACACTACTTCAGTGTGCTTGATTTCTTTGCTTGCAGCTAAGTAGTAACGAGAATCGATTACTAAAACTGATTTCGTGTTAGTAACTAATAAAAAACCAGCTGAAGATTTAAACTCTGTAAATCATAAACGGTTTTGATCAGATGTGAATAAGATAGCATCAGCTTTGTGTTGCTTTAATGCTTTTTTAATAATGTCATGCTTAAATTGAAAGTCTGCGGTTAACATTATTTACGTTTCACCTCTTTGTGAACTGTAGTTCCGCGGCATCTAGAACAATATTTGTTTAGACTTAGTTTTTCTGGGTTTTTCTTTGCATTCTTTCTAGTAATGTAATTAATTTCATTACAGTCATTGCAACCTAATCTGGTACCACGTTTTTGTGCCATATTTATAATATTTCCTTAATTGATTCTTATAATGTTATAAAACATTAGTATATTTTAATTTTTTATAAAAAAAATTGCAAACAAAACAACAGTAACAACTGGTTTACAGAAGTTAGTACAGTTTTATTTATCTTTATTTTATTAAATTAATCCAAATCGTTAAGGGATTTAAACTTCGTTAACTACTTGCATCATAAAAACATCTTATATTTTGCTCGTGATTAACAGCGACCTTTCTTGGGCAGTTAATGAATATAGATTAGAACGTATATCAAATAGTTCCTATCAAGGACTGTTTAAATCATCAGCATTTCGTTTATTAAACAACGAATAATGTAAACATATATTCGACTAATATACAGAATTATGGTTTTTATAATTTTTAGCTTTTTATATTAAATTTACCGTATATTTTAAATATTTTTAAAAAATTAATCATTTTTAGTAGTCTGTTATGGTATTAAATAACACTTATAGTTATGTGTTAAATTAATCAATATTTTAAACAATCTAGTTAAGGTTAAATCGTAAAAAAGCTTAACCGTAAATTCAAATATTCATAATTCTGATTAATTAGCTGATGATCAGTCGTATTTATAGCTTTGTTTTTTCTATAGTTGTTAATTAAAAGAAATGCTACAACTTTTTATCAGGACGTTTTAAATGTTTAATAGAATTTAAAGGTTAGTCTAGTCATAAAATTACGCTCATTGTTTTTAAAGTTGAATATAAAAAATAGTCATTTTTACCGTTTAATATGATTTTTTATAAATCTATCCTAGGGATTTTAAACATACTTTTTTTAAGCCGTAAATTCAAATTTATTCTTAAAAAAATATAAGCTTGTGCCTATGTATTGGTGTTAAATTAAGAAAACTCATTACTTACTTTTTAAAGCAAAAAATGGTTCTCTTTTCTGAAATAAAAAAAGTTGATTATAAATGCAACTACAAATACTCTTTTTACTTTAAATAAACTTACCCAGAAGATATCATAAGTTAGATTCATAATATATCTATTTTTTTATAACGTTTATAAACGATAATATCAATAAACCAATTTGTTAGAAAACTATTAGAACTTTTATCTTAGATGAGTTTGAGTATTTTTTGGACTAGTTTTCTAGCCTAATACGAACTCGCAATTATCTTGAATTACACTTCTTATACAAAACATAGTCAACTCTTCATTTCCAACAAAAATGCAAAATCCAGCGTAAAAACAATAAAAAAAGATTGATCTACATAAGAGATCAATCTTTATAAGAATAAAAAACGGCTGATTACTCAGCCGTGAAAATTAAAAAAACGAATTTAGAATATAAAATTTTATGACAACAATTACGATGACAATCGCAACTGCGATAACCACAAATAAAGAAAGGATTAATTAATAAATATGAACTGTGGTTTTAATTTAATTATATGAATTTTAATGGCGCGCCGAAAGGGATTCGAACCCCTGACAACAGGCTTAGAAGGCATGTGCTCTATCCAACTGAGCTACCGGCGCAAATAAGGTAATTTTATACCTCTAATATTATATATTATTTTGTCGTTTTATTCACGAATTAACGGGATTACAAGGTTATTTACACCAGCATTAGTCCGAGCCAATTCAGCTGATGGTAAGTAATGTACTACTAAACCTTGTTGTAGTAACAACTGATTGGTAATCTTATTACGATCATACACAATAACTTCAGTTGGTTTAATCATTAATACTTCTAGTGCTGAATTATTGGCTTCACTAATCCCATTAAGTTCATCGCCACCACCCGAAAGAATGAATTTAGGTCTTCTTTTAATAATTAATTCGATTAATGATTCAAAACTAATGTCGATCTCTTTGAACTCTAATTTGTTTAAACCATCAATATCTTTTTGTTCTGAATCTAATAATTCAAAAAAGACCATTTCACCAAGTGCTTTTTGGTGAACGATAAACTTATCATAATCAAGTGATGAGATCAATTGATTCATTCTAATAAATTGATCACTATTCTTTCTTGCACAAACAATAATTCTTAAGATCTTATTCTTAGGATCGTTGTATAGATTACGTGCAAAAACTTCGATCCCTAAGATATTAGTGTGCTCAGATACACTAATCAATAATGTATCTTGATTAATTAATAAGATATCATCGCTTGATAGATAACACTTATCAGTGTTTCTTGAGAAATACAGATTAACATTGTTAAATCTCGGGTGGAACTTAACTAAGTATTCATAAAACAATGTGTGACGGTTAAAGTAATCGTCATTGTGTTGGTAAATCACAACTCCATTACCAATCGTGCCAAAATATTTAGCTTGTAATAAGAAATCAGATAGTGGCTGGATATAATAAGCACTATCATCTAAAACTAAATCGCTAAAGCGATTAATAATTAATGAAGGTACTTCGTTTTTTCTTACCCCTGCAATCATCGCATTAATCATCTCTAGATTACTATCAAAGCTTCTAAAGTAATTAAATAAGGTGTTAAATGCAGATAAACTAGTTATCTTAGCTTCAAGAATAAAACGTTGGATAAACTCTTCTTTTAGTTGTTCATCTAACTGATCAAGAGCTGATGCTAACATTAAGTTTAAATATTGCACCTTAACATCATTCTTTTGTAAGATCGCACTTAAGATATCATGCTCTCTTTGAATTCGTTCTAAGTGCTTGGCACTACTAAAAGTAGTCTGATTTTTCTTGATGATACGTTCTACTTCAATCCCAGGACGGTAAATAATTACTTCTTTTAGTTTTGATGAATTATTATAAACATTAAAGTCTAGGGGTGTTTTTGCTTTTAGTCTTGCATCACGATCATCTAAAGTGGTTAATTGGTTATTAACTTTAACAATAGGTTGATTATCTACTTTTTTACTAGATACTTTAACTGATCGTTTTTCCGTTTTTTTCTTTTTAACTGCCACTTTTAAATCTTAATTATACAAATAACTTTATTATTATAGTATTATTAAAAATAAATAATAATAATACTTATTATTAGATGAAAAACGTGCAGCCAATGATCATTGCAATAGCTGGTGGTAGCGGTTCTGGTAAAACAACAATCACCCAATCAATTATTGCCAAGATTAAAAGTGATACCAACCTAAAAGTGGCAACTGTTTGTTTAGATAATTATTATAAACCGTTTAGTGATCTAAATCTTGAAGCTAGAAAAAAGCTGAACTATGATGATCCCAATAGTTTTGACTTTGATCAAGTTTATTATGATCTGTTAGCTTTAAGCAATAACCAAACAATCAAGATGCCAATCTATGATTATAAAAACTACACTAGATCAGATCAGTTTACTGAGATTGATCCATCTGATGTAATCTTATATGAAGGGATCTTATCTTTATATGATTCAAGGATCTTGGATCTATCAAAATTTAAGTTATTTATTGATACCCCTTCAGATGAACGATTAGCTAGACGGATCGAACGTGACTGTTTAGAGCGTGCTAGAGATATCAAACAAGTCTTAAACCAATGACGTTCACAAGTCAGAGTAATGCATCGTAAATACGTGCAAAAACAAAAAGAGGGCGCTAATCTCATCTTACCTTGGTACACCTTAAACCACGAGGGGATGAGTATTATTCAAAACGCAATTATTAAGATCGCACAAGGCAATGAATTTTAAACTTACTCACCACTCACGGATTAGAGCAGTTCAACGCTTAGTTTTACAAGAAAAAAGTGAACTTTTCATTGATCATGAGATCAATGAAATCTTAAGAGATCTAATCCCATATTATGTTGATAAGAAGAATTTTGCTTATTTTGAGATTCCCAAAAAATTCTTAATTGATCGCCATAAAAGAACATATGCCATTGTTGATCAGAACAACGGCATCATTACTAGTATTACACCGATCTCACCAAGTAAGTTTATTAAGATTTATAGTATGAATTAAAACTATTCATCAATTAAATATTCATAATCACAGATAACGATTACATCATTAGGTTTGGCACCCATCTTTTTTAGTTGGTCTTCAACACCTAATGATTTAATTTTTTGTCCTAATCTGGTGATATTATCTAATGTAGTTTGAGGGATCTTCTTAAATCAATAAGTTAGTTTTTTTGATGAAACGATCCAACGGTTTTCCCCGTCTTTAATTACATCTAAAGGATCGTCATCAATCGTTTTTTCACCATCGTAGTAATAAACTTTTTCAGCAACCATCGGGATCGAAAACGGATTGGTTTCAGTTGTTGTTGATAAGGTTTTTTGATAAAGATCAAAAACCCGATCAACTAAGTTATTGACATCGCCATTGATCGCTGAAATGGAACTGATATCAATCCCTTTTTTAGCTAAATAACTTCTTAGTTTATTGAAGTTTTCACTAGCACCTTCAACGTCCATCTTGTTAGCTACTACTAACATCTTCTTATTAACCAGTAGTTGGGAATATTTTCTTAGTTCAGTCATGATCTTTTCATAAGCATCGATCACATCATCATGGTCAAGTGGATTCATTGAGATTAAATGAATCAACACTTCACACCGTTCAACGTGACGTAAGAAATCATGACCTAATCCATAACCTTCACTGGCATTTTCAATTAATCCTGGGATATCAGCAAACACTAAGCGTTTGTCATTATTTTCAACGATCCCCAAGATTGGTACTAACGTTGTAAACTGGTAGTTAGCAATCTTTGGTTTGGCATTCGATAATTTGGAAATCAACGTTGATTTTCCCGCATTGGGATAACCCACAATCCCCACGTTGGCTAAATATTTTAGTTCTAACCTAACGGTTTTCTCTTCACCTTCATCACCTAACTCATATAAGTTAGGTGCGCGTAAGGTTGATGATTTAAAAGCCGCATTACCTCGACCACCCTTACCACCGTGACAGATAATATATTCTTGTTTATCTCTGATCAGATCAACGATTACTTCATTGGTTTGTTCATCATAAACGGTGGTACCAATCGGAACTTTAACATACTTATCCATCCCGTTTTGACCTGATGATAGATCTGGCTTACCATTATCACCATTACTTGCACGGATGATCTTTGAATATTTCAAACTTAATAAGGTTGATTGGTTGTGATCAGCTACCAGGATGATATTACCACCCTTGCCACCACTTCCACCAGCAGGTCCACCCTTATCATAGTGCGCTTCTCTTCTTCAGGCAATGATCCCATCACCACCATTACCAGCAATTAGTTTTATTTGACATCGATCGATAAATTGCATATTCTTATTTATTCTTATCAGAGATTGTTATCGTTGAACTTTCTGGTTTTTTTAATTGCTTAATCTGTTCACTACGTTTATTCTTATTTTGGTTTTCTTCAAGTAGATCATTAAGATAAACATAATCGTGTTTTAGATCTAATCTAATCATTAGTTTATTAATGATAAAAACCAAAAGAAAAAAACTGATACTAAATACTACGATCACCAACACGATCCGGCCAAAGATGATTAATCCTTGGTTGGCAAACTTAAATAGTCCAGATAAGATGATCGTGATTAAGGCAATACTAAAACTATAAGTTAATGGAATCAGATCATAAGCTGTTTGTTTGAACAGATATCTTATTAATAAGATTAATAAGAAATACACCCCAAGTGGGGGGAAGATAAAAGCCAAGATCAAGGGATTAAAATTACGTTGGTTAATCATCTGATCTTGGGTAATAATCACCCCTTCACCCAACAACCAATTCAGTTTTAAAAGATTAAACTCACCAAACAAAACTCAGATAACAACATAATAACCAACCACAAAAAACAATAAAAACAACGTAAGAATTAGGGGGTTGGTTTTTTTGTATAGCGAGCTTTTAAAATACTCCATAAAATACTTACTAATTATATAAAAATATCTGATCAAACTAGTAAGTTTGAAATGAAAAAAAAATCAATCGGCTTCTAGCTGATTGATTTTGTCTTAATTGGTTTAGCTTTGTTGAAGACCCATACTTCGCGCAGCCATCACAGCAAATACCGCACCAACAATACTTCCAACACATAATAAGATTAAAAAGATGATAATTAGAATCTTGGTTCATTTGGATAATTTATCAAGTTTAGAATTACTTTGGTATTCATAAACTTCATTGTGCTTATCTGTTTTTTTTTCAAGATCTAATTGTTCTTGTTCTTGAATTAATTTGGTGTGGCTTTGTTTTACCTGTTCAAGGTCAGGTTGATTAGTTGGCTCGTTGTGTTCTTTTAACATAGCTTATTTGTTTAAGGAATTTAATTACTTTTGGTTTTTTGCTTGTAAGTATAAAGCACGAATCATTGGTGATAAACCAAGTCCAGCTTTATCTGATCCAGTACCAGCAATATCACAGTGGATTAGATCAACACCTTCAGCAAATTCATTTAAGAACATTGCCGCTCTTGATGAACCAGCATATGGCGCATTAGTTGAGTTAGCAATATCAGCTAAAGGAGTTTTCAGCATTTCTAAGTAATCGTTGTGCATTGGTAATCTTCAAACCGCTTCACCAGCTGAGAACGCATTGTCTTCAAATTCTTTTCAGAACTTATCAGATGTTGAGAAAACACCAGTGTAAGTTTTACCTAGGATGTAGCTCATTAATCCAGTTAATGTTGCTACGTCAAAAATTCTAGTTGCTTTAACATCAAGTGCAGCATATGAGATCGCATCAGCTAACACTAAACGACCTTCTGCATCAGTGTTATCAATTTCAACAGTTTTCTTGTTGTAAGCAACTACGATATCATCAGGACGTTGTGCTTTTGGACCAATTAAATTTTCAGTTAATGGCGCAAGTGCCACAACATTAGTTTTAATTTTGTTTTTAGCTAACGCTAAAACTGTTGATACAACGATTGCTGCACCTGACATATCATATTTCATATGTCTCATGTGAGGACCAGTTTTTAAGTTCATCCCCCCTGAATCATAAGTAATTCCCTTACCAACGTAAGCAAATTTTTCTTTTGATGATTTGTTGTTTAAGTATTCAACAACTAAGAAACGGCATTCTCTTTCTGAACCTTTATTTACTCCGTATAAAAGGTTTAGTCCCATCTTTTTGATCTGTTCTTTGTTGTATACTGATAGCTTAACGTTCTTAAGGTCTTTGAATTCAGCTTTGAATAGATCAACAAAAGTTTCTGGGTATAACACATCAGAAGGAGTATCTTGTAATCTTCTTGATAATGTAAGAGCTTCAGCCACGTTTTTAGCAGCATCATAAGCAGCTTTAAATTCTTTAGAAACTTTAACAATAAAACTTGGTTTAGTATCTGGTTTAGTTTTTCTTGTAAACGGAATGACACTAGCATATTCAATTGCACAAGCAACTAATAATGCTACAGTTTCACTATCAGCATTAGTTGCTGTTAAAAAGCTATCAAGATCTACTTCAACTTTTTCTTTTTGTGAGCAGAACATCTCAACTAGTTTGTTGTACAACTTAACACCATCATAGTGTGAAGTAAATTCAAACAGCACAACCCCGCCTTCAGTTTTAAAAGTGTAATCTTTTAATTTGTTATTAACCTTGGCTTGAACTAATAACATCTTCTTTGAAGAAGAATGAGTTTTTTTCGTATTTTTTTCCATTATTTATCTTTCTATCAAATTAAATTATCAATGTGTGGTTATTTAATTTAAATTAAAATATATCTATATTTTATTAAAAATTTTAACATTTAAAAAACGTAAGTTGACATAATGATAATTAAATTTAAATAAAAATCGCGATTCATAAGATGTCAAAAAAACTGATTAGTAAAAAGTTCGAGCAAGTGCCACTAGCCTTGAGCGGACTGACGTTGGGTACGATTGGGCTTGGTTTTAGTTGAGAAGCACTACTTACCCACTTTAAACAGGTAAGTTCTGATCCTGAAACTTATAAAACAGCAACCTTAGTAGTGCTATTCATGTTGATGTTATTATCGCTACTATATGGAACGATCGTTGCTATTAAATATTTAACCAATAGAAAACAATTTGTTGGTTATTTAAGAACACCAAACCAAGCAGGTTTAGTCTTTCCTTTTTTTATGGCCTTGGGGTTATTTGGTAACTTTCTAGGTTATTTAAATGTCAATTATTTACAGACCAACTTTGCTTTTAGTGTGGTCATCAACATTATTGTTGTTTTTTCAACACTATGTCATGTTTTGTGTCTGATCTATTTTGTTAATGTTGTTTTAGCAAAACATGATCTTGAAAAAGATGAAGTTTACACTTCATGAAATATGCCATTAGTAGGCTTGGGAATTAGTTGTAGTTTTTATCCGAATTTAGGACTAAATAATGAATATTATTTAGCTTATTATCAGATCTTATGATTAATCTGTTCGTTCTTATTCGTAGGTTCTTATTTTTTATTTGGTTATAAACAATTATTTAAGGGTTTTGCCAACAAAGAAGATATTGGCACAATGTCAATTATGGCATCACCACCCAACTTATTATTAGTTGGGTTTTTAAAAATCTTTAACCCAGCAGTTCACCAACACGCATTACTAATTAACTTTTCAGTAACTGCATTTAATATCCTTACTTATAGTTTTATCTTCTTTTCAATGGTGGGATTATTTATTTACTTCTTAACTGCCATTAAGTTATTAGTAATGCGTAACTTTGGGTTTGCTTGAACTGCATTTACGTTTTCAGGCACAATCAATGCTAGAGCATTATTAGATACAGTTAATCAAGGCGGATTACCTGATAGTATCTATTACATCTTACTTGGCATTAGTATTGGTTTAATTAGTGTTGTTAGCTTAATAGTTAGCTTATTGACGATAAAAACCTTCTTCAATTTTAAAACCTGGTTTGAGTATGAAACTAAAGTTCATACAAGCGGAATGGTTTAATAGGTAATTTAAAAAAAATAAACCCAAGCTTTGAATATGATTCGAGCTTGGGTTTTTTATTGAACTAAAATCAAATCCTAGTAAGGCTCTCTTGATTACACCAACTTAGTTTTAAAGGGATAAAATAAAACACATCGAAATTAATTCGATGTGTTTTATTTTTTTTTGGTAAGTTTTGAAGATTCTTAAGAAGCTAATCTGAAAGTAATATTACCTAAATTAGGCGCAGCTTGACTATTTAATCCAGTTACAAGAATTTTATTTAATCCTTTGGTTAAGGTTAATACTCTATTAGTATCTTCAACTGTAGTTGTTTCAGTTTTTGCTGTATCAAAAGTTTTTAGGATGTTTTGTGCATCAGTTGATCCTGATGATAAGTTAGTAATCTTAACAACACTAGTTGATTGTGCTTGACCAGTTCCTGAAGTTGTTTTAAACTCCAACTCGCGACTATCAGATGAATTATAAATTCCTGAGATATTATAAGAACCAGCTTGTGGAGCATTAACATAGAACGTATAAGTTCTAGTGTTTGGACTGAACGTACGTAATGCGTTTCGTGATGCCCCTTCCCCGCTTTGGTCACTTCCACCTAAATTACCTATTAAATAGTATGGTTTATTTTGAGCTACACCATCTAATGTTAATGGTTTATTATTAACATTTGGATTAAATTGTCTCATTACAATCGTTGAACTACTTGCTAAACCATAAGCTTTTAATACGTCTACTGTAATCTCTCTTGGATTATCTGGAGAAACGATATTACCAAAGATATCATTATAAATCTTATCTAAAGCATTTGTATCACCATCTGGAGCTGATGAAAGATACATATTACCAACAACTGGGAATGGTAAATTCTTATGTGATCTAAGTGTAATCGTATTCATTCCATATCTTAGGTTAGTAATTGGTAATCTAATTACGCTAATACTATCAACACTTGGAGTTGGAATAATTAAGTGGTCTCTAAAACTGTTATCACTTGATTCTTGGTGGTTTAAAAGGTAATCAAAAACAATTCGGTTACTAAGTGAGTTAATTGATTTATAAGGGAAATATAGATAAGCTACTGATGATGGTCCGTAGTATTCAAAATTAAATTCGTATTTAGATTCAGCTTGTGCTGCTGGTGTTAAACTATAGATTCAACCAACATTGGTTAATTCGCTTGAATTACTAACGATCGCGCCTTCACTTCTGTTTGTAATCTCGTGCGGATAAACTCAAATCTTAGGAGTGGCAAAATTATATGAATAATTATTAATATTAGCACTATAAGCTACAAAGCTATACTCTTCTGGAACAGGACCAGTCTTAGCAAATGTCCCGATTAAGTTTTCTTTCTTAACATCAAAACGCTTGAAAACAGCATATTCATCAGCGTTTTGTTTTTCACTAACTAATTTTGAAATGCTCTGAGTAATATTTTCAATATTAGTGATCGTAGCTTTTTCGTTTTGTCCAAATGATTGTAAAGTGTTAGCGATAATTACCTTTGCTTGATCATAGATCGGTGTAATGTTAGTTTTAATCGCACTGTATTTTTCTTCATTTAGTGATGAGATGATTAAACTTGCACTTTGCATCTGTGCTTTTAGACGATTATAAGCCATCACTAATTCAGAATGTTGGTTATTAAAAGCAGTTTTATCAGCACTAGCTTTACCAATCGCATTACGAAGTGTTACAATCGCTGCTTCTAATTGTTCGGGTGTTGAATTATTACTATCACTAATGATTCTAGCAGCTTGATAAGCAGCATTTAACGTGTTGCGAATATTCTTGTAGTCTTCATACATTTGAAGGGTTGTAGGTTGACTATCAATTAAATTGTTTAGTTGTCTTTTTGTCTGCTCACCAGTGTTAAGCTCTGGTTGTCGATTGATTGGATCAACCGGTTTTTGTTCGACTGAATTTGACAGTGATGTACAACTAGACAGTATTAAGCCTAAAATCGAGCCAACACTTAAAAAGCTAACCACTTTTAATAAATTCTTTTTCATTGTTTCTAATTAATTACGATCTATGTACCATAAGGTTTTTTATTAAACAAATTTCAACTAATATTAATTAATCTTATATACATACATAACATATATATGTGAATTATAACACCAAAAAAATTGAAGCTGTTTTACACAATATTAGTTATTAAAAAATAAGAAGGCCAGAATTAGTTAATAATTCTGGTCTAATTTAAAGGTTGATGATTAGTTAAGATAACCCGGTTTTTGCTAAGTTAGCTAAAAATGGTATTTTTTGAGTTAAAAAACAATCATTAACCTTTGAATGTAAAGGTTACATTACCAAGGTTTGGCGCGTTACCTTCAAATGAAGTTCCGCCCATAACCACAATTCTATTTAAACCTTTTTGAAGGGTTAGAGTTTTATCATTACCCATTGTCGCTGTATCAAACTTAACTACTTTATTCTCACCACTATTCGGAAGACTGCTAAGAGTTAAAGTGTATGTTTGTTGTGGGTTTGGAGGAAGTGGAGCAGTTTTAAACACTAGATCACGAACTTCGTTTGCATTAGTATAACCACTAACATTATATGCACCTGATTTTGGCGCGTTGACATAGAACGTATAAGTTCTTGAAGTATTGTTGATCGCGTTGGCTGACATAGTATTATTACCAGCACTTCCACCTAATCAACCAATCACGTAGTACGAATTGCTTTCAGTAGAATCACCTAAAGTAGCACTAATTTGTCTTAGTAAAGTTTTTGAATTATCTGCTAATCCATAACCATCTAAGAAATTAACTGTTACTGAGTTCTTATCTTCTGACAAGGTGTTACCAAAGATTGAGTTATATACACTATCATCATTATGATCTGATGAGCTAATATAGAAGTTACCTACCATTGGTGTAGTTGTTCCTTCAATCGAACTAAAAGCAACTTTATTTCTTCCAAACTTTAAGTCATCTAATGGCACTTTAGCAACTTGAATACTATCAACTGTTGGTGCATTAATAATTACTTTTCGTTCAATGGCAGCATTTCGATCATTTAATGAGTAATAGAATGAAACTGTTTGATTTGTTTGTTTAGATAATTTGAACGGGAAGTACAATCACGCTTTTGAAGGTCCGTAATAATCAAAACTAAATTCATAACCATCATTAGCTTCTCGCCCAAAGTTGTAAATCCAACCAACATCAGTTAAAGCTTGAACTTCTTCAGAAGCATTAGTTGCATCGCCAACTTTAATCTTATTCTTTGCATATTTGTATGATGCATCAACTGCTACAGAAAAAGCAGAAAAGCCAAAATCACTAGGTTGTTGAGTGTTATCATTCGCAATCGGACCAACGAAGTTAGTAGGTGATAATGCAAACTTTTTAAAGTTAGCAAACTGATCAGCATTTTGCTTTCATTCTGGTAATTTTGCTAATGCTGCTGATAGATCACTACTAACCTTTGTTGCGTATGGCAAACTAACCGCTGAACCCCCAGCTGTTTGTAAACCGTTTTGTAATACAATTATTGCAGCTTGATAGATCGGTCTTAATTTAGCTCTAATTCCGCTGTATGCAGCTCGATCAAGTGATTCATTGATCCCTGAGATCTGTTCTTTAATCTGGTTATAAACCCCGATTAATTGAGCATTATTTTGATTAAAGCTATCTTTATTTCTTTCTGCTTGACTAATCGCATTTTCTAAAGCAGTTTTAGCTTCATTTAGTTGTTCAGAAGTTGAATTGGTATTATCAACAACTGCTTTAGCAGCTTCATAAGCACTTTTAAGTCCGGCTTGAATCTGTTTGTATTCGTTATACATACCAACTTGATTAGCTTGCTTATTTAACAATCCGCTTAGTTGGTTTCTAGTTTCACTTTGATTTGAAAGACCACCTTGATCACCGTCTTGGTTATTATTTGATCGGTTTGAATCATCTGGAACGGTCTCTGTGTGGTTAACTGAACGAATCAAAGAGTTACAGCTTGCTGGAACTACAGCTGCAAACGATCCTGCCCCGATCAGACTAGCTAGTCTAAATAAACTTTTCTTTTTCATTATATATGGTCTAATTTAATTAAGAATTTATTACTATATTAATTTGCAACAAATAAAATTCAAAATTAATTAAGTTTGTATTTTTCTTTAATTTTGAGTAATCAGTTATCTAAAACTGGTTGCTCTCACTACTATTATAATTATTGAAATAATTATTTTTTCTTTTTAACTACTAGATATAGCTTAAAAGAAGTCACGTGGTTTTTTATCATCTAAAAGCTTGATAATCTCATCAAATAACCTTTCGGGATTATTTGATAAGCGTTTAATCCGACCTTTTTGGGCCACTGAGATCTTCCCATTAGTTTCACTAACAATAAAAACGATCGCATCAGATTTTTCACTCAAACCCACCCCAGCCCGGTGACGGGCACCATAAGAAACATCTAATAACTGTTGTGTCATTGGGAAATAACTTGAGATCGACACCATCTTCATATCACGAATAATGATCCCACCATCGTGTAGGGGTGAGTTTTTGTTATAAAAAACCGAGATGATAAATTCGGGAGAAAACTCGCCCATAATCTTATAACCAACATTGATGTAATAATCTAAGTTGTCTTCTCGTTCAATCGCAATGATTCCACCAATCTTATCAGCTGATAATTTAAGTAGTGAGCTACTTAAATTATCATAAAAGTCGTTTAATGAGCGATCATCTTGTTTCTTTTTAAAGATCTTTTTAAAGAAATTAAAAAACGATTCTTTTTCAGCTTTTTTAGTGAAGATGAAGATAATAAATTGAATGATACTTATAACCATTATCACTAAAAAAGCTATTAAGATTAAGATCAGTAAAGTTGTTATTTGCATTTATTATCTTCGTGGATCGCAAAATCAATGCGTTTTAAACGCTTATCAGCTGATAATAATTTGACATCAACAGTATCACCGATCTGGTATTTCTTGTGGTTATTTCTTCCGATTAAACTATCAGTATTGGGATCATAACGGTAATAATCACCGTTAATATTATTCAGTCTTACCAAACCTTCAATCCCGTTATCTAATTCAACAAACATCCCAAAGTTGGTGATCGCGTTGATCGTTACGTTATGATATCAATTACCCAAGAAGTTACTCATATACTTAACGTATAAGAACGCATTAACATCACGTTCACAATCAACAGCTACTAACTCTTGCTTATTGATTAGATCACACCATTCAACTAGGTGTGATTTTAGTTCGTTTCTTTGTAGATCTGTGTATGCTTGTGGATCAAAAACAAACATCCACAAGATCCGGTGAACGATATTATCAGCATACCGTCTGATTGGTGAAGTGAAGTGGGTGTAGTGTTTTGAAGCTAACGAGAAGTGGCGGGTGTTTTCAACTGAATAGTACGCCTTATTCATTGAGCGTAATAAGAGCTTATTAATCAACTTGATCTGTTTGTGATCAGCATTATTAGTTAACCACTTTTGGATATCAGTTGATTTAATACTATTTAAATCACCAAAGATCTCAAACTCTAGTGTTCTAGCTCAGTTAGCAAAACTGTTTAGTTTGTGGACTGCTGGTTTGGGGTGAACTCTGTAGATGAAATCTAAATTGTATTTGCTAGCAAATAAACATACTGCTTCATTAGCTGCCACCATGAAATCTTCAATCATCTCTTGAGCTTCACCGTGTGGTTTTTTCAAGATATTAATCGGTTCAAAACGATCATCTAATTCGATTGAAGTTTCATCAACATCAAACTGTAAATAACCACGTTTTATCTTCATCCGTCTTAAGATCTTAGCTAACACCCTAGCTTCATCTAACATCTGACGGATTGATGGATCAACATCTTTTAGATCATTTGTAGCACTAAAATACTCATTTACTTCTTCATAACTAAAGCGTTTATGAGAGTTAATGATTGCGGGGTAAAACTCATGACTCATGATCTTACCAGTACCATCAATCATTAGGTCACCAACAATAACGAACTTATCAACCCCTGGGTTAAGTGAACAAAGATCGTTTGATAGTTCTTCTGGTAACATCGGAATCACCTTATTAGCCAGATACACTGATGTTGCTTTAGTTCTAGCCCCACGATCCATTGGCCCATCAAATTTAACATAGTGACAAACATCAGCGATCGCAACCTTTAAGTTGTAACTATCATCATCGATCTTTTTCACATAGATCGCATCATCTAAATCAAGTGCACTAGCTGGATCGATCGTAAGAAAACTAAGATCTCTTAGATCTTTACGGATCTCTTTTTGGTGATCATCTAATTCGTATTTTAAACTTTTAGCTTCATTAATGATCTCTTGACTAAAGGTTGGTTCGATCAGATGATTGTATGCGATCGCATCAATATCGATCCCTAGATCTTCTTTAGATCCGATCTTTTTAACTAAAGCTGCTCTAATCACACCTTGTTTGATCTCAATAATCTCAAACAAGATCCGGTCGTGTTCTTTTAGTTCTAAATAATGTCTATCTAAAACGACTTTATAGATTAATTTGGGATCATCAGGTAAAACTAAATATTCATCACCCGTATCTTCATAAGTACCAACATATCTAGTTCTAGCTCGTTCAAGCACTTTTAAGATACAAGCATCAGTCAGATCATGCTTGTATCAATCGTTTTGAACAGTTAAAGGGGCAAACTCAACTAAGTCGTTATTTAAAGCGTTATTAAGATTGGTGTTATGAACATAATATTTAGATAACTCTTCATTTTCTAACTTAATGAAGCCATTACCGTTTGTTCCGATTGCTAATCTTCCCACCATGATCTTACTTAGATCAGGTGCTGAATTCTGATAACCTAAGACAACCTTATTATTAGCTAACTTCTTTAATTCACCATTAGCTAACATCTTATCAATCTCTTTGTAGATTGCTGTTTTGGTGTACCTATTATCAAGTTTTTTAACAATGATCCCTGGTGGGATTGGTTTTTTATCTTCCAATCTTACGATCTGTAAGATATCATTAATTATCTTTCGCCTATTGTTGTTATTGTTCATATCAGCTCGTTTCTTGACAGATCATTATGATTATTTAATTACGAAATGATAAATTAGTCCCAGGATTAAAAATAGCAACATTAAAATAAACATCACGATCTGTAAGATCTTAATAATCCCACGGTCTTTGGTCTTTTTAAAGATCTCAAGATCTTGTCCAGATAATGAAGCTAATCCACCAGTTGTCCCAGAGTTAGACAGCCCCAGTCCGACGATTAAAGCGATGATTGCTAGTACAAAAAATGTTATTTCAGTTGGATTCATATCGTAATTAAAATTTATTTATTTCGATAAATAATTATAATAATTTAATTTTTTAATTGTTTATATAGCGTCCTGACTTTTTTGTTGTAGTGACCCAAACCCGTTCTTGTGATCTGATATCCTTGTTTAGTTAACAGTTCACTTAATTCAGCTAAAGAGGCTGAAGGGTGGTTAAGTTTAGTGTAACAATAGCTTTTAAACAATGGCTTTTGTTCGTGAAAAGCTTGATCATTAACGATCATTTCAATCATCGGAATCAGTTTATTGTTCAGATCGATCGTTTTAGTTAGATTGACAATATCAAGGTTATTAGATAGTTGGACTTTTCTTACCAATTTACGTTTAAGATTACTATCTTCATACCTAAACATACAACTAAAAGCGTTGATGTAAGCTAAAAAATCAATGATCTCTTGGGTCTTTTTTAGATACAAAATATACTTATTTTTACGCGTAATTAGTTTGAAATTACTAAACCCATTTTGCACCAACAAGTCGTGGGTTAATAGTGCTTTATGTTCATAATTGAAGATCAATTCTAAATGGTGATCTTTAGCACTAAACTTTGATAGATTTCCCACACTTAAAAACAACCCACCAAAAAAAGCCCTAAGCTGTTGTTCTTCTAGTTCGTGATTATCTAAACTTAATAAGCTTTTATCTAATTTAAAAATTAGTTCATACTCATGCTTTTTTAGTTGGTTAATCCGATGGGTGTGTCTAATCTCGTTTTTTAATTCTTGATTAAGTAAGATTAAGATCTTTTTTAAAAAGATGATCGTTTTTGGGTGTTGGGAAGTATAACTTTGGTAAGACTCATCAACCAGTTGCAACTTATCAAAGATCATCCCGTTTAAAAAATACTTAGCATTCTTCTCATCTAAGGATTGATCACAGATCTCACTTTTAACCTCTTGACTAAAGGTGACCATCTATTTGTGTAGTTTGAAAAAGTCATTAACAGCTAAAGCTGCAATTGTTCCATCTGAGATCGCAGTTGAGATCTGTCTAATCTTTTTATGCACACAGTCACCTGCAGCATATAAACCATCAACACTAGTTTTTTGGTTAGCATCAACTAAAACATAGCCTTCTTCATTTAAGATATTAAATGGTTTTAAGAAACTTGTGTTTGGCACTGCACCAATATAAGGGAATAAACAATCGATTGTTAGATCAGTTAGTTCATTATTTTTTAAGTTTTTAACTTTAATTCCTTTAAGTGTTTGATCGCCAAGATAACTATCAACAACGTGAGATAGTAAGAAATGGACGTTCTTCTTTTCTTTTAATTTAGCTACTGCATAACTATCAGCTCTAAATTCATCACGACGGTGAACTAAATACACCTTATTACAGATCCCTGATAGGTATAGTGATTCTTCAACAGCAGCATTACCACCACCAACCACAGCAACATCACGGTTCTTATAAAGTGGACCATCACAGATCGCACAATATGAGATCCCTTTAGTTTCAAATTTAGCTTCATTAGCTAAACCTAATTTACGTTCAAGTGTTCCTGTCGCTACGATTACAGCTTTAGAAAGTAAAGTCTTACTATCTAAATACGTAAAGAAGTAATTTTCTTGTTTTTCAATCGCATTTACTTGAGAATAGAAGATTGGAACTGATAAGCTGTTTAATTGGTTAAGCATATTTACAGCTAAATCAGGCCCTTTAATTGAACTATAACCTGGGTAGTTATCAATAAACCCAGTTTTTAAGATCTTCCCTCCAGGTGCTGAACCTTCAACAACACAAACATTAATGTTTGCACGCTTAGCATAGATCGCTGCTGAGATCCCAGCAGGACCGCTTCCTACGATCACTAGATCAAATAGATCGTTTTTTCCATCAACTCGATATGACATAATTTTCTATATTTTTACATTCTTTAAAAAAGCTTGAAGATTTTTAATTAAAAATCTTCATGGCTAGTTTGGATCTTAGTTTATTTACGACCGCGCTTAACTAACGTATCGTTTTTGATTTTAGATTCAATCCTTGATTGATAATCATGGAATTCTAACTTAACATCAAGACTGTTAATCTTAGAATCTGGTAACAAGTGGAAGATCTTAGAGATCGCTAAGATCTCGTTTTCAATATTAAAGTAAACAGAGTAGGTTACTAAATAGTTATTATTTAACTTATTTGGTTTAATAAACTCTTTTACTGGTCCCATATCAGTACACACCATTGAGATCTGTTTGTGTCTAACAATTGGTTGACCATTTTCAGCAAACATCACGAAGTCTTGGAACGACATTGCGTTAGTATTGTGATAAACCAGCAATTTACGGTTTAACAATACTTGGTTAACAAAGACAACTTCCTTATTTTGGTCATAATAAACCACTTGGTTAACCTTAGGGAAGGCTGATGATAAAAAGTCATCCTTATTTGATAACTCCTTAAACATATTGATATCGTACTGACTAAATGGGGTGCGATAAAGTTCTGTGTGATCAAAACTGATCACTTTATCAAAATCTAAGAAGTTAATAAAAAAACCTGTTTTATAATCTTTATGAACGAAATAACCAGGTTTTGTATTATTGTCCAAGACGTTGTAATTACATAAAACCGAGAATACCTTGCGAATCAGGTTGCGTGAAAGTCCAAATTTAATTGATAACTGACGCTCTGAAGGTATTCTCTTATTTGGTAGCCACTGCTTTGATTGAATCTTTAAATAGATATAAAGTAAAACAGTATTATACATGGTTTTTTAATGAAATATTGACAATTGCTGGTTAGATTATAAAATTATTTAGAAAAATTTTATCAATTTATGAATCCTTTCTCACAATGGATTAAATTAGTTGAAAAACTCCACTATGATAGTGGTTATGTTTTTTGTAATATCGTTGATTTAGTTTTAATAAATCACCTTAATTTTCATAAAGTTAGTACACCGTTAACATTTTTTTTGATCTATGATCAAAATTTAAATGAACTATCAATCTTTGATAATAGTAATGGTTTTAGTTATTACGAACTAATTAGTTTAAGTAATTTTTTTCAGGGTGATAACGAGCAATACCATGGGTATTTTCGCTCGTTAATTAAGTTAGCATACCAGTTCGAATTTTTTAACCAAAGTGCTAGTGAAGAGGTTGGTTATTACTTTAAACTACATAATGTTAACCAACAGTTAATCTTTAATGACCTAAAGCAGATTCAACGTGGGGAGTATTATAATCGCACTAGTTTTGCTAATGGGACATTAATCCGGCTAAAACAATTAAAAGCGCCTTATGAACTTAATGATTTTAAAGTTATTGCTAACCAATTAAAATTAATCTATCAAAAGTTTATTAACACGGATAAACTAAAGTTTTATATCTTATATAAAAAAGGTCAAGAATTCTTTGATCTTTCTACTAACCCGTTAAATAAACTAACTACTTTAGATAAAGCTAAATCACTAGCTAAAACTAAAAAACCAGCTCTAGCTAACCTAAAGAATGGGAAAAAACGGATCTTAATTCAAGAAACGATCGATTGGAACAACCAAAAGATCTACTTAAGTGGTTATCTAGGGGTTTTAAGTGAACCTGATTTTAAAAAAGCAGGACTTTATCTATATAACAATAACAAACTAGTAAAAGGGATTAATGTTTATGATCGTTATCGTCCTGAACTATTGTTTGGTAGTGCTAGCCACTTAAATAATGCTTATTTATATGGAGAACTAGAACTAGCTAACCTATCAACCGGTCTATCTAGCGACATATTTGAATACGACGCTAGATTTGAAAAACAACTACTTAAGATCTTATTAAGTATTGTTGGAGATCAACGTTATAATCAAACTGATAAGATTAGTGGGCTAATTAAGGCTTTAGCCAAACAAAAGAAGGCTAATCGTCCTCCCACTAAAGTTACCAACAAAGAAAAAATGAAATAAGTTGATCCTGCTTAAAGCTAAAGCAAGATTAAAAAACCACATTTCATTTATCGACAAATGAAATGTGGTTTTCTTTTATTCTTATTCTTTATTAACGATCTTTAAGATCTGATCAAGATAGATCGTATCTTCAAAACGGTATTGTTTTTCAGATTTACCAAAATGGCCATATACTGCTAACCCAGAATAATTCGTTGTTTTAAGTTTTAATAGTTCAATAATTGTGGCTAGATCATGATTGAAGATCTTTTTAACGATCTGATTAATTAAATCAAGCTCTACAGTGTGCGTATTAAAACAATTAACAACGATATCAAGTGGTTTGGTTAGTCCGATCGCTCATGAGATGATCACTTCACATTGACTAGCAAGTTTGGCTTTAACGATATGTTTAGCGATCCATCTTGCATAATAAGCACCGGAGCGATCCACTTTAGTGTAATCCTTACCACTATAAGCACCACCACCATGGTGAGCATAGATCCCAAAACTGTCTACTAACAGTTTTCTACCAGTCAAGCCCGTATCAGCAGTTGGACCACCACTAACAAACAATCCAGATGGGTTGATTAGTGCTTCATAGTTTTTGTTAAAACCATATTTTGTGGCAACTTCATCCATGATAAATTTTTTAACAAAAAGTTTAAAAACACTCAGATCAACATTCTCTTCATGTTGGATTGACATTAAGATTGTTTTTAATTCAACTTGGTTATTATCTAGATAATTCAAGCTCACTTGAGCTTTCATATCATATTTAGCATGATTAAAAGTCTTATTATCAATTAATTCTTTAGCTAAACGCACAAGATCGTGTGCCATCATTACGGCTAAAGGCATCTGATTTTTCGTTTCATCACAAGCATAACCAACAGTGATCCCTTGATCACCAGCACCGATCTTGTGATTTTTTTGATCAACTGATTGAGCAATCTCAGATGATTGCTGATTAATATTTGCAATGATCGTAAAATCACTACGATCATAACCAAATTGGTTAACGACTTTTCAAGCTGTACCAACATAATCAACACTAGCTTTGGTACTAATCTCACCTGCAATAATAATCAGGTGATTACAAGCCATAACTTCACAAGCAACACGACTGTTTTGATCTTGTTTTAAACAAGCATCTAAGATCGCATCAGCGATCTGGTCACATAGCTTATCAGGATGTGCACTACCAACACTTTCAGCAGTATACACACCTTTTCTGTTATGGTTTAAGTTAATAATATTCAGTGTGAAATACCCCTTAATTTTTCATAATTACGGATAAATTATAGGTTAATAAAAAAAATTTATTAAACGATTTTATTCGTTTAATAAATATTGTGCGTAATTAATGATCATAGCAGCATTATCACCTGAATAGATCGGTTTGGGAACAAGGGTTTTGATTGCTAATTCTTTTAGTTCAGATCTAAGATAACTATTAGCACTAACCCCACCACCTAATAAGATCGTTTGGTATTTTGAATCGGCTTTATTGATCACATTTTTAATCCGATCAATGAAATCATCGATGATGAATTTTTGGAACGATGAAACAGCCTGAACTAAATTAAAATCAGGTTGATTTTTATTTAGTTCGATATATCGTAAAACAGCTGATTTGAATCCCGAATAACTAAAAGCTGATAGTTTATTTGTTTTTAAAAACTCAACCGTTTCAGCTTGTTCTGGGTTGTATAACTGATCGATCTTAGCACCAGCAGGGTATTGCAACCCAAGCGCTCGGCCAACTTTATCATACACTTCGCCGATCGCATCATCTAATGTTTCATCTAATAAAGTGATCTTAGATGGTGATTGGACATCATAAATTGCTGTATGTCCACCACTTACTACGATCCCAAGTGCGGGGTAGATCAGATCACTTTTTTGATACAAACAATCACCATCATCAATCATCGGTGAAAAGATATGGCCATATAAGTGATTAATTCCTTGTGCGGGGATCTTTAGTAGATAACCTAAGGTGTTAGCAAACACCTTAGCTACATGTAAGCAGTTTAATAATCCCGGGTTTTCTGTATATGTAATCAGATCGATCTTATTGATCGTTAGATTAGCTTCAGTTAATGCTTCATTAAGAGTTTGATGCAAGATCTCTTCATGATAGCGTGCAGCAATCTCAGGGACAACACCACCATAATTAGCGTGAACACTTGATGATGATTTGGTTTTAGTTGTGACAATCTTATTATCAATCGCGATCGCGATTGATAAATCGTCACAACTAGATTCGATCCCCAAAATAACTTTGTAATACATAATTACTTATTTAGTTGTCTGTATTATTTTACCGCAATCAATTATTTTTAAATCGAGCAAATGCGTTAACTAAACTAGCTTTTTGGATATCATTAAGCGGAGCTTCGATGAAGTTAGTTACGTTTTTAATATCTTGGATAAAGTAAGCTGAATTAATGTTGTTTGATAGTTCTTCTTGGTCAGCAACTTCTAATCAACCTTCAACAGCCACCAAACCGTTCTCTGGATCTGAGATCTTTTTTAGTGGTGAGGTGTATTGAACGTAATTGAAATTCTCAAGCGGTCCGTTTTTATAAATTGTTTCAGGTTTTTCAGTTAACACTGCTTGAAAATCAGCTAACGTTTCATTAACCCCTTCAAGACCAACTTTTTTAATTACTTGATAAGCTTGATCTAAAAATCCAGGGAACTGTTCGATATTTAACTTGTTCACCACGATTAGATCTAATGCTAATGGGGTGTTAACTGGAGTAACGATGTGAAAATCTTCACTTTTTGGTTTTAGTGGATCATCCTTCTCTGCATGAAATTCCCCACCTTGTGCTGAAAAAATAGCATCCCCATTATACATGATCCCGCCATCGATTCTGCCACTATCTAAGTTGTTTAAAATCACACTTGAGTCAGAGTTTAATAAAGCAGTCGATCGGTTGTTAGTGGCAAGGTTACGATAATTAATCCCAGCATCTGCGATCTCTTGATAAACGTTATAAAAATCAGATAATGTCAGTTGACTTGGTGGCGGGTTTACTGTAACTGTCTGATTTTCTTTTGTTGTTTTAATCAGATTAGCAATCGAATAAAGTGAACGTTCGTCTTCAACGATCCCTAACTTATTGTTATTAAAACGATCACGGTACTGTTCACTACTAATCGTGCTTAAAATATCATACCAACTACTTTGATGATCAACTAAAGAATCGATCTTAGCCCCACGATAAGCAAAAACTAACGATTGAAAAAAGTAAGGCACAGCATAATCTAATAGATTAACTGGTTTATTATCAATTGAATAGCTTGTTAAGATCTCTTGAACTTCGTCAGTAAATAAACCTAATGCGTCATTAGCATTATGGATTGGCACTTCTTGATCTTGATCGTTTAGATAACTAAGATTGAATTTTGATCAATCTAATTTTTGCAAGATCCCTTGATGAATTAGATCTAAAACAGCATAAGTTGATAATGTCCCAATCGTATAAGTTTTATTCTTAAAATTGGTAAGTGCTTTTTCATTTGATGCAAAAGCATCAAATTGCAAATTATTATATGTTTGTCTTAATTCAGATTGCAAATTTGGTGACATGTAAGATTCAAAATTTGCATAAACGAAATTACGGTTTAATAAGTTTGCTCCCGCTTCACAACTAGTTACTAAAACTGATGATAAAGCTAAAGCAGAAACGATTAATTTTACGGGTTTTTTCTTCATTTTTATACATACATTAGTTGTGAATTGATCGAGCAACTTTTTCCTTATAATTAATTCTTTCAGTAATCGCTTTTTTAATTACTGAAATTGCTGTAGCCAAGATCCCAATGAAAACTAAGATTGCCCCAAATGCGATTGCTCAACCTTTAATTCCTTTCGCAATTGAATATAGTTCAGTTGCAATCGTTCTAGCTGAACCTCTTACATAAGAAGTGATAATGAAATCATCAAATGATGTGGCAAAAGCAATTAGACCACCAACAATTAGTGCGGGTGTTAAATAAGATAGAGTAATCTTAAAGAACGTTTGGATTTTGTTGTAACCTAAATCTTGTGAAGCTAAGATTAGATTTGGGTTCATCTTTAGCATTCTTGGATAGATTGATACTAGTGCAAAAGGGGTACTAATTGAGATGTGTGAGATGATAATTGTAAATAGACCAAGTGGTTGGGCTAGAGACACTCACACCGCAATAAAGAAGATAATTAAACTCAAACCAGCAATAATATCAGGAACAACGATCGAAGTGTTTGATGCTGAGATCATTAGTTTTTGATAAACCTTCTTATTTCTTCAGATCCCAAAAGCTGTAATCGTGGCAATAAACACTGAGATCGGTGTTGAAACAAAGGCAACGATCAATGAAGTCGTTAAAGGTGTTAAGAAATCACCTTCAGCTAAAGCTAAATAAGTTTCAAACGCCTTATTGGGGTCGAATTGACTAAACGTTACGTTAACGTTTCCTCTTTCAGTCACACCATTGAATGATAAAACCACAATGATTAATAGAGGTAAATAAATAAACAATAAGATGATAAAGATATAACTTTGTCTTAAGATTGATTTCAATTTATTCATTATGATCTACCGCTGCCTTAATTTTATTTTTTAGTACTGATCGTTTTTTCAGATAACCAAAAATCTTAGGAACTACAAAGAATAAAGTATAAAAGACTAAGATTAAGATTGCTAAAGTAAGACTTAATGCACTCGCTTGAGAGATCGCTACTCGTGATTCAAGTCCGTTAGCACCTAACGAAAGTAAATAACCACCGATCAGTTCAGCATTATTAGCATTATTAACAAACCGCCCGATCCCTGCTGTTGTAAATGAAGGCAATAATACTAATGTTACTCCTGAGATGATCGCATTCTTACAATAAGGAATCACGATCTTAAAAAAGCTCATGAAATAGTTATACCCCAAGTCTTGTGAAGCTAACATGTAGTTCTTTGGCATTGAGATTAATACGGTGTAGATTGGTAAGATCATAAATGGCATGAAGATATACACAAGCCCTAATAATGATCAACCATCACCAAACGTACTGTTAGCTTCACCAAAAATTAAATCTAATAAAGATTTAAGTCCAATTACTTTAATTAAGAAACTATTTCAAATTGGTGCAGTTACTAATGCAACCACACTGTATTTGAACAACTTGCTTTTAGTTATTGATAAGATGTAAGCAAATGGAAAAGCAATTACTAAACAGATAATCGTACAAGCAATAGCTAAACCAAAAGATTTAAGCATCTTAGTAATCGTAAAACTATCGATGATTGAAAAGTTTTCAGAAACATCAACAGGGATCGTTTTACCATCTTGGGTTTGCACACTAAAAGGTGAAAACGCATTAACTAAAACGATAATTAATGGGATGATAAAAAGAACCAATAATAATAAAGAATAGGGAAGAATTAACCAGGTTTTTTTAGGAGCCTTAAGGGTTTGGGCGATCGCATTAAAATTTTTGATTGATCGAAAATTTTTAAACATCTTCTTCTTCTTCTTTCCTCATCATGTGAACATCCATTTCGTCAAACTTTAATCCGACAATAGCTCCCACCTTAACTTCGTCGATGTTATCTACTTTGATCTTAGTTTTATCGCTCATTAAACATTCAACTTCTCATAAAACCCCTTTATAAGAAGTTTTAATTACTTCAACGTTGAAAAACCCTTGGTCTTTTTCAACAACGTCAAAGTCTTCTGGACGGATTAAAACACGAACGTTGTCACCTTTTTTGAATTCGTATTCTTCATCAGTGTCAATAATATCACCTGAGTTTAGTTCGATCTTATAGTCACCTAAATATTTACCATCAAAGATATTAGCAGCCCCAATGAATTTAGCTGTTCATTCGTTGATTGGTGAGTCATAGATTGCGTTTGGTTTACCAACTTGTTCAATATCACCTTGAGACATTACCACGATCTTATCTGATAGTGATAAAGCTTCTTCTTGGTCGTGGGTAACTAAGATAAAAGTAATATTTAATTCTTTATGAATTCTCTTAAGTTCGTTTTGTAATTGTTTTCTAACCTTAGCATCTAACGCACTTAATGGTTCGTCAAGTAATAAAGTTTCAGGTTCAATCACTAAAGCACGAGCTAAAGCAACACGTTGTTGCATCCCACCAGATAGTTCTGATGGGTATTTATCTTCTTTACCAGTTAAACCAACAAGTTTAATCATATTGTTGGCTCTTTCTTCGATCTCTTTTTTAGTTAAACGACGAGTTAACACTTTGTTTTCAAAGTGTTCTTTTTTCATAATTGGATAAGTTTCTCAATATGAAGTTCACCCATCAGCGTTTTCTAATTCTTTTAAGACCTTATCGTACCTATTATCGATTGGGATCTTCTTTTGGTAATTAGTTTTTAGTTCAACAATCTCTTGGTTAAGTTTATTGATTTCAGATTGTTCGTAAGCTTCAGATAATTGTGCTTCTAATTTGATCAATTCTTCTTGGTACTGAGCAAAACGCATTTCGTCGTTTTCTAGCATCCAATCATTTTTTTCGTATTCTTTACGAATCTTATCTAATTTGTTAGATAGATCATTTTTCTTTCTACTAAGATCCTTGATTTTGGCAGCAGCTTTCTTTTCAGCTTCTTTCTTAATATTTTCAGCTTCAACAGCTAATTTAGGGTCGGTATTTTCTTTAGGAACACGCATTATCTTAAGTCCATAACAAACGTTGTTATAAACAGTCATATTAGGGAATAATGCGTAGTCCTGAAAAACAGTCGCAAATGGACGTTTGTGAACGGGCATATCTTTGATATCAATCCCATTGATCTTTATCTGTCCATAAGTTGGTTGTTCGAACCCAGCTAATAATTTTAACGTTGTAGTTTTACCACATCCTGATGGTCCTAACAATGTTACAAATTCAGACTTATTAATATCTAGATTTAGATTTCTTACGGCAACAAAACCATCGTCGAAAGTTTTATTGACGTTTCTTAGCTGAATAAAAACCTTATCTTCCAATTCCAGTTAATCCTTTCAATTTATCTTTAAATTTTTCTTATTTGAAAATACAAATAAAATTATAAAGTTTTTTTTGCAAAAGATTTCAAAAAATATATAGAATTTTTTTTCTAATTTTTCTTGCAAAAAAAATAGTGACGAAAAAAACGGTTTAAAACCTTTTAAAATAAAGGTTTTGTTAAATTTTTTTATGATTCAATTTTTCAGCTTTTTTAAGAAAATTTTTACTTAATTTTTTGACAAAATTTTATGTTTATTTTTTAAACAAAAATTTAGAGGATTTTTTAGCTAAAATTTGAACGAAAATTTAACTTTAATTTTAGGAGATCTTTTTGTTGGAATTTGTTATCAAATTTATCTAGATCTATTTTGTAGTAGAAAAACAATAGCGAATAATATAGCCGCAATAGCGATCATAATTAATACTAAAACTAAGAATACTACTCAATTTATTCCACCATTTTTTCGCTTTCTAGCCTGTTTATTTCCTACGTTTCTTATAGGTATATGAGATTCTGCGTTTGTGTTTTGTATTGGTGGATCATAATCATTGGGATAAGATCTTTCTTTAACTTGTTTTTTTGGTTGTGCTTCTTTTTTGATTCGTTCATCAATATCTTTAAAAACTAAAGCGTTATTATCTTTTCTATTTAAAACCAGTTTTAATTCTTCAGAATCTGCTGCATCGGTTCTATGTTCAATGCTTTTATCTTTTTCTTGTTTATAAACAGTTTGCTTTAAAAAATTAGCAGTTGCTAAATTACTATTACCTGTTTTGATATAACGATAAAGATTACTTTTATCCCCATTAGTAATCTGATCAATATCGGATTCAATATTTTGCATATTCACTGTCATTTTTCTAGGAATAACAGCTGGATCATTCTCAAGAGAAAGTTGAATTCTTGAATTAGTTTCAGTTAAATCCTCATGCTCTTTTTGAAAACTGATCTCTTTGATTAAGTAATCGTCATCACCTAAATCAAAGTCAATCCCTGTAGTTTTTTCAAACTTATCGTCGCGATAATTTGGTTTACTAACTAAGATCTCTTTATTATTAAATTCTTTAATAATAGAAGAAGATTCAAAAATATTGTTTTTAGTAACTGGTTTACTAACTAAAGTATCAAGAGTTTTAGAATCAAAATCTAAATCATGATCCTTAAGGATCTGATCTTGTTTAACTGAATCAGATTGAAGCACTAAAGGGTTATTTAGCTTACTATTATCGTGATTAGTTGGCTCTAATTTAAACTCGACTGTACTTAACTTCTCAAAGTCAATCTCATCAAGAACCTTTTTCTTTTGGATTGGTTTATCAGCTTTTTGAATTACGGGTGGTTTAGCTGATTTGATAACCTTATGTAAGCTTGGAACAACTTCTTGGTTTTTTGGTGATAAACTAAAACTATTACTTTTTTCTAGATCTATTTCATTTCCACGTTTAACAAATGAAACATCATGAACACTCATCGTATTAAATGTTCCAGTATTTGGACTATATAGATCTGTGATGTGTTCAATATTTAAATATTCTGTAGCAGTTTTACTATGCTTTTTATCAGGAACGATAATCTCAGATGGCACATTCAATAAATCTTCATCATCATATTCTTCTGTGATTAAGATCCGATCTGTTGAGTCAAGTGGTTCAGAACTACCATTATTAAAAAATGAATCTTGATTAAAGCTTTCGCTAAAAGATCCATCTTTTAAATTTTCATCGTTTTTTTTGACATCTTCATCACTTAAAATATCATCTTCTTCAATTAAGAAGTCTTCAGTTCTATTGATTAATGCATCACCAATTAAGCGACTTTTTTTCTTGTTGTCATCCATAAAACATTACCAAAATTATAATATTTCAAAGAAATTTATCACCGTCTAAGGTACCAATTTTTATTAGATATCTTCATCTAAAAATTCAACTGTGCTTAACTCTTCATCGTTAACTAATTCAGCCTTGTCTTCTGAATAAATTTCAACAGTTTTTTTGGCATGAGCGATCGCATTTGTTGTTTCGCTTCTAGTAATATTTTGAACGTAAGTAATGGTGATCGGATATTTAGATAGTTCTTTATCAGATTCAATATCTTTTTTCAGATCAAGGGTTAATTGACTATATTCGCTTTCAGTTATATCTGGATTGATCATTAGATTAATGTTGTAACCATTTTTTAAAATCTTGTAAGTGCTAATGATCTTTTCATCAACGTACTTGGTTAAGATATTACTTATTGTGTCGAAACGTCTTTCAATATCATTATCTTTAACAAATCTTACACCAGGTCTAGCTGCTGATAAGAAATCGGCTATCTTTGTTATTTTTGCATAGAAATTTTTTGATTTTTCATAAATCTTTTTTCTACCGTGGTGACAGTTAATTGCATCGATAATATCAATATCAAACTTATAGTACTGAGCAATTGCTACACCAGCACTAACGTGGTCATTAGCTGCATATTTAAGGTTTTTTCATTTACCTTCACTACTAACACTTTCTTTATCGATTGCTTTACCGATATCATGCAGTAAGGCACAAACCTTGGCTTTTTCTTTATTTAGGTTAAGTTGATCAGCAATACTTTCAGCAATTTGAGCTGCTTCAATTGAATGAGTTAAAACGTTTTGGGTGTTAGAACCTCTAAATTTTAATCGACCAATGAATTCAGAAATTTCTTTTGTTGGGATAAAAGCAGATTCATATAAACCTAATTCTTTAAGCGTTTCTTCACCAATTCTCTTAGCTTCTGCTGAGAATTCATTTAGTGCTCCATATCAACTTTTTCTAATTAAACTTTCGTCTAAAACATGAGTTCCTTGATCATTTACAGCTTCAATAATTTTGTTTAATGCATTATAAGCAACCTCTAATTTAATCGTATTAAACGAAGAAATTGAGATTCTTGATGATTCGGGTTTAATAATAATTTCTACATTGAATAATCTTTCAATGTATTCTTTGTTTCTAGCTTCTTTACCAATTATCTTTCCAAAAAAATCGTCGGTAACTTTTTTAACCTTAATTGGATCAACATCGACGTATTCATACTTTATTGTTTTGACTGTGTTCATTCTTACAGTTTCTGTAAGTAAAGACACATTACCCATTGCATTAATAAGAAGTTTATTTAACTCATTTGTAATGGCATTTTTCTTATCGTTGGCAGCTTTTTCTTCTTCTTTAACCATCTTATCAAGATCATTTCTTACATAACCTCGATATTCTTCTAGAAGTCTTTTTTTAGCTTCTTCATGAGTTAGGTTCATCTCTTTTAATAATGTAATTTTCTCTTCGACTTTTTTTGCGTCTAGTTTTGTTTTAAGTTCTTCGTTTTCTTTTTTCTTTTCGATGATTTCATTAGACAATAACTTCTTTTTGTTTTCTAACAAAATCTTATCGCTTAATACAGCGATAAAGAAATTTCTAATCTCTCTTAGATCTCTTTTTGTAAAAACTTTGTGGTTACTTTGAAACAGATAATGTTCTTTTAGTTTTTCTTCAAGTTCTTCTTGCTTGTTAATCTTTAGAATTTCTTGTTCAAGTTCACGTTGATATGTTTCAGTTTGTTTAAAAAATCTGAATTCGTAAAATTTAAGTAAAATGAAGACAAAAATTAAAACTGTTAACGCGGTCAATAAGCCCACGATTAGGTACATTAATAATATAGAGATGGTTATCATATACCTAATATTATATATTATTGGCAATCTTTTAACTTATTTAATACCTCTGTCTTGATTAGTTTGTATAACTCTTCAGATTCACCTAATTTAGTGATTAAATTCGCTTTCCCTTGAGCTATTTTTTCTTTTTGGTATGAGAATCAACTACCTGATTGTTCAATAATTTGATAATCTATTGCTAGGTCAATAATTTCATTAACTTCACTGATTCCAGATTTGAAATAAAAGTCAATGTAAGTTGTAGTCATAGGTGTTGAAAGCTTGTTTTTAGTTATTGTCGCTTTTGATCTAATCCCTATTGCATTATTTGCAGCGTCTTTAATAATTTCAGCTCTTCTTAGTTCTAGTCTTGTTGACGAATAGAATTTCAGCGCTTTTCCACCAGTTGTAACCTCGGGATTACCAAACATAATTCCAACTTTTTCTCGTAATTGGTTAATGAAAATAACCGATACATTGTGTTTAGCTAATAATGGTTGAATTCTAGAAAGACCTCTAGACATCATTCTTGCATGTGTCCCCATTGTTTGGTCTTCCATCTTTCCTTCGATTTCAACTTTTGGCACTAAAGCAGCCACTGAGTCAACCACAATTAAATCGATTAGTTCAGTTTTAATTAAAGATTTTATGATTTCAAAACCTTGTTCACCATAATCTGGTCTAGCAATAATTAATTTTGTTAAATCTATTCCTAAACGTTTTACATATCTTAAATCTAATGCATGTTCAGCATCAATAAAAGCAACGCGCATATTTCTATCAATAGCCTGTTTAATTGTTGATAGAGCTAAAGTAGTTTTACCGCATGATTCGTTTCCATAAATCTCTACGATCCTACCTTTTATAAAACCATCTGTCCCTAGTGCATGATCTAATTTAATGCTTCCTGTAGAAATTGCTTCTAGGTCTTTTAACTCATCTTTTTCATTTAAATATATATTTGTTTTGCCAAATTTTTGTTGCAATAACTTTAACACATCGTAATTAGTTATATTTGTAATTCTGTCATTGTTTCTTTTACTGTTTTTAATGTTATTCATAATTTTGTCGTAATTCTTTTTATTAAACATATGTACAAAGTAACTTGTTAGGTAGGAAAAATTTTTGAATGCGTTCTGGTTAAAAAAAGATCAATTCTAAAAGCGATTAAAATTCAGGTCCTTGGATTTTTAAGGTTCTTTATAGAAGATCAAATTTAAGAAGAGTTTTTGATCTTATTAAATTCTTAACTATTTTATTAATTCCAAAAGAATAAACGGTAAAAATGTTCAAAAACAAAAAACTACATTTTTTGATCATTCTATGTGTGTATGTACCATTTTATAGATGACTCTTTAAATAAATATTTTAGAAATAGAAATACAATCATTTTAGATATAAAATCATTAAAATAATTAGTTGAAAAATCTCACTTTTACCGCACTTTTTTAAAATTTTTAGTTTTTTTTTAAAAAGTTTGTATTCATCTAAAAATAACTATATTTTTAAATTCAATTTTTTGATATTAAACTTCAGTGAACTAATATGATAAGATGTGGATTTAGTAGTTCTTAAAAAAATGGGCTTTTGAACATAAGGTGTTTTATTTACATAGTTCTTATCTTTAAAAAGAATTACTAACATAATCTCGAATCGGTAACGAAGCTAATTTTGTGTAATTGGATTTTTTCGAACTTTTAGTTTTTCTTAAGTAAGTTCGGAAATACATCCATTAACTCTTCATATATTCTATACCAATTTCTCACTCTATTACTTTTCTGATTTAGTTTTTTATATCTTGGATTGTAACCAAAATGTACATATAGGTCTAATAACAGCTGGTTTATGTTATTAAAAGACTTTTTAGCAGCTAGGAAACTCCCAATTACTGAATTATAGTTTTCAACCATGTTGCTGGTATAAACTAATGTCCGTAAAGCTTTAGAAAAGCTAAAGAGTTTTTCTATGTTGTCCATCGCTCTTTCGACAACTTCAACTGCGCGCTTGTTCGAACAGCCTCACTTATTTTTTAAATATTCAAAGCTGTGTTTTGCACTTTCTCAATTGTCTGCTCCATATATGTTTTTTAAGTCTCTTAAAAAATCGGACTTCATAGAATGAGATACATATTTTGCAGCATTTCTAATCATATGAACCGTGCAAGTAATATGCATTGCTTTTGGATAAACGTTTTCAATCGCTTCTTTCAAACCCTTTAAACCATCTGAAACAATAATACATGTTTCAGACAAGCCGCGTTCTTTCAAATTATCAAGAATGTTCATTCATTCTGTAGCAGATTCGGTGTTACTTACGTATAGTGCTATAAGCTCTTTTTGACCATCCGCATTGATTCCTACCACGACATAAAGCGTTTTATTTACGTACTTTGAGCGTCCGCCTTCTTCAGTTTTGATCTTAAAAACCTTACCGTCAATCATTATGATTGGGTAGTTGTTTTCTAGCGGTCTTTCGTGCCAATCGCGCATCTCATCTTGAACAGTTTGGATACAATTTGAAATTACGCTAGGACTTACTTTGAATCCATATATTGACGTTATTTGATCAGCGATTTCATTATTTGACAAACGAGTAGAAGCTAAAGAAAGAACATCTAAGATAAACTTATCATGGATAATTCTTTTATATTTCGGGATAATTTGAGAGTCTTGATTTTCACCACGAATTCTTTTCATTTTTATGGGAATTTCTTCTTGCCCTCACTTAACATTTCTGGTGTATGAGCCGTTTTGATACACATTCTCATCATTATCAGCATTTTCTCTTAATAACTCTAGTTTGCCAACATGTTCACCATCAACCAGAGCCTGTAAAACAGGCTTGGTAATATAATCAGTGATGTTTAATAGTTGTTTTCCACTACTAGGACCAAATTGGGTAACGAAGCTAATTTTGTGTAATTGGATTTTTTCTAACTTTTAGTTTTTCTTAAGTAAGTTCGGAAATACATCCATTAACTCTTCATATATTCTATATCAATTTCTCACTCTATTACTTTTCTGATTTAGTTTTTTATATCTTGGATTGTAACCAAAATGTACATATAGGTCTAATAACAGTTGGTTTATGTTATTAAAAGACTTTTTAGCAGCTAGGAAACTCCCAATTACTGAATTATAGTTTTCAACTATGTTGCTGGTATAAACTAATGTCCGTAAAGCTTTAGAAAAGCTAAAGAGTTTTTCTATGTTGTCCATCGCTCTTTCGACAACTTCAACTGCGCGCTTGTTCGAACAGCCTCACTTATTTTTTAAATATTCAAAGCTGTGTTTTGCACTTTCTCAATTGTCTGCTCCATATATGTTTTTTAAGTCTCTTAAAAAATCAGACTTCATAGAATGAGATACATATTTTGCAGCATTTCTAATCATATGAACCGTGCAAGTAATATGCATTGCTTTTGGATAAACGTTTTCAATTGCTTCTTTCAAACCCTTTAAACCATCTGAAACAATAATACATGCTTCAGACAAGCCACGTTCTTTCAAATTATCAAGAATGTTCATTCATTCTGTAGCAGATTCGGTGTTGCTTACGTATAGCGCTATAAGCTCTTTTTGACCATCCGCATTGATTCCTACCACGACATAAAGCGTTTTATTTACGTACTTTGAGCGTCCACTTTCTTCAGTTTTGATCTTAAAAACTTTACCGTCAATCATTATGATTGGGTAGTTGTTTTCTAGCGGTCTTTCGTGCCAATCGCGCATCTCATCTTGAACAGTTTGGATACAATTTGAAATTACACTAGGACTTACTTTGAACCCATACATTGACGTTATTTGATCAGCGATTTCATTGTTTGACAAACGAGTAGAAGCTAAAGAAAGAACATCTAAGATAAACTTATCATGGATAATTCTTTGATATTTCGGGATAATTTGAGAGTCTTGATTTTCACCACGAATTCTTTTCATTTTTATGGGAATTTCTTATTGCCCTCACTTAACATTTCTAGTGTATGAGCCGTTTTGATACACGTTCTCATCATTATCAGCATTTTCTCTCAATAACTCTAGTTTGCCAACATGTTTACCATCAACGAGAGCCTGTAAAACAGGCTTAGCAATATAATCAGTGATGTTTAATAGTTGTTTTCCACTACTAGGACCAAATTGTTTTACAAATTCAACAATTAATTTTTGAATCTGTTTCATTTGTTCGTCTTTTGAATTCATTTTTGATTACCGTTTATAAAATTATATTAACCTTTCTTTTTTGAGTTAATTAATTGTTTTACACAAAATTGAATTCGGTGCCCTCGAATCACAAGAATCTTTAATAAAACTATCAACAACTATATTTCTTCAAAAAACATCATAAAAAATAAAGTTGTTCTCTTTTAAAAATAATTAAAAACATGCGTAAAATCGATGTTTTTTTTGTTCTATAAAGTTCAGCTAAAAAAAAGATATTTGAATTAAAAAAAAGATCCATTTGTATGGATCTTTTTTTAGTATTAATTTGAATCTTAATGTTTTGCTTCTTGATCTAAGATGGCGATAAATTCTTCATAACCTGCCTTCTTTAAATCTTCGTAAGGGATAAACTTTAATGAAGCAGAGTTAATACAATATCTTAACCCACCCTTATCAGTAGGACCATCAGTAAATACATGACCTAGGTGACTGTCAGAGTTTTTTGCGCGCACTTCTACTCTAACCATATTATGTGATAAATCTTTAACTTCATTAATTAATGATTTAGCAATCGGGTGGCTGAATGCAGGTCAACCACAACCTGAGTCATATTTATCAGTTGATAAAAATAGTGGTTCACCAGTTGTAATATCAACATAGATCCCTTTTTTAAAATTCTGGTCATACTCATTAGTATAAGGACGTTCAGTAGCAGAATTCTGGGTTACATCAAATTGTAATGGTGTTAATTCTTTTTTCAGAACTTCAATTGGCTTTTTTTTGTATTTTTTCATCTTGTCTTTATTATAGGTTTGATTATGAAATAAAAAAAATTAATCTTTAAACAATACTTTGTTCAAAGATTAATTTGTTGATTGGAGATTAATTAATTCCTATTATAGGTGATTTAAGCTTGGTTTTTCTTCTTTTAATTCGTCATTAATAGCTACTTCAGTAGTAATTAGTAATGCAGCTACTGAACAAGCTTTTTCTAATGCAGTTTTGGTTACTTTAGTTGGATCAATAATTCCGTTATTAATCATATTAACAAATTCGTTGGTTTCAGCATTATAACCATAACCTAGTTGTTTACTATTTATGATGTTATTAATAATTTTTGAGCTATTTTGCCCTGCATTTTCAATAATTTGTCGTGCTGGAGCTGTTAATGAAGAACGAACGATCTCATAACCTAAAGCGATTTCAGGATTTGATTCTTTAACTTGTTTTAGTACTTCAATTGCATTCATTAATGCAATTCCACCACCAGCAACGATTCCTTCTTCAACTGCAGCCTTAGTTGAGTTTAGTGCGTCTTCAATTCTTAATTTTAGTTCTTTTTGAGCAACTTCAGTCGCACCACCAACGTGAATTACTGCTACTCCATTTGATAGGTTAGCAATTCTTTTAGTGATTCGTTCTTTATCATATTTAGAAGTTAAATTAGCTGATTTAGCTTTTAAATTATTTAAGTATTTAGCTAAAACATCTTTGTGACAAGCACCATTGATCACTGTAGTTTTATCTTTAGAGATGATCACTTTTTCCGCTGAACCTAGTTTGTTTAATTCAAGATCTTTGAATTCGATTCCTGCAGCACTATCAACTAAGATCGTATTAACACTGATTGCTAGATCTTCTAATGTGTTTTTTTGTGCTTCACCAAATTCAGCACACTTAACACTAACAACATTTAAAGTGCCGCGTAATTTGTTAATTGCTAATGCAGTTACTACATCTTCAGCAATATCACTAGCAACGATTAATAACGGTGCAGATGATTCAACACTAGCTTCAAGTAATGGTAAGATCTCTTTAACTGTATTAATCTTATTAAGTGAAACTAAGATCTTAGGATTAGCTAATTCACTTAACATCTTTTCAGAATCAGTTACCATATATGGTGAAGAATAACCACCCTTGAACTCTAAACCATCAGTTGTGTCTAAAGTGGTATCAAATGATTTGGCATCATCGATTGAGATCACACCACTTGGACCAACGATGTCCATTGCTTTAGCAATCAGTTCACCAATAAACTTTGATCCAGATGAGATCGCACCAACTTGGGTGATCTCATCGATTGATTTAATTGGTTTTGAAACACTTGTTAAGTATTCTGAAACTAATTTAGCCGCATTCTCGATCCCAATTCTTAGATTGACTGGGTTAGTGCCATTATTAATTGCTTCGATCGCTTTGTTAACGATCTCATGAGTTAAGATCGTAGCTGTTGTTGTTCCATCACCCGCAATATCATTAGTTGAGATCGCAGCTTCAGCAATCAGTTTAGCACCCATATTTTCAACGGGATCTTTTAGTTCGATCTCACGTGCAATCGTTACTCCATCATTAACGATTAATGGTGCACCGTATTTTTTTTCAATTAAAGCATTTCTTCCCTTAGGACCTGCTGTAATCTTTACTGCTTTAGCTAACTTATTAATTCCTTCTAATAATTTTGCTCTAGCTTGTTGTTCAAATGTTAATTCTTTTGCCATTATCTAATTACCCCAATGATTTCTTCATAACTTAAGATCTTATAAGTTTTATCATTAACTACGATCTCTGTCCCTGAATATTCCTTAAAATAAACATGGTCATTAACCTTAATTTGATAATCAACTTTTTGTTGTTTAGCATAGATCATCCCATCACCCAAAGCGATTACTAAACCTTTGGTTGATGTCGCTTTGTCAGGGTTTTGAATAGTTGTAATGATCCCTAATTTTGAAGTTTTTGCTTCAGCTAAAACTTCAACTAAAACATTATCGTGTAGTGGTTTAATATTCATATTAGTTTCTTATTTTAGTAATACAAAGTTAGTCTTATTATCTGGTTTAATTTCAAATAGTTCTGAATAGTGTAAGATTGCTTTCTTAGCAACTAGTTGGTAATTACTTAATGCTTTTGTAAGATCATCCACCTTATAAGTGAACACCCCATAATCAACACCATGACCTGTATATACGTTTTGATCATCAGTAACAATAATTACACTAGCAGCCAACTTAGCATTAGATAAAGCAAAGATCTCTTCACGGTTGTTGGTAAAATGCACTAAGAAGTGGGTTGAGAAATCTTCGTTTTCAATCTCACGATTTGGACAGATCTTTTTAGCTATATCTAAGACTCTTTCACCAAAAGCGGTCTTACATACATCTGTCATTGGGAAATAGTGAGTAATTGCACGTTTGTAGTCAAACAATAGTTCTGATTGCTTGTTGATCTTTTTCATTGTTTCAACAGCAATAATCGGATACATCCCATTCGCTGTTTCACCTGATAACATCGTTGCATCACAACCACGTTCAACAGCAAAGAAGACATCAGTTACTTCAGCACGAGTTGGTTGAACGTTTTTTTCTAGTGAATCTAACATTTGGGTGGCTACGATCACACGTTTATTCTTAAAACGGCAAGCTTTAATAATGTATTTTTCCCAGTAAGGTACTTCATAATAAGGGATCTCTAAACCAAGATCACCTCTAGCCACCATCACACCATCACTAACATCAATAATCTCATCAAGATTTTTGATTGCGTGACGTGTTTCAACCTTAGCGATCACTTGAACGTGTTCCATTCCATATTGTTTTAAGATCGCTTTAATCTCATAGATATCATCAGCACTATTAACAAATGATGCTGCAATATAATCAACTTTATTCTTTAGACCAAAGGTAATATCGTTGTAATCTTTTTGTGATAAGAATGGGATCGAATATTTAGCATTTGGTAAGTTGATACGCTTTTTGGTGATGATCTTATGTTCATTTTTAGCGATTGCTCTAATGTATGAAAAGTCTTCAGCCACCTCAATTACTTGTAAGGTTAATTTCCCATCATCAACTAAAACGATCGAACCTAAAGAAACATCTTTAGCCATATTGTATTTCTTAGATGAATCTGAGACAGAAAACTCAGTGGCATTACCAACGATCTCGCGATTAGTATAGATCTTAACGATCTGATCTTTTTTAACGGTATTGTCTGTTTCTGAGATCTGATTTAATCTGATCTCAGGACCGTTAGTGTCAAGCATAATTGAGATTGGTAAGTTTAATTCATTAGCCACACTTCTAGCTAAGATCATTCTTACAGCTTGCTCTTCTTGATTTCCGTGAGAAAAGTTTAAACGGACTGTGCTCACACCATTTAAGAACAGTTGTCTTAAATTTTCCTTAGCTTTTTGCACGATCTCTTGTTTTGATGGATCTTCAAGATCAGCTAAACTAAATAGTTTATATGTAATTGAAGGACCACAAGTGGCTACTATCTTTGTCTTTTTTAAAAAGTTTAAATCGAAATCTTTATGTTTCTTATTCATATCTTAAATTAAAAACCACCGTTTATTCTATTGCTTAAATTAATTAATTTGATTCTTGAAGGATTACGTTTATTTAGTGCTTCTTGGAAATTGTAAGCTACGATCTCATCCCCACTTAAACCTAAAACAACGCCGTATCTTTGTTCGTTAATACATTCAAACGCTTTAATCGCAAATTTCATGGCTAGAATCCGTTCCATCGGTGTGGGAACTTGACCACGTTGACCGTAGGTTAAGATATTAAGATTAGTTTTAATTCCTAACTGATCATTAATCTGTTGGGCGATCGTTTTTAAACTATCCCTGCCATCTTCACCATAAATATGTTCACAAACGATCACAGTAAATGTGCGTTTGTGATCTTGTAACATTCTTTTAGCAGCAAGATCTACGATCTCTTGGGTTGTTTTGATATTTTCTGAGGTAATTACTAGATCAGCTTTAGTTGCAAGTGCTGCATAAACTGCTAAATCCCCACAATGACGTCCCATCACTTCAGAGATCGATACCCGGTTGTGAGAAACACTAGTTGAGATGATCTCTTGAATCGTTCTAGTAATATGTTCTAATGCTGAATAAAAACCGATTGTGTAATCTGATGAAGATACATCATTATCAATCGTTCCAGGCATCACAATCACATTAATCCCCATCTCAGATAATAGTTTTGCGCCTTGATATGAACCATCACCACCGATCACTACTAACGTATCGATTTTTTTTGCTTTAAGGTTACTTACTGCTTTTTTTCTTACTTCAAGATCTTTGAATTCAACTAATCTTGCTGAATAAATAAACGTTCCCGAATCAAAGAAATGGTCGATCACTTCTTGTTGGTTAGCAAGAACGATCTGATCTTCAACTAAGCCTTTATAACCTTCATAAACTAAGTAAGGTTGAATATTATTAATGATCGCTTGTTGAACTAACCCATAAATTGCTGGATTCATTCCTGGAGAATCTCCTCCAGAAGTTAAGATCGCAATTCGTTGTGTTTGAATGGCCATAATATAATGTTTTTAATCCTTTTAAAATTATAATAAATTATTTGTTGTCAAACAATAAGCTCAACAATTCTTCTTTAGTGATAGTTCCTAAATAAAGCGGAAGATCAAATTGATCTAAAACTTGACTGAAACTTTGATAATCAAACTTGGTGTTTTGGAGTTTTTCTTCGATCTCTTCGATCTGTTTCACACTTAAAAAATCACCATTAAATTTAATCTGTTTAATCACACCTTGGTCGGTGTTTAAACTTAGTTCTAACTCACCTCCACTAAAGCGCTTTTTATTATTAAATTTGTATTCTTGTGATGAACCATAGATCCATTCCCAACTTTTGAAGTGGTTATTAGCACGATCTTTAATCCATTGTTTGGCTTGATCGTCTAAAACGATCTTAGTTAAGTTGTACTTTTTAAAGTAGAACTTAATTAGTTCATCAATAAATCAAGTAACTGATCTTTTTTCTTGTAAATGATCAATGATATTAGTAACGCGTTTTTTGATCGAATCAATCCCCTTAGCTTGGATCTTAGCTTTATCAACGTGTAAGTATTTAGCTAACTTACTCATATCAGTGTTATATAACAACGTTCCGTGATGTAAGATCTTATCTTGATAAAGGTATTGCGCTGTTCCTGAGAACTTCATTCCTTCGATCTCTAGATCGTTTCTTCCTTTGAACGTCGCATTAATCTTTAATGAATTTAAGAATTCAATAATCGGTTGAGCGAAGAACTGATAAGCGTTAGCACGTTTTTCATCTAAATAATCAATGTAAGAATAACAGATATTACCAAGATCTTGGAACACCGTTCCTCCACCTGAAAAGCGGCGGATTAGATTTATCTTATCTTTAGTAGTTTCGTTTGTATTAATCTGAGCTAACGTATTTTGGTTTCTACCAATAAAGATCGTATCAGCATTTTGCCAGATATAAATGATTGGTAAAGAAAGATTTAAGTGTTTTAATAAGTATTCTTCAGTTGCTGCATTAATATAGCAATTGTTAGAATCTGATAAGTAAAAATGGGCCATAACTGTTTATATTTGATAAAAAACCCTTGTGCAAGGGCCTTTTATCTGAATGATTAGTTTTAGTGTTTTTTGTTGAAGTGGTTATAAATTGCTTGTTTAGCACATTCTGAGATGATTTCAGCAATTGTTGGGTGTGGGTGAATTGCTTGTTCTAATTCGAACACTGTTAGTTCATTTTCCATTGCTAAAGCAATTTCAGAGATCATATCACTAGCAGTAGAAGCAATCAAGACACATCCTAAGATCTCACCATACTTCTTACCGAACATGAATTTAATGAATCCTTCAGTTGAACCATCAGCAATCGCTTTACCATTAACTGCCATTGGCATCTTAGAAACCACATATTCAATGTTCTTTTCTTTTAATTGTTGTTCAGTATAACCAATTGTTGCGATCTCTGGGTAAGTATAAATACATCCAGGAGTGGTTAGTGAACTTAATTTCTTTGTCTTACGATTTAAGATCGTATCAACAGCATATAATGCTTGGTGGTACGCATAATGAGCTAGCATGATCTGACCAGCAGCATCACCAATCACATAGATTGAATCAGTTGAAGTTTGTAACTTGTCGTTTAATTTAATGCGGTTGCGATCATCTCTTGCTACGTTGAATGATCCAAAAACTTGATCATTAACTACCCGACCAACTGATTCTAGGATATATTGAGAAGGTAGTTGGTAAGCTGTGCCATTATCTTCATAGATAATTGCGTTGTTTTGGTAACCTAAAATCTTGGCATTATAAACAACATTAACGCCTAATGATTTCATGCGTTTAGCAATGAAATCACTTGCATCTTGATCTAATAATTCGCATAAACGATCAACAGCTTGTAAGATCGTTACTTTAGTACCTAATGAAGCGTATAACATCGCAAATTCGATCCCAATTACACCCCCACCGATCACAACTAATGATTGAGGGATTTGTGGTAATTCAAGTGCTTTAGTTGACTCAATGATCACACCTTCAGCACGACCTTGGTCAAACCCTGGAAGTGGTAATTTTCTTGGTGAAGAACCAGTGGCAACGATAATATCTTTTGTTGTAAATGTTTGGTTGTTTACAGTTACTGTATGACCATCAACAATTCTAGCTTCACCTACGATCGTATCAGCTTTAGCTACTTTTAAGATCGTTTTTACCCCGTTAACTAGCTTATTAACAACAGCTTCTTTTCTTTTTAAGATATTTGCTCAGTTAACAGATAATTGATTATTAACTAAATCTAGTCCGTATTCAGCTGCTTTTTCAATGTAGTGTTTAACTTTAGAAGATTGTAGTAATGTTTTAGTTGGAATACAACCAACATTTAAACAAACCCCACCATAAGTTCCACGTTCAATTACTAAAGTTTTAAGACCGTTTTTTGCAGCATGTTCACCAGCTACATAACCACCAGGTCCAGCACCGATAACAATTAGATCGTAATTATACATATTAAGTACCAATTAATTAAATTAGTAAACCGTTAAGATTTTCAACGATTTCTTTTAATGTTTTAGCAAATCTACCGATATCAGCACCATCGATTCATCTGTGGTCAGCTGCAATTGTAATTGGCATAATTTGCTTAATTACGATTTGGTTTTCAGGAGTTCTTGCTAATTTTTCTTCTACTGTACCAGTAGCAATAATTGCAACTTCTGGGAATTTAATAATTGGTGTACCAAATAAAGCCCCGATTGAACCAAAGTTAGTTACACTGATTGTACCATCAGCTAAATCAGCTAAACCGATCTTCTTAGAACGAGCTTTTTCAGCTAAATTGTTTACTTCTCTAGCAAGTTCAATCACTGATTTGTCTTGTGCTGATTTAATGTTAGGAACCATTAAACCATCAGCAGTATCAACAGCAATACCTAAGTTAATCTTTTTCTTTAATACTAAACGGTTGCTAGCTTTGTCGTAGTGAGAGTTGAAAATTGGGTGAGCAACTACAGCTTTAGTAATTGCTTTCAATAAGAATGGTAAGAATGATAATTTAACGTTGTAGCTTGCTAATACAGCATCCTTAACTTGCTTACGGTATGATACTAATTTAGTTACATCAAAGTTGAATGTTAAAACAGTTGCTGGAATTTCTTCGTGAGCAGTAGTCATTGCTTTAGCAATTGCTTTTCTAATTGATGTAATTTCTTTGTAAGTTTCGTTATCGTTTGCAGCTACACTAGCAGCTGGTGAACTTTGTTGAGCTGATGCAAATACATCGCTTGAGAATATTTTAGCACCGTTAGCAGGTGTTACGTTGTGTAAATTTACATTTAAATCACTAGCAACAGCTTGAGCTAAAGGAGTCGCAACTGGAACTGGAGTTGGCGCAAAAGCTGGAGTAGGAGCTGGTGTTGGAGTACTTGCAGCGCGTTGATCACCAAATAATCCAAATAAAGTGTTTGAAACTTTAACTTCACCTACAACTGAAGCACCACCACCACCACCACTAGGAGCAGCTTCAGCAGGAGTAGGAGCTGGTGTAACAGCTGGAGTAGGAGCTACAAAAGCTGGAGTAGCAGGTGCAGCAGCTGGAGCTGATGAACCATCACCGTTTAAAACAAGCATCACTTCACCAACGTGAACAGTTTGTCCTACTGATGCAAGGATCGCAGTAACTTTTCCACCTTCAGGAGCTGGTAAGTCAGTTGTAACCTTATCAGTTTCAACTGAAAACATTGGGTCACCTTCTTTAATTGTGTCACCTACTTTAACATAGATTTGAGCAACAACACCTTCGTGTAGCCCTTCACCAACGTCTGTAAATTTATATTCAAACATGTTTGTTTTATCTTTCTATTTTTATATTATGAAAATTCTATTGTTAATTATAAATCAAATAATTATTTCGAGATTTATTTGCGACTTTTTTACGTAAACAAATATCGTTTTTATTAACGCGTGAGATTAATAAAAACGATAAATATTATTTAAAAAACTAAGCTAGTAATTCGTTAATTGCGTCAACTGTTCTCTTCTTAAGATCAAATTGAATTGCTTCACCTTTTGCTAAAGGAACAGTAATGTCAAATCCAGTTACACGAACTGGAGCTTTCTTTAAGCTGCTGTGTAGTGTTTCACTAACTCTAGCCATAATTTCAGCACTTACACTGAATGATTTAACAGCTTCGTGAACAACTAGTAAACGACCAGTTTTTTGTACTGAACCTAAAACTGTGTTTCAGTCAATTGGTGAGATTGTTCTTAAGTCGATTAATTCAAGATCACCTGCCGGGTATTGGTTAACGATTTCAAGAGTGTCAATTACATTAGCACCGTAAGTTACGATCGTTAATTTGCTACCTTGAGTTAATACGTTAGCCTTACCGATCTCAACAACGTATTCACCAGCTGGAATTTCTTGCTTGAATGAACGGTATAACTTCTTAGGTTCAAAGAACACAACTGGGTCTGGATCGTTAATTGCAGCTAACATTAATCCCTTAGTGTCATAAGGATTACATGGCATAACTACTTTAACACCTGGAATGTGAGCATAGATCGCTTCTAATGATTCAGAGTGGTGCTCTAAAGCTTTAATTCCTCCACCCATTGGCATTCTAATTACGATTGGAGCGTTAAGTTTTCCTCTACTTCTGTTTCTAATTCTTGCAGCGTGACAGAATAGTTGTTGCATTGCTGGGTAACTGAAACCAGAGAACTGAATTTCAACGATTGGTTTTAATCCAGCATATGAAGCACCAATAGCAGCACCAGTCATAGCAGCTTCTGAGATCGGAGTATCTCATACTCGATCAGCACCGTGTTTTTGTTGTAGGCCTTTAGTTGCTCTAAACACACCACCTTCAAAACCAGCGTCTTGACCGTATAATACCACACTCTTGTCTTTTGAAAGCGCAATATCTAAAGCGTTGTTTAAAGCTTCGATATTATTTACGATAATTTTATCACTCATTGTGTATATTCTCCAATTTAAGAATTATTTGTCTCCAAAGTATTTTTTAGCTACTGCTTTTTGTTCAACTAAGTTTTGTGGTAAAGTTGCGTAAGTGTGATCAAAAACGTCATCAACTGTAGTTTGAATGTGTTGAAGCATAACATCGTATTCCTCACTGATCTTAGCTTCGATCTGTTCAAACATTGTTTTTTCTTTAGCTTCGTCTCATAGACCTTTAGCTGTTAAGAATTTCTTAATTCTTGCGATTGGATCTGATTTCTTAGCTTCTTCTTCTTCTTGTTTAGTTCTGTAAACTGAAGGGTCATCTGAAGTTGTGTGAGGACCTTGACGGTAAGTTACAAATTCAACAAAGATTGGTCCCATACCACTTCTAGAGTATTCAATTGCTTCTAACATTGCATCATAACATGCTAATAAGTCGTTACCATCAACTCTTACTCTTGGCATATTAACAGCAATCGCTTTAGTTGATAGGTCACTAACTGCACTTTCTAAGTTAGTTCTTGTAGAGATCGCATATTGGTTGTTGTTTACACAGAAGACAGTTTGTCACTTGTGAATTGAAGCAAGGTTCATTGCTTCATAGAATTCACCTTCAGCAGTACCACCATCACCGATGAAAGTAACAGCAGCAGCTCTTTCTTTATTTTGTTTTAGTGCATAACCAATCCCTGCAGCTTGAGAGTATTGAGCACCAATAGTAATGTTAATTGGGATAACTCTTACACCTTCATCAAAAACGTTACCTTTTTCATTACCGTTTCAGTAAAGCATTAATTGGTAAGGCTTAACCCCTCTGTGAAGCATTAAAGCACCTGATCTGAAAGCTGGTACTAATCAGTCTTTCTTAGTCATTGCAAGTGATGTACCTAGTTGTAATGCTTCTTCGCCTATGTTAGGAGCTAATGTCAACATCTTACCTGAACGTTGTCAAGTTAACATCTTCTTGTCAAGTTCTCTTGATAAGTTCATGTAGTAGTAAGCTTCGATCACTCTTTCGTCTGATAGCTTTTGTACATAACTAGGATCGATTACCCGTCCTTCATTGTCAATTACTCTATGTAAAAGTTCAGGAATTTTGTTTTTAACAATAATTGCCATATCTTGTCTGTTTTCCTTAAGTTTGTATTAATTTAATTGTAATTTAATTATCTTTAAAACCTATTTTTTAATGCTTTCTTTGAAGTAATTTAATCCTAAAGCTTGTAGAATTGCACTAATGATAAAGTTAAATGGTTTGTTGTAGTGAGGTAAGAAGAATACATCAGCGAATGCAACATCAACTAATGTTAATTTTCTTTGAATTGCTAATGCTAATAAGTAAATAACTTCAGAGTGGTTATTTTTAGTTGAACCTACTTGAGCACCTAATAATCTTAGAGTTTTAGGATCATATACTAATTTAATCTTCACTCTGTCATAAGTGTTCATTCATTCTGGACGGTCAGCATCTTCAAAGTATGAAGCTACAGCTTGGATTCCACGAATTTTAGCAACTTCTTCTGAGATTCCAGTTGATGCTAAGTGGTGACCAAATACGTGGATCGCGTTTGTACCAACAACGTTTTCTAACTTAATGTTAGTCATACCATTAATGTGAGAAGCAGCTACCACACCAGTTTTAACTGCGTTAGTTGCTAAGTCGATGTTTTGGTATTCACCAGTTGCTGCGTTCATAATTGCAGCAGCACCACCGATTGCATATACATCTTTAACAGAAGTTTGACAGTATTGGTCAATAATTAAAGCACCGTTTTTCACTTTGTGAGCGTCAGCTAAAAGTGATGTGTTTGGTAAGAAACCGATACATTGAATTACTAAGTCAGCTTCTACTTTAGTTTGAACGCCATCTTTTTCTAAAGTAATTCCACGGATCACTTTTTTGCCACCTTCAGTGTCAACTAAGTATCCCATTACTTTAGTTCCGCATCTAACGTCAACTCCTTCTTTTTTCATAGTTGTCATTAGATCTGTACCAAATTCTTTATCAAAGTAGTTAGCTGCTGGTCTTGGTAACATATCAACTAATAATGTTTTCTTACCTTTTTGGTGAGCAGCTTCAACTAATTCAACCCCAATGTAACCTGCACCGATTACAACGATATTATTAACATCAGGTTTTTTGAATTGGTCAATAATTTCTAAAGCGTGTTGGTAAGTTTTACAAGCAACTAAACCTTCGATTCCACCACAGTATTTTTCAGTGAAAGGAAGACTAGCATCAGCTGTTGTAATTGGTCAAGCACCAGTAGCTAAGATTAGCTTGTCATAACTTTCTTCAAAAGTTGAGTTCTTTTCTAAATTACAAACAACAACAACCTTTCTATTGTGATCCACTGAAAGCACTTCGTGTTTCATGTGAACTTTTGCACCCATTGATCTAAGTTGTTCTGGGTTTGAGTAGAATAAATCAGTTGTATCTTTAACTACACCACTAACAGCTAAAGCAATACCACATCCTAAGAAAGAGATATTGTCATTGCGGTCGAATGCTACTACATCTAATTTAGGATTTTCCGCTAACATCGTGCGAATCGCAGACGTACCAGCGTGGTTAATTCCTACTACAATAACTTTCATTTTTTATTTTTTATCCTTGTGAATTTCTATTCTAATAAAATTTTAATAATAGATATACTAAATATAATTTAATATTATTTTTAAACTAGTTTTTTTCAAAACAAAGTATGAAAATTGGTAAAAGTATCTATCACCTTATTTTCTTATAGATATTGACAAATAAAATAATTTATTTAGACAAACGAACAACATCACGCATAATCATGATCTCTTCGTTTGTTCTTACTTGATAAACGTTCAGTTGACTCTTGTCATCAGATAGTTTTCTATAGTCTGAATACTTTTGTTCAAAAGCTTTTGGATCTAATGAAACTTTTAATAAATGAACTTTGTTAACAACTTCTTGGATGATTAAGCTTGCATTTTCTCCAACACCTGCAGTGAATACTAAACCATCGATCGATGCATTGATTTGGTTTGCATACTTAAGAATGTAATCAGCAACTCTTTGAGTGTAGACATCTAATGTTAGTTGGGTTTTAGGTAAGTTGCTAGTCACATCTCGCATATCAGCATAACTAGATAAACCTAATAGTCCTGATTTCTTGTTTAGATCATCAATTACTTGATCTAGTGTTTTATTTGTTTGCTTAGCAATGTATTGAACAACTGATGGGTCGATATCACCACTTCTAGTACCCATTACTAAACCTTCTAATGGGGTGAAACCCATTGAAGTGTTGATTGATTTTGAATCCTTGATTGCTGCAATTGAAGCGCCATTCCCTAAGTGACAAATTACTAAATTTACCGCTTTTTTATTTAATAATTGTTCAAAACGCTTAGTTACATAACGATAGCTTGTCCCGTGATAACCATATCTTCTAACTAAGTGTTTTTCTTTTCATTCACGAGGGATTGCATATTCATATGCAACTTCTGGCATTGATGTGTGGAATGATGTATCAAAAACTGCTACGTTCTTAGCTTTTGGAATTAGTTTTTGCACAACATCAATTACATCTGCCTCTGGCTTGTTATGTAGTGGCGCAAGCTTGGCTAATTCATAGATCTTTTCTAACACTTGAGGAGTAATTAAAGTTGAATCAGTTCAATAAGCACCTTGTACAACACGGTGACCAACACCAACAATCTCACTTAAGTCATTAATTACCTTATGTTTCTTTAATGATTCTAATAGATGAGTTAAAGCTTCTTTATGAGTGGGAAAAGCTGAATTACCTTCATCTTTACTACCATCTTCAAATTCGTATTTAAAAGCACCATCAATAAAGATTCTTTCACATAAACCTTTAGCTAGTACTTTTTCATTAGCATCGTATAGTTGAAACTTAATTGAACTTGACCCAGCGTTAATTACTAAGATTTTATTCATTGCTATCTTTGTCCTTGTTTGTTATCTTGTTTAAAAATTAATATCTTTAATAATAAAATATCGATTTTTTTAGAACTAATTTTTATCTATTATTGCTTATCTTATTGATAGCAATAAAGTTTAGCCAATCTTAACGTCTTCATCAACATAAGAGTAATTTCACTTAATAGCATCGCTCTTAACCCAAGCAAGAATTGAAGTACTTACCCCTAATTGACCAATAATCATTAGTGCGATTAATAGCACCAGAGGTACTAAGTTTATTGATGTTAGGTATGAAGTAATACCAACTGATAGACCTACCGTACCATAACCTGAAGAGTATTCAAAGAACACGTCCATGATACTAAATCTTACGTCTGGTAGAACAAAATCAAAAGTAATTTTAGTTCCTACAGCAGCAACGATTAAGAAGATCGCACTTAATAAAGTAATTAGATATGCACTATTAATTGTCTCAGATGGGATTGATCTTTTGAATAATCTTACTTGTTTATAGCCCTTGAATTTTTGGAAGATTGCAACCATTACTAAAGCAAAGGTTGTAGTTCTCACCCCCCCTGCAGTTGATGAAGGTGCAGCACCAATAAACATTAATAAGCTAAAGATTAGTTTAGAAACATCAGTTAGGTTATACATACTGATCGTTGAAAAACCAGCTGACCGGGATGAAAAGATCATGAACCACAGGTTAAGCACGTAATCTAATTTAGAGTTTTTTCCATAGATCGTTTGGTACAGTTGTTCTGGAGTTTGAATATTAAGAGAAGGTTCAAACTTAAGGTTGTTTTTTAGTGATTGTTCAAAAATTTGTGATGTAACATTAAACGAACCATTTTTGCTTAAAACTTCAACTGGTGCCACGATTACTATTGGCAGCATTAATAAAATTGCAGATGTTATTAAAGATAATTTAGTGAAGATACTAAATTTGTATTTCACTCGATTTTTATAAAGTCTTTTGTATCTAATCTTTTCGTAGATATCAAAGATTGTAGGATAACCAATTCCACCAATAAAGAATTGAGTTGCAGTGATGAATAATAAAACAATGTGGTGGTCATTTCTAAAACTAGATAAAGAAAAAGGACCAAAAATATCAAATCCAGCGTTGTTTATTGAAGAAACTGAGTGGAAGATTCCAGCTCAAATAGCTGATCCAGCATTATGATAAGTGAAGAATTTTCGATAAGGATTATCAACAGTAATCTGAGAAGCTTTGAAATCAATTAGTAAACCATTAACATCAGAATTTTGCAAATCGATAATATTTTGTTGTTCAAAAGAAGGCACAAAATAGAAGTATAGCGAATAGAAAATTGCATAAATAATCTGAAAAATCATCACTGCAGTAACTGCAACCATGATTGTCTTAGAAGTTGTTGATAATTTTTCACCACCCCGCTCAGATTGAAGTAATAAGGTTTTTTCTAACGATGACTGGTCTTTAAAAATCTTGGCAAAGATTCGTCAAATCAGATATCAGAAAACTACAAAACCAACTCCACCAACTTCAATCAGAATAGCTAAAATAATCTGTCCAAAAATCGTATAGGTTTCTCGTACTACTAGCGTTGATAGACCAGTATCACTGAACGCAGAAGTTGCTATGAAAAACGAGTCGATAAACGAATATTTTGCTTTTTCAATAATTGGTTCAGCAGCAAGTCCTTGGAAGGTAACATTAGTAGCTTTTTCATACGTATCACTATATTTTAAAGAGATCGGTAAATACAATAGAATTGATCCGATTAAAATGAAATAAATGTAGAAATGAGCGATTTTTTGGCTGATAGTTTCACCAGTAAAAATTATCTTTAATCACTTAATGATCTTGTTTCTTTTACTGAGCGAATTTTTGCGATTTTTACCGTTAATTTTTAACATTTTAATAATTTGTGCTTATTTCGGTTACTTGAATTTCGTTTTTGATAATTTCGACAAGTTTAACCTTTGTTTCTTCGTCATATTCTAGATATTTAACAGTCATGAAATCGTCGTGATAAATACCGTCTTCATACCTTGCATTATGTTGAGTGTTGTTATTGATATAGTCTAATAATTTTATATTTTTCTTAACATTAATATTTTTATTTATGTATTTGTGTAAAAAGTACTGTGCGTTTATCGATGAATCTACCATTCAAGTATAGGCATTAATTTCTTGAACTTGACCTACTTCATCTTGTTCGTCGTAGATTTGACCAACTAATTGTTCGAGCAAGTCTTCCATGGTGATAATTCCAATTGATTCATACTCATTGAAATTATTGACGACGATTGCGATTTGTACTCTTTCTCTTTTCATTAGATATAACACTTTATCTAACTTGTAATCTCTTAAAACATAGATCGGTTCACTTAAATATTCAGTTCAATTATCTTCATCCTTATTTTCAACGATACTCAGATAATCTTTTAAGTGTAAGACACCTATCGTTTTATTTTCATCATTAATAATAGGTATTCTTGAAACATTATCTGATAAAAACCGTTTTTTAATTAAACCAATTGAACTGTGCTCATGAACATACACAACTTCTTTTCACTTTGTATATACCTGTTGGATTAAAGTTTCATCAAAATTAATAGCGTTTTTAATTAATAAAGCTTCATCGTTTTCAAGAACACCTTCATTCTTAGCTTCATCAATAAAAAAGGTTACTTCTTTCTCACTAGTTTGTGTTTTTGAATACTTTTTAAAGACCTTAGATATTAAAAAGGTTACTGGAAATACTAAGTAATAAAAGAAAATCATCACAAAACTAAATAAAAGAACTGTTTTAATAGGTCTAAATTTAGCGATAGATTTAGGTGCTATTTCACCAAAAAATAAAGTTATAAAAGTTGTTACGAATACAGCTAGCGAAGAACCTACAGCTTGATTTTCAACAATCCTGTTGAATAGCAGTGTTGAAAGTGTGGAGATAATAATATTCGCTACATTATTACAGATCAGAATTGTTGATAATGTTAACGTAAAATTTTTAATTAACTTATTGATAATCTTCGTTCTTAACTTCTTTTGGATATTGTGCTCTTTTATGTATCCATTTCATTTGAAGCTAGTTAAACTTGTAAATGCTGTTTCTAAAGCAGAAAAAATTACAGAAATGAATAAAAAAAGCAGTATAAGCACCCCATATATTATATATATGGCTATAGAACTATTATCCGTGACTATGGAATTATTATCCGTGACGGATGAACTCTCTTCAGATGTCATATAATTTAATCTTTAAATTATAGGTAATTATATTATATTTAGTCCTTAGATTTTCCTTATAGAGATGTAAAACGCTATTTGTTGTTGTCAAAATTTTACAAAAGATTATTAATTCTTAGATTAATAATGTTTATAATTATAAGGCTAACTATTAAACAATCAAAGGGGTATTTAAGTTGTTAATCGGAATAAGTGGCATGGTTGCATGCGGTAAAAGCGTTTTGTCTAAAAGAATACACGAACACTATAAGACCTCTTTATTCTTAAGAGAATTTAAAGAAGACGATGTTGTTTTTAATAAGTTCTTAGAATGACTTTATGAAAAACGCCCAAATACAGAAATAAGTTTTCAAGCTTATATTTGTGAAAATCATTCAACAAAGATGAATGAAATTTGAAAAAATTATCGATCTGAAAACAAAGATTCTAAAAAAGATCACATTATTATCGATCGCTTTTGTATCGAACATAACATTTTTGCTAGACTAATTTTGGCTAAAAAAGGCGATAAATTTTTAAATGCTTACCAAGCGATGTTTGATATGATGATTGATAAAAATGAGATTCCAGATATTGCCATTTTTTTAGATGTCAATTTTGAGAATTTCAAAAAAAGATTATTTAAGAGAAATCGCAAAGTAGAAGTAAATAATTTTGATGAAAATTTAGATTACTGAAAAGAATTACATCAAAATTACCGTAAAAACTTTGAAATTTTGTGTGAAAAATACAAAGTTAATGCGTATTATATTGACACAAATGATATGACTGAAATTGAAGTTTTTAATAAGGCTGTTGAGATCATTGATAACCACAATAGATAATTATGCTTGTTGCTATTAGTGGAATGGTTGCTTCTGGAAAATCTACACTTTCTAACAATCTGCATTTACATTATAAAAACTCAAAAATTCTTTATGAGTACGACGAAAAAGATGAAGTTTTTAATCAGTTTTTAGAATGGCTATATAATAAGAATGCCGTTGTAGATTTTGCTTTTCAATCTTACGTTGTACAAAATTATTCTAGACATCTTAAACAAGCTTTATCTCAAAATTATGACTATATTTTTTCAGATCGCTTTAATCTAGAACATTTTATTTTTGCAAAAAATAAAATATCTAAAAAACCTAAAAAATTTATAAATGCTTATGAAGCGATGTTTGACGTTTTGGTTTCAGAAGATAAAATTCCCGATCTGGTTATTTATTTAGATTTCAATTTTGATGAATTCAAAAAAAGAATTTTTAAGAGAAATAGAATTGTAGAAACATCAACATTTAACGATAATATAGATTACTGAAGAAATCTTCATAGCATTTATAAAAAAGAGTTTATAAATCAACAACAAAAATATAAATTTAAAGTTGTTTATTTAGATACAAATAACAAAAACGAAGAAGATATTTTTAAGCAATCTGTTGAGATAATCAATCTATATAGCGCAAAATAAAAAACGAGATAATATCTCGTTTTTTTTATCATTTTTACCGTGTATTTTTAATTTTTAAGATACAGCTTTTCTTAAATTTACAAGAGTATATTCATTTGTTTCTGCATTAAATGTACAAACATAAGATTTGTTCTTTTCAAGCTTGTTTTCGATTATTTTTTTTGCTAAAAAATTCTCTACTTCTCTTTGAATATAACGTTTTAATGGGCGAGCTCCAAAAACGGTATTAGAACCATGCTTAACAACGTTTTCAACAATCTTTTTATCAAAGGTAATATTTATTTGTTGCTTTTTAATACGGTCACTTAAATCACTCAGTAATTTTTGAGCTATTGCAGATAAATCTTTGTCGTTTAATGCTTTAAACGTAATTAATTCATCAATTCTATTTAATAATTCTGGTCTGATTTTTCTTTTTAACTCTTCAATTGTCTTAGCTGGATTATTAGCTAGGATATGTTCAGCACCAATATTAGATGTCATTATGATTATCGTGTTTTTAAAGTTTACTAATCTATTGTGATTGTCTGTTAATTGACCATCATCTAATATTTGAAGTAAGATATTTAAAACGTCTGGATGTGCTTTTTCAATTTCATCAAATAATACCACTGCATAAGGTTTTGTTCTAATTGCGTCTGATAAAACACCAGGTTGATCATAACCAATATATCCAGGAGGAGAACCAATTAGTTTATCAACTGAATGTCTTTCCATAAATTCAGACATATCAATGCGAACCATTGCTTTTTCATTATCAAATAAACAATATGCTAATTTTTTAGCTACTTCAGTTTTACCTACACCGGTAGGACCTAAGAATAAGAATGAGCCAATAGGACGATTAGGATCATTAATTTGAGCTCTACCTCTTAATACTGCATCTGAAACATTTTTAATTGCATGATCTTGACCTTTAATATATTTAGAAAGATCGTTTTTAAGATTTAATAATTTTTGCTGTTCGGAAGCAACTAATTTACTTAAAGGGATTTTCGTTGCCTGTGAAATTACTTCAGCAATTTCAACTCTAGATATTGAAGTTTTTATTAAATTGTCGGTAAATTCGCTCAATTCTTTAGTTTTCTTTTCAATTTCTTCTTGGCGTTTTGGAATTTCTAAATAAAGTAATTTAGATGCTTGAGTATATTCACCTTTAGCCTGTAATCTTTCAATTTCAGCCGTTAGATTAGTAACTTCTTCTTTTAATTTATTTATACATTCATAAATTGTTTTTTGTTGAGTTCACTTAACTGTTAATTCATTCTGTTTATTAGTGAAATCTTTAATTTCTTTTTTTAATTGTTCAATTCTTCCAAGTCTAACGTTAGAGTGATTTTCTTTCTTTTCACGTTCAAGAGCAGCTAGCTCTGTGCTTAAGTGAATAATTTTTTGCTTAATGTTATCTAATTCAGGTGGTAAAGAATGAATTAAGGTTTTGATCTTAGCTGCAGCTTCATCAATTAGGTCGATTGCTTTATCTGGTAAGTATCGATCAGAAATATAACGCGCAGACATTTCAACAGCTGCTACTAATGCATCATCAAAAATTCTTACCTTGTGGAATGCTTCTCATCTTTCTCTAAGCCCACGCATAATTGTTAATGCTTCTTGCTTTGTAGGTTCATCCACTAGAATTTTTTGCATTCTTCGTTCTAACGCACCATCTTTTTCAATGTACTTACGATATTCATCAATTGTTGTTGCACCGATTACTTTAATTTCACCACGAGCCATCATTGGTTTTAAAATATTGGCAGCATCCATTGCTGAATTTGACGAATTCTTACCCATACCTACAAGTTGATGAATCTCATCAATAAATAAGATCACCTTACCGCTTGAATTCTTCACTTCTTTTAAGATCTTATTTAATCGTTCTTCAAATGAACCTTGAAATTGCGTACCTGCAATTAATGAAGATAATGATAATTCCACTACTTCTACATCTTTTAAGTTATCAGGAACATCACCATTGACGATCTTTCTAGCAAAACCTTCAACGATTGCTGTTTTACCAACTCCGGGTTCACCGATTAAGACAGGGTTATTCTTATTTTTTCTACTTAGGATTTCAATCAATCTTCTTATTTCTTCTTCTCTACCGATCGTAGGATCAATTGCGTTTCTAGCAATTTCATCGTTTAGATTACGAGAATATTTACTTAAAACATTTTTTTCTTCTGTTGGAGTAAAACTAGCAAACATATGTACACCTCTTTTCGTCTAATAGATTTATTATAACAAAAAATTAGCACTTGAGCTATTAGAGTGCTAATTTTTTAAGAGGATTGTAATTTTAAGGCTAAAGCCTTATTTTTCTAACTTTAGTAAGCCGCGAAATTTGCTAATCGCCTCTTTGGCTGCTTTTATTTCTGCTTTGTGGGTGCTTGAATCCTTACCTTCACCATACATGATCCCGCCTGCATAAAGACTTACTGTATGAAGGTTCTTTTGTCGATCATAGGTTCTTTCGTAATGGATTTTCATATTCAATCCTGTTGAGTGAATAATTTCTTGGAAAATTGACTTATAATCAGTGTTTTCAGTTAATTGACCTTTTTGGTAATAACCTATGATCGTATAATTTAAGATCTTTCTTACTGCATACTCACCTTGATCTAAATACATAGCTCCAATAAATGCTTCAAAGATATCTTCAAGGATCTTTGGTGATAAAGGAGCAATCTTTAATCCCTCACCAACCCTAATATAATTAATTAGTTCTAATTGGGTAGCTGCTTTAATCAGTGTATTAGATTGAATGATCTTTATACGATCTTTAGTCATTTCACCTTCAGATGAATCTGAATGGTTAAATAAATACTCTGCAACTATCTTATTAATGATTGCATCACCTAAGAACTCTAATCTTTGATAGTTGTATTTTAAATGCATCTCATTAGCGTATGAGTTGTGTGTTAGCGCTTCTTCATAAAGTCCAATGTTGTTTGTCACAACTTTGAATTTCTTTAATAATAATTCAAGATCTTTATCTTCATAGTTAGCATAAACAATAAGTTTGTCATCATCAAGATTACTATTAAAGCCAAGACGATTCTTTTCTTTTAAATCAGCATAAATGACTGGGTAATTATCTTTAATGTAATTGCTGATCTTAACAATCTGTTGGTCAGAGATATTTTTATTTATTAATGGAATGTTGTTAGATTCGTTTTTTGAATCTTCTTTTTTTTTATTGTTGTTGTTTGGGTTTAAGTTTTCTTGTTTTTGGTTTGCTTCTGACTTTTTTTTATTGTTATCGTTTTCTGACTTATCAACAGAATTTTTTTGATTATTGTTATTAGTTTTTTGTTGATTATTGTTCAAATTTACCGCTTTAATTTGCTGATTTTTATTTTCTTTCGGTTGCTTTTTTTTAGTTTGATCTTGTTTTTGTTGGTTGGTTTTAACTTCTAATTTTTTTACTTGTTTATTAGACTCTTGTGGTTGTGAATTTTCAGCTTTCTTAGCTTTAACTTTTTTAGAATCTTCTTTTTGAGTAGGTTTTGGTTGGTTACTTGTAAAATTGGGAGTAAAAGGTAATTCTACAATCGTGCTCTTAGATAATTTTGATTGGTTTAAAGGTTTTGTTGGTTGTTTATTATCGCCCTTATTACCAGCATTGTTCTTGTTGTGATTTTTTTGATTATTTACAAAATTATTATATGGTTTTTTAACTTCTTTTTGGTTATTATTTTTAGCAGCTACATTTGGCTGTTGCGGCTTATCTTTTTTATTGGGATTTTGCTTTAAATTAGGAGCAATTAAATTATTTTGTTTTAATGTTTCAAAAGTTCTCTTAATAATTAAATTTATAGCTGTTTTTGCCGTAGATTTTTCAGAATTAGGGATAGCCTTTACTTGATTATTAGCTGCTGGTTTTTGCTTTCAATTCTCTGGTTTTTTGTTATTTTGGAAGTTGTTATTATTCCCTTTTTGTTTTTTGTTTTTATTAGCTTTTTTCTTAGCTTGCTTATTATTATTTTGTTTCTTAGAATTATTGTTTACAACTTCATCTGATCTGATTTTTTTAGCTTCCTTAGCTTGGATTTCTCTAATCTTCTTTTCATAATCAGGATCATTTAACGGCACGGGTTTTTCTGTGTGCTTTCTTCCAGTAACACCTAATTGATGTAAAAATTTACTAGATTTAGGCGTCATCTTAAACATCCGCGGTGTCGGCTTGTCTTTAAGTTCTTCGGTTTTATCTTTATTATTTTTTTTAAAATTATTTGGTTTTTTGATCTTCTTTTTAGTATTTTTCTCTAAATTTTCCATATAAGAAATAGCATTAATGCTTTTTGTATAAATCTTAAATAAGTTGGATTAGAATTTACTAATTAATTTAATTCAAAAAAGTCGAACATTCTTTTGTGATTTTTTCAATTAAATTATTTAATAAACTTTCGTGCGCTAAACGAATTGTTGAATAAAATTGTTTAGCATCAGCTGATCCGTGAGTTTTTAAAACTAATTTGTTTAGTCCTAACACGACAGCACCAGCATTATTTTTATAATCAAATGTTTTAGTAATTTGATAAATAACGTTCGCTGAGAACAAAGCTCCCAGTGGGTTTATTTTATAATTTTTCTTTAAAATTTTACCAACAGATTTCAGTGCTCCTTCTAATGATTTAAGCACTAAATTACCAGAGTAACCATCACTAACTAATAGGTCGCATTCACCTTTAATCAATCCACGTGGTTCGATAAACCCTAAAAAATCTACGGTCTTATCATTTTCTAATAGGTTGTAAACAACTTGGTGGTATTCAAATCCCTTATTTTTTTCAGCCCCAATATTAAGCACACCTAATCGAGGTTGATAATTAAAAACACTAGTAATAAACGTATTAGCCATCTTACCTAGATAATACAGTTCTTCACCAAGATATTCTTTATTAGCACCAACATCTAAGAATCAGAATCCCCTTTTGGTGACTGTTGGCACATATGACATGAATCCCACTTTAATCTTATGGTGGATCTTGCCGATTAAATTGTATGTTAAAGCAACATAAGCACTTGATGATCCAGCTGATATAATGGTGTCAACTTCGTTGTTTTTTAATAGTTCAATCGTTAGGTACATTGAACTATCTTTTTTGCGATAAGCAGTTAAAACCGAATCGCTCATACCAATCTCATTTGTAGTATGAACGATTCGATAATTCAAGTATTTCTTATTTTCAACAAGCGGTCGGATCTGATTTTCATCACCAACCAAAACAAAGGATAAGTCTTTGTGCTTTTTTGCGTATTTAATTACTGCTTTAACAGCTTCACTAACTGAGTTTTCAAAACCCATACAATCAACCGCGATCCTAAACATTATTGCACACCTATGTAATATTGATATAGTTTTTGTGATCCGTTGATCGCTTCACAATAGATTCCAAACTTCTCTGAGATCAGTTTGACGATCGTTCTTACTTCTGAACTTGAAGTGTTCTTACCATAGATGATTAAAACTAGTTCGGGTTTTTTTACTTCATCGATCAGTTGGGCTACTGTATCTAGTAAACATTTGTAAATATCGCTATCACTGACGATAATTTTTTTTTTCATTACCCCAATGTAATCACCTTTGTGAACTTGGAGATGAGGATATTTAATGTTTTTTACTGATGTTGAGATGAAAGCTGATCCCGTTGATTTAATTATCTTATGTAAAACTTTAACGTTACTTTTTAAGCTATCAGAACGCATGTAACCACTGATCGCGCTTAGTGCTTCAATGAAGTTTTGACATGAGATCAATTCGCAATTAATATGTTTTTTTAATAATGCGATCGCTTCTTTAGCTGATAATAATAAATTCGTATCATCAACAACGATAATCACATTCTTAGATTTAACACTGTAGATATTCTTAACGAAATCTTTGATCGTAGGATTACCTGTAGCTGAAGTATCAATAAACTGATCAACATCATAGTTTTGCACGATCATCTTACCAAGAACTCTTGAAGGAACAGTGGCAATAATAGCTGTTTCAGTCTTAAAGTCCTTAATCTTAGATAGATCAATATCCATTAAAAGATCGATCGGTTTGTTTGCTAATTGACCCAGGTTACTATCATCTTGCTTACGTTCAGTAACCTGTTTGTTCATATTTTCGATCTTAACTTTTAAGAACTCACCATAAGGTTGAGCATGTTTTAAGACCAAATCAGGTGTTAAAGTGTGAGCGTGAAGCTTCACGATCCCTTCTTCTTTATCGTTGATTAAAACTAAAGATTCAACGTCTTTACTAATCTCTTTCTTAAACTTTTCTTCGTTAAATTTGATCTTAGTTTGATCATCTTTTGCTTTTAGTCCAAGTTTTAATAAGAACTCCGTACAATAACCGTGCCCTTCTTCAACTAGTTCTTGTTCAGCTTTAGATGATAAAGCTTTCTTATTAACGAACTGCTTATCATTATTAAGTCTAGAAAAATCCTTAGTCAGTTCAGTCAACATTCCTTCTAGGAATGAAACTAAACCAAACCCGCCAGAATCAACAACATTAGCTGACTTTAATGCTGGTAACATTTTGGGGGTTTGCTTTAGAGCATCTTTAGCAAACTCAGTTGCCAACTCAAATAATTGTTCAACTGAACTGATCTCATCTTGTTTTTGCACAAGCTGATCTGCTGTTAATCTAACTACAGTTAAGATCGTCCCTTCAACCGGAGATTGGATCACACTATAAGCAACTTCTTTAGCTTCTTTAAACGAATTGATTAACTGCTTAATCCCAACTTCATCACCATCAGGTAATGATTTGGTAAACCCTTTAATGATCTGGCTAAAAATCACCCCCGAGTTCCCACAAGCGTTCATAAAAAGCCCAGTCGCAAATACCTTGCCCAAGCTTTGTAATGAATTAAACTCTAGATCACTAATCGCATCCACACCACCTTTAGTAGTGATCTTCATATTTGTTCCCGTATCACCATCAGGTACGGGGAAAACATTTAGGTTATTAATGTATTCATAACGATTAAAAATCACATTATAACCTTCAATGAACATCGATTGAAGTTGCTTGGTAGTTAATGTATCTGAAGCCATAAAAAAATCTATCCTTTAATTTCTTTAATAATTACATTGATAAAATACGGATGATGATCATCCCAGCGCGACAATTCATAATAGATCATGCTTTGAGCCATTAAACATACCTGATAGGGTCTAATGCCTAGCTTGCAAACAACTGTAATCGTA